>NZ_JBLQUK010000004.1:0-207617 GCF_047872805.1 Qipengyuania sp. ASV99 | reverse complement strand
GAACTCCATTCCCGGTGAGTAGCCTCGGCGCATGGCCTTCGACAAGCTCAGGCTGAGCGGGGGTGGGTGAAGAGGCTTCGCAAGGCGACAGCTTACCACCCAATATCAGCCACCCAGCGGGTCAGGTCATTTCGCCTAAAGCCGCCATACCGCTCGGACAACCCTGCCCTGCCCCGCCACCTCAGGCAGGCACTCGCTTTCCGGCGAAATCGAACACACCGCCGCTGTCATCCGACGACAGGCCGGCCAGCACCTCCAGCAAATTGCCTGCCGCCGCATCGGGCGGGGTCAATTGGCCTTCTGGCAGGTTGGCCTGAAACGGTTCTGACAGGGGGCTGTCCACGGTGCCGGGGTGCAGGCCGACGATGATGCTGCGTTGATGCGAACGCGCCATTTCGAGCGCGAAGTTCCTGATCAGCATATTGAGCGCCGCTTTCGACGCGCGGTAGGAATGCCACCCGCCCAAGCCATTGTCGCTGATCGATCCGACTCGCGCGCTGAGCGCGGCAAAGACACAGCGTCTATCGCGCGGCAACAGCGGAAGAAAATGCTTGGCAATCAGCGCCGGACCGATCGTATTGAGCGCCAGCACCTTGGCCATCGCGGCGGCATCAATCCGTTTGTAGCTCCGTTCTGGTCCGGTGCCATCGGGTAGCGTCAAAACTCCAGTAGCAATGATGACCCATTCGGGCGGATTGTCCTGCATCGCCTCGGCTGCGGATTGGATGCTGGCTTCGTCTTCAAGATCAAAGGTGAAAGGGCGGTATTGCGGCCCAACGGGTTCAACTCCGCTGCGCGAACCGGCATGAATGGTTTCGCATCCACGCTGTGCCAATGCCTCACATAGCGCCTTTCCGATCCCTCCGCTGCTGCCGAACACGGCGGCGCTACGTGGGCAGGAATCTGGCCAGTTTCCTACTCTCTGCATGTGCGCTAAAGCGGGCGAATGTCCATGAAGTTCCCGAAAAGTTGCGAGCCACTCTCCTTTGATCGCAGCGTTTCTGGAAAGTCACAGAGTCTTACCACGAAATCCAAAATAATATATATTTCAATATTTTATGAGGGCAATCGGGTTTTTGCAAACACGCCCTTCGCTGTCAGGCCACAATGCAGAGTTGAGCGCAGCGCAAAACTCTGCGCAAACCAGGCATCACTTCGCGTCTTGCCTCACATCGCTCATGCGTTAGATAGGATGCCGGGGCAATCAGGGATCAAGAGATAATGGCGACTTTCACCCTTCCAAAGAATTCGACCATCCGCAAAGACGGCAAGGTGCACAAGGCGTCTGGCGGCGGCCGGGTGAAGTCGTTCAAAGTCTATCGCTATGACCCCGACAGCGGTCAGAATCCGCGCTATGACAAATTCGAGCTCAACCTTGATGATTGCGGCCCGATGGTTCTGGATGCGCTGATCAAGATCAAGAACGAGATTGACCCGACGCTGACCTTTCGCCGGTCCTGCCGCGAGGGGATTTGCGGTTCGTGTTCGATGAACCTCAATGGTAAGAATGGTCTCGCCTGCACCACCGCGATTGAGGATCTGAAGGGCGAGATTCGCATCACTCCCCTGCCCCATATGGACGTGATCAAGGATCTGGTCCCTGACTTCACCCATTTCTACGCGCAATACGCCTCGATCCGGCCATGGCTGCAAACCGTCAGCCCGACGCCTTCGGGCAAGGAACGGCTGCAATCGCCCGAACAGCGCGAGAAACTGGACGGACTTTATGAGTGCATTCTGTGCGCGTGCTGTTCGACATCGTGCCCGTCCTATTGGTGGAATTCAGACAAATTTCTGGGCCCGGCGATCCTGCTGCAAGCCTATCGCTGGCTGGCCGACAGCCGCGACGAGATGACGGGCGAACGGCTCAATGAGCTGGAAGACCCGTTCCGTCTGTATCGTTGCCACACGATCATGAATTGCTCGAACGTCTGTCCCAAGGGCCTGAGCCCGGCCAAGGCGATTGCCGAAACCAAGAAGCTGATGGCCGAACGCGCGATCTGATTCGTGGGATTGCCAGAGGACGTATTCGACCATCTGCCCGACCCGGCAAATCCGGGCTGGCATCACTGGAACCTTAGGGATGAAACGCTGTTCAACGGAGCGGTGATGGGCAGGCTCATTACGCGCCGAGAAGCGGACAAATGCCGGCTAAGGATGTTTCCGGAACGCCGCCACATGAACCTGCAAGGGATCATTCACGGCGCGGTGACTTTGGGCTTGATCGACATCTCGATGTTCACAACGATGCATGTGATCGGCAGCGGCAACGCCGGACCATCGGTGACGCTGGAGCTTTCGACGCAGTTCATCGGCGGCGGCGATGAAGGCCGCCCTCTGGATGCCGTGACCGAGATCATGCGCGAGACCGGAAAGCTGATGTTCGTGCGCGGCGAGGTTGTGCAGGACGATGACCGGGTGGCCGCATACAGCGGTATCATCCGCAAATTCGCGGCGCGCAAGGAACGGTGATGAAAGTCCTCTCGCGCTACGACGAACTCGTTGCGGGGGGGGAACTGCAACCCGATCCGGATCAGCGCCGCGCCGCCATCCGGCTTGGTCAGGCGCAGTCAGAACTGGAGGCCGCTGCGCAAACAGGCAAAGCAGGATTGCTCGACCGCCTCGCAAGCAGGCTGCGCCCGCAAAAGCCCGCCGCAATTACCGGCGTGTACATGTGGGGAGGCGTCGGACGCGGCAAGAGCATGCTGATGGACCTGTTTCACGATTGCCTCGATATTCGTGCCAAACGCCGCGTTCACTTCCACGAATTCATGCAGGAGGTTCACGAACGCATCCGTCTGGAGCGCAGGAACCAGACCGGCGACCCCATCGCACCCGTCGCTGCGGCGATAGCCAGCGGAGTGCGATGTTTGGCCTTTGACGAGATGGTGATCGGCAATTCAGCCGATGCCATGATCATGAGCCGCCTGTTCAGAGCGCTGATGGTTGAACATGCAGTGACGATCGTCACCACGTCCAACCGCCCGCCGGGGGATCTCTACAAGGATGGGTTGAACCGCGAACATTTCCTGCCGTTCATCGATCTGATCGAGAAAGAGCTGGATGTCGTCGGATTGAATGGACCGACCGACTACCGGCTCGACCGGATTGGCGATATGGCCAGCTGGTATGCTCCCACTGGTGAGGAAGCGACGGCCAAGGTGCGCGAGGTGTTCTTCCGTCTAACCGATTTCGCACCCGAAGATGCTGCCAATGTGCCATCGGCAGAGCTGGCCATCGGGGCAAAACGGTCAATCCATGTTCCCAAATCGCTAAAGGGCGTGGGCGTTTTCAGCTTCAAACGGCTGTGCGGCGAAGCGCGCGGCGCGCCCGACTACCTTGCGATAGCGCGCGCCTTTCACACGGTGATTCTGGTTGGCATCCCCCAGATGGGGCCTGACAAGCGCAATGAAGCCGCGCGCTTCGTTACCTTGATCGATGCCCTGTACGAACACCGGGTCAAATTGTTTGCCACCGCAGAGGCCGGTCCGGATACGCTTTATCTTGCGGGCGATGGATCGTTTGAATTTGAACGCACTGCGAGCAGACTCAATGAAATGCAAAGCGACGAATATATGGCACTGGGCCATGGCGCTGAGCATTGAATCGCGGTTTACGCTGCGGCGATGCGCTCTGCCAGACGGGCCTGCGCAGCGACCAGACGGCTCATGACTTTCAGATCCTGCTCGCGCAATTGCAAGGCGGTGTCGGCCCACATTTCAGTGATGCGGTTGAGTTCTGAAAGGTGCAGCTGCCACACTTCCTTGATTGCGCGGCGCGATCCGACAAGACCGGCATGGCGGCGATCCGATTTCTTGATAAAATCTCGCACCGCATTCACCCCGTCTCCGGGCTCCGCCAAGGCATGAACCAAACCAAGGTCGTACATCTGCTGCGCTGTGAACGTTTCATTAGAAACGATTATCCGGTCGGCCATCGCACTTCCAAGCTTCCGCGCGAGGAATGCGTGTGCGCCCATACCGGGGTATAGGCCAAACATGATTTCGGGGAGACCAAACGTCGCCTGCTTTTCCGCGACGATATAATCGAACGACAACAGAGCCTCAAACCCGCCGCCCAATGCCGTGCCCTGCACCATTCCAATCGTCAGCATGGGAATACCAAGCGTGCGAATATTGCGATCGAGAATTCGGCAGCAGCGATGGCCATATTCAACCAGAGCTTCGCGCTTGCGTTCTCGGATCAACCGCTGAAACAATTCAAGATCACCGCCGAAACAGAAAACGTCTGGCGATCGGCTGCCGAGCACAAGATAACGCAATGGGACCTTGTCCGGGCCGAACCCTTGCTCGATTAGATCCTGCCAACGTTCAAAATCGTTGAGCATAATTGGAGTAAAACTGGGTCGCCCCTTGGGATTCATGTAAGTCCAAAGCGTCGCTGAACGGCCTTCATAGAGAACGTCAAGTTCCCCCAATGCAACCAATTCTTTTGGGATTGACGCGTGGAGCGCGCTTTCGGCGAGCAATTCAATTTCATCTGTTAATGGAACTGCCCTGCTGGCGCTGCTGTCCATTGCGCGTTACTCCGGTTCGACCCTGTACGCCCAACGCCTTGTGCAGTCAGGCATTTGTGCGGCTGTTTTGCCGTCTACGCGCAGACTCTAATCCAAGGGAGCGAAATCTGGCAATGAATTATTTGAGCTATTACGGCAGGGCGAGTCTCAAATCGGGTCAAGAGACCAAAAAATTGCCGACAATATTTGACCACTTGTGGATAAATCAAGCCGCTCACAAGCGTTCAGGCGGTGACATCAAGTTGGGACAGCGATTTTTCCAGCATCAACAATTGCCACAGAACCCGCGAATTGTCGCTGCGTCCGGCGATATGTGCGTCTGCCAACTCCGCCAGCGCGCGCGGCTGAAACCAACCAGATTGCGTTATGATGGAACTAGAAGATATCGCGCGCGCTGCGCCGCTCAATGGGCCCCGAAACCAATCCGCGATTGGTGTAACGAAGCCCTGTTTTGGGCGGTAGAGAATTTCCTGCGGTAAATAGCGTTCCATGCATTTCTTCAGCAGAAACTTGCCGGTCCCGCGGCGCACCCGCATGTTTTCGGGAAGCCGCGCCGCAAATTCGACAAGCCGGTGATCGAGCAACGGTTCACGCGCTTCGAGGCTGACGGCCATGCTGGTGCGGTCGACCTTGGTCAGAATATCGCCGGGCAACCAGAATTTAAGATCGGCATATTGTGCGCGGTCAAGCCCGCTCTGTGCTGGAGCATTCGCCATCAGCCGAATCAATTCATCCTCCGCACGAAAGCCGGATAATGCTGCGGAAAATTCGTTGGAATACAGCGCACCGCGCGCCTCAGGCGTCATCACTGACAGGCCGCGCGCATAGCCTTCCTCACCGTTCTCCGCCAACGCGAGCAGTGTCGATTTGGCGCGCAGCGGACGCGGTGCCCAATCCGCCTTTGGCCATGCCCGGCCCAATGTTCCGAACAAGGGTTGACGCAAGCCCTTGGGCAGCAGCGCGCGCAGTCGTTCCTCATTGTGGTGAAAGATCTGTCGCCGATAGCCAGCAAAGGCTTCGTCTGCACCGTCTCCCGACAACGCAACGGTCACCTTTTCACGGGCCAATTGGCACACCCGCCAGGTTGGCAGGGCCGAGGCATCGGCAAAAGGTTCATCGAACATCGCCGAAAGCTGATCGATTGCGCCAAAGTCGTGCTGCCCAACCGTGCGGGATTCGTGCGCCGTGCCAAATTTGTCAGCGATAGTCTGCGCGTAACTGGTTTCATCAAGCGCGGCGACGTCGAAGCCGATCGAACACGTCCGCACAGGTTCGGCGCTCGCCTCGCTCATCAACGCTACTACGCTGGAGCTATCAACCCCGCCTGAAAGGAATGCACCGAGCGGCACGTCGGAAACCATCCGCGATTGCACCGCTTGCCGCATCAGATGCACCAACTCTGCCGAAAGATCGGCTTCGCTGCCGCTGGCTCGTTCGCCAAAGCTGATGTCCCACCAGCGGCGCTGAAGAGGCACGGGCTTGCCTTGCTCAATCAGCAGAAAATGACCCGCGCCCAGTTTCTCCACCCCAGACAGGATCGAATGCGTGTCGGGGACGTAACCCCAAGTCATATAGGCATCGAGCGCGGTCTGATCGACACGGCGGCGCATCAACGGATGGGCGAGCAGGCCTTTCAGTTCAGAAGCGAACGCCAAACTGCCATCCGACAACCGCGCCATGAACAGGGGCTTCACCCCGAACCGGTCGCGGGCCAATAGCAATTTCCGGTTGTCCCGGTCGTATAGCGCAAAAGCGAACATGCCGTGCAGCTTCTCCAGGCAATCCACGCCCCATCTTTGATAGGCGGCAAGGATGACCTCGGTGTCGCCAGCGGTCCGGAATCGCGTGCCTTGAGATTCGAGTTCGCGCCGCAATTCCCTGAAATTGTAGATTTCACCGTTAAAGGCGATCACCGCGCTGCTATCGGCTGAACGCATGGGCTGCGGTGATCCTTCGAGGTCGATGATCGAGAGGCGGCGATGGCCCAGCCCCACTCCGTGATCGGTCCAGACGCCGGCGCCATCTGGTCCGCGATGGGCCAGCGCGTTGCACATCCGCTCAATCCGCATGGGATCGACGGGCTTGGGCGTTTCAGCATGAAAGAGTCCGGCGATCCCGCACATGGCTATTGCTGCGCTTAGCCCAATGCAGCGGGGGCCACAATCGCAGCGGTCATGCCCGCCAGTATTGTAAGCCCGGCAAAGCCAGCCAGCGCGGTGACGGGAGCGGTATGCGCCGACTCCAACTTCTGCAGCCAGGCAAATGCGCCGACTTGCGCGGTGCTCCAACCGAATTCCTCCGGTTCGCGTTCAAAATAACGCCATGCAGCGGACAGGATCAACGCGACAACCATTGCAAAGAAAATCCAGCCATAGAAAATATGATCGAACCCGGCGGCAAATTCGACGCCCTGACTTTGCGCAATATAGATCGTGCCCCATGCGCGGATGCCATTGGCGATGATCGGGACGATGACCGAAACCGCCATGAAAGCCGCACGGCGTCGCCAGCTGTCAAAGCGGGTGAAGCAAACTAGCACTGCGAGCGTGATCATTGCGGCGAGAAACTTCACCCCCGAACACGCTTCTGCAACAATGAACAGGCCGACGGGTGTGTCGATGTAGATGCCGTCAACCACCGCTGGAATGCCACTCCACAATGTCAGCGCAACCGCAATTTCAGCGGTAATGGCCTGCAATACCGGAATAAACTCATCACCTATCGGGACCAGGAAGGCACCAAAGGCTATCGGCAGCGCCAGCACCAGCGCGGCGCGCGGCCCGATTGCGGTTACCACCACACCCTGCAACACGCCCACCGCCCCAGCATGCGCGATTATATTGATCTCGCTCGCGCGGCCAAGGATCCACAAGCTCAATCCAGCGGCAACGATCAAGAGCCCCGGAAACCATGGCTCCGGTTCAAGCTTGGCAAGTTCCCCAAATTTGAGCGTAACCAGCCACCCGATGATGACCGGAGCAAGCAGAATGTGGGTGTAGGTGTCGATATGCCACCATTGGTGAAACATCTCACCCCATTCGCGCGCGGCCAGCGCCACAACCGCCAAAGCGCCGACTAACAGCACGGCGAACGACGCGCGCCAGGCTTGCGACATTTGCGTAAGGGGTCGTTGGGGTCCTGTATCCGAACGGACTGCCTCAGGCTGCATCACGGGCCTCGCTTTCGCTCATGCCAATGAGCCGTTCGAGCGGTGCCAACGTTGCGTCCCAATCGTGATGATCGAGCACAAATTGCCGCGCCGCACTTCCCATTTCAAAGGCGTGGTCTGGAGCGTTCAGCAGCGTCTTGATCCGCCCTGCCATCGCAGTGGGCGATGGCTTACAGACCAGCCAATGTTCGCCGTCTGTTGCATCAATTCCAGTCGCCGCCTGCGGCGTCAGGAGCACAGGACGTGCCATTGCCATCGCTTCGAGCACCTTGTTCTGCACACCGCGTGCAATCATCAGGGGAACGATCACACAGTTCGTCACTGAGATAAAGGGGCGGACGTCGGGAACCTCACCCCAGATCGAGAGGCCTTTCGTTGGCTTCATGGATAGCAACGTTCGTGTCGGACCACGCCCAACGATATGCAGTTCCGCTTCGGGGAAAGATTTGCGGATTTCCGGCAGAAATTCCTTAATGGCCCAAAGCGCGGCAGCCTCGTTCGGTGGATAATCCATTTGCCCGGTAAAGGTAAAATGAGGGCCTGGTCTTGCAGCAATCTCTCCATGCGTTTCAGCGCGTTGCGGATCGAAGTAGGCGGCGTCGATCCCATTCCCAATCACCTGCACGTTCACCGTCGCAGGCGAACGAAGGCGGGAACGAAACAGGGCCGCCTCGGCTTCGGAAATCAGGATCGTCGCGTCAGCGCGGCGTGCGAGTTCCTCTTCATATCGCGCCAACAGCCGCCCTTCGCGGAGGTTTACCCAGACCCGCGTGCCAGATGCGGCGTAGCTTTCAAACTTTGCGCTATCGACATCGCACAGGTCGATCACGACGCGTCCGGCAAATCCGTCAGGTATATATTGGCCCATCTGACCAGAAAAAATCACGATGGTGTCAATGTAACGCTCCGCAATCACGCTTCGCACCCATTTTTCCAGCGCATGACTGTGGAACGCGGTCAGGCTGACCGGCTTGCGCGCCGCCAAAGCCTCTACTCCAGCCAGCACAAGTGGCTTTGATCGGTTCACGATGCAATGCGAGGCAGCGATGGCTTCAAGATTAGCCTTTCCAACCCGGTCTGCATCGCTTTCGGCAAAGCACCCAACATGGACCGGCGCGATGCTTGCCAGTCTCCTAAGCAAATGATGCGCGCGAATTTTATCTCCGCGGTCAGGCGGAAACGGCACACGGTGCGCAAGAAAGAGAATTTCGCCCATATAATTGCTCAGGCAAGCCCACGCGCGATAAACGGACCGGCAGCATTGGCCAACGGCAGTGGCAGCTTCTTCCAAAGCTCAATCTTGCGTGAATAAGCTGCGCTGGTGGGATCCACATCGCGCGTCCGCGCCCCATCGCCCGCCCATTCGCCATAGGTCAAGGGCTGCGGTTCAAACCCCCAGTTCTTCTTGAAATGATACGGCCCGCTAGCGGTCTTTGATCGCCCAAAATCAAAGCTTTGCATGCCTTTTCTTCGGGCATGAAGCATCAACTCATAATACATCAGCTCATTCGCCCGGGCGGCGCGGGCAGCAAACGAACCGCCGCCCCAGAACGGCATCACTGCACCATTGTGATAAAACGAAAGCACGCTGGCGATTGGTCTGTCAGCATCGCTTACGGTCAGGATGTCACTGGTTCCAGGAAACATCTCAATCATCGCGCGAAACAGTCGCTTGGGAAAGACCGGCGTACCCAGATTGCGGACGCTTTCGCTGTAAGCGACGTAATGCGCCGCCAAGTCATCCGAATCACTGCCAATACGCACCGTCAAACCGTTCTTCAGCCCCTTGCGCACCTCAGCGCGGGCCTTGCGCGGGATAGCAAGCAATTCGGCTTCGTCATCGGCGGCAAGCGCGCGCTCGAACCCGCAGTGTTTATCATTCCATCTGCGCCAATCTGCGGGAATAGGCCCCCCGCGCAGTTCGACACTGGCAAAACCGCCGCGCCGGGCATGATCCTGCGCCGCCTTGGCAAGAACCCGGACAACCTCCTCACTATCTGCAAGAATGCCGCCGCCCACCCCAAATCCGCTGGAAACCAGCGCCTTGCCAAACAAGACTGAGCGAACCGCTGTCAGGGGAAGCCACCCGGTCACCGCGCCCAATTGCTGTGCAACCAGCCCGCAGGCCTGCTGCCCTGTGCCTCTTGCCACCGCATTCAGCCAAGCGGGGCGGTGAAACAGGCTGCCGCGCCGTTCGCACACAAACCCTTCAATCCGGGCGCACATCGCCGTGTCAGCGGGATCATACAGGCTGACCTGCTGGATCATGTTGACCGGCGCATTCACGCAGGCACCTCTATGCGCTTTGTCGCGCCTGCATGGCTGGCTTGGAAATCAACCGCGCGGAGCGCTTCTCGAGCGGCAATTTCGTCCATCCGGGTCCAGCGAAATTCGTGCACCAGATCGCTCAGCTTGCCCGCCATTTTATCAAGGCCGGTGTAATGCCGCAGCTTTGATCGCAGCGGCGCACCGGCAACCCGCGGCTGATCGGGGTCAATTTCCCAAGGGTGAAAATAGAACACCGCCGGGCGTTCATCGCGGTGGTTGACCTGCCGGATGGCCCAGCGCGAGAAACCATAGGGAAGCACCCGGAAAAACCCGCCTCCGCCCGCTGCAACCCGGCGCCCGCCCAGAATTGCGGTGGTTACCGGAATCTCAACCAGATCCGATGTTGCAACCGGGCGAAACGCAAAACGCGGCGCTTCGGGCCAGCCATAATGGTCATGCGCAATTGGCGCGACACTGGAGGAATAGGTGTATCCCTGCTCGGCTAGTTCCGTGAATGCCCAGCTGCTGCGCGGATCGATGGAAAAACTGGGTGCGCGATAGCCGGCAACCCGTCGACCCGAACAATCTTCCAGTATATCGCGAGCAAGCCGAATATCATCAGCAAAGGCTTTGCGGTCAAAGTTGAAAACCCGCGCATGGTCATATCCGTGGCTGGCCACTTCGTGACCGGCATCGGCGATGCGGCGGATCATTGCCGGGTGGCGTCTGGCAACCCAGCCCAGCGTGAAAAAGGTTGCCTGAACGCCTGCCTCGGCAAAAAGATCGAGGATTCGATCAATATTGCTTTCAACCCGTGTGCGCAGGCCGTCCCATTCGCTGCGTTTGATAACATTTTCGAACGCACCAACCTGAAACCAGTCCTCGACATCGACCGAAAGGCCGTTGGCAATCCGTGTATCCGCGCTGTGAAAGGGGGTTTCGGCATTCATGGTCAGGCTGCCTCGCGGGACGGGTCTTCCTCCAGCCACTCGATCAGCATCGTCAGAACATGGCGAAATGACCGCTCCTGTTCCTCAAGCCGCAACTCGATCTGGCTAATTGCGTCGCCAAGGTGGCTGTCAATCACCGCAGAGACATCGCCCTGATCGCAATTCGCGCCTGCAGCTTGCAATTCGCTGATTGCCGCTTCGAGTTTGGCGGTGCGGGCATCGCGCTGCGCCAGCAAGGCGGCGACTTCAGTTGGAGGAACGCTGTCAATGCCTGGCTGTGTATCGATTGCGCGCGCCGGTGCGGCTGCACCCGCTTCAATGCTCAGCGGGCTCGTCTCAGCGCGCGATCCATGTGATTGATCGGCTGTCATTTCGGCCATAACGGCATCGAGCATATCGGTGCCAACCGCGTCGCGTTCCTCGATTGCTCCAAGCAGCAAGAGGCGATTCATGACCTGGTTTACGCGCCGTGGAATACCACCCGTTGCAGCATAGAGCGCTGGCAACAGGCCGTATTCGAACAGCGGCCGTCCATCCCAGCCGACATGCGTGAGCCGGTGGTGGATGTAATCCTCTACCTCATCGGCATCGAGCGCTTCGAGATGGTGCGAGGCGATGATCCGTTGACGCAATTGGTCAAGATCAGGATGATGAGCCAAAGTCCGCCGGAATTCGGGCTGGCCCAGCAGCAGGCTCTGCAGCAACGGATGCGCGCCCAATTGGAAATTGGATAGCATTCGCAATTCTTCCAGCGCCGTCAGATCGAGGTTCTGGCATTCGTCCACCACCAGCAGACAGCGGCGACCCGCGCGGGCCTCGTCCTGCAGAAAACGTTCGATTGCACCCAAGGCACCGGCCTTATCATGGCCTTCAACCGGCAGGCCAAAGGCCTGCGCGACAACATGGATCAATTCCTCGCCGTCCAAAGCCGACGTAACCACTTGCGCCACTGTAAGCGCATTGCGGTCGATCCGCTCCATCAGATGTGCAACCAGCGTCGATTTCCCCGCGCCAACCTCACCTGTGATGACGATGAAACCCTCACCCTGGTTGAGTCCATAGCCCAGATAGCTCAACGCCTTCTTGTGGCTGGCGCTTTCAAAATAGAAATCGGGATCAGGGGTGAGCTGAAATGGCCGTCCGCTGAAGCCGTAATATTGATCATACATGAGGTGTGTAGCTCCGTGGATCAGAAATCGTAACGCAGGCCAAGCAGCGCGGTTGCAGTGGCGAAATCCTCAGCCGAGAAATCGCTGTCGAAATAGTCAACTGCCAACGCAGCGCGCGCCGAAAGCCGGTCTGTAAGAGACTGATTATAGGCCGCAGAGGCCCCGAATGCGGTCAAATCGCCGTTTGCATCGCCCGCCTGGAACCAATTGATATAGGCATTGGTCTGAAGGGTGGCGCTGCGGCCAAGCTGCCGGGAAAGCGAGCCGGTCAGGTAATAGCTTTCATCGGTCAGGCCATCGACCGCCTCGAGCGCAGTGCCAGCAGCGGCGATAAAGGTGCGGCGATCGTAGCCAGCGCCCAATGCCGCCGTTAGCTGGCCAATCTGGCGCTGGTAACTCGCCGAAACGCCGCGACCGCGAAATGCGGCTGAGCGCACCGAACCAAGCGTACCGACTACGCCAGCGCCCTCTCCGCCAGAAACCAGTCCGCCAAAATCACCCGACACCGGGTTACGCTGTGCAGTAAAATCGCTCGACAGCGACGCCAGCGAATTGTTCAGCGCGCCGCCCAATCCGGTGACGCCGTCATAGACCGAAATGCCAAGTGCGCTGCGTTCGTTGGGGACATAGGTGAAAGAGCCGTAATAGGTGGTCGAACCATATCGTTCCCCCACACTGGCCGACAATGAGGTGCGCGAACTGGGACGCCACAACACGCCGACATCCCAAAGCAAGCCGTCAACATCGAACGCCACAATGCGCGGTGAAGCCGAATCAGTGACCAGTCTGCCGTCTGTTCCGACTATCGGATCGCCATTCGCATCGCGCAGCGCATCGCGGCTGGAAACCTCAACATCCTCGTAACCCGCACCGCCGACAAATGCGAGCGAGGGCGAAACGGGGATCGTCACATCGCCGCGCACATAAAGGTCGCGCACGCGTTGATCGAGATTGGAGATGTCTTCCTGATATCCACCAGCCGTGACCGCAAGGCCAACTGGCAGAACATCGCCCGGACGCGTCCCAGCGCGCACCTGACCGCTATAGGACACGCTGTCATCAAAGATGTCGACCGGGTCGCCATTGGCGTTGACGACCGCATCATCGGTTTCAAAGCGGTTATAGCCAACGCGCGCATTGGCGGTCAGATCAACCGCGCCGATATTGGTCGCGAGCGTCGGCCCGGCATACAGGGCATAGGTCTGGCTGGTCGCATCTTCGCTCACCAGCGGATTGGGTGAAACCGCCCCGCCACCATCGACCCGGGTGCGACTAGCTAGCGCGCCGGCTTCGAGATTGAGCGCCTGAGGAACCACCGCAATATAGCCGCGCGCAACGCCGCTAACCGTATCTGTATCGACCGCGTCGCCATATCCGATATTGCGCTCATACCGCACCGAAACCGAAGCCCCGCTGTTGCGGCCCTGCGCATTGAGATCGACACCCGCGGCGACTTGCGTGAAGGTCACCACTTCATCGCCCGGCGTAATTTCCGCCGAAAGAATCTGGCTAACCTCAATATAGGGCTGCACAGTGATGGCGCGACCTTCGCTGCGGTCCTGAGCATAGGCTGGCGCAGCCAGAATGCTGGCAACAGAGCCCATCAGCAGCGTTTCTTTCAGAAAGCGCACGATTATTCCTCCTTCTCGCCGTAATCGCCAAAGTGGCGGCCCGACGGACTGAACTGCACTGCATTGAGCAAGAGTTTGATATCGGGGCAGGCCGACAAAAGCTGACGCGCATCGTCCAGCGCAGCGCGGCTGGTTTCATCGGCACGGACCACCAACAATGCCTGCCCGACATGCGCCGCCAGTTCTGCTGCTGGAGAGGCTGCCAGAGCGGGCGGCGTGTCAAAGATGACGAAGCGATTGGACGCGCCCATGGTCAACCGGTCCAGCACCTGCGCGGTGCGGGTGCTGGTCAGATATTCGGCATCGCGGGTGCTGCTGGTGCCAGCAGACATAATGAACAATCCGGCGATGTCGGTCGGCGAAACCAGCTCTTCAGGCTTTAGTGTCTTGTCTGCAACTGCGTCCATCAAACCCGGCCCAGCCTCAATACCAAGGCGGCGCGTGACAGAGGGATTGATCACATCGGCGTCGATCAACACCACTTCGACGTCGCGCTCTGCCGCCAGCGCGATCGCCAGGTTGGTCGCGCAATAGGTCTTGCCTTCACCGGGATGCGGGGAACACACCAGAATCCGGCGCGCGGAGGCATTGTTGGCGGCGCGAGCATCGGCGAGCAATTCGCGCTTTACGATGCGGAACTCCTCCAGCAAGCCGGTTACCGGCTCTTCGGGAACGATGAGATTGGCTTCTCTGAGCAAGTCACGGCTGATTTCAACGCGCGGCCCGCATAACGTAACCGCGCGCTCCTCTTTCGCTGGCTCCTTGATTGGAGCGGCCGTGCTCGCAGAGGCTTGCGCCATTGCAGCAGGCTCAGCGAGATGCGCCTGCGATTGCACTGCAGCTTGCGGGACAGGGCTTGGCCGGGCGGCAGGCATCTTGGGCGCGGGCAAGTCTTTGGGCACTGCGGCAGGGCCAAGGTTGTCGAGGCCAAAAACCGCATCGGCGCGCTCAAACAGGGACGCCCGCTTTTTGTCAGATGAAGCGCCACTCTTATGGCCAATTTTGCTATGTTCAGTCATCTGGGCCCCCTTCACGCAATTGTTCCGACCGAGACGACTTCAATCACCAGCAGGATAGCGAGCACGCCAAACAAGGCCGCGCTCGCACCGGCAAACTGCTTGAGCCTGCGGCGACCAAGCACGTTTGCTGCGTCTGACAAATTGAGTGAAATCGAACCAATGACCGGCAAACCCATCGAACTTTCGAGCTTTTTCGAGGTGGCAAATGTCGACCGCAATTGGCTCATGGCATATGCGACCCCCGCCCCGGCGGCTATTGCTGCAAACAGCACACCGATCAGCAACAAGGGACGATTGGGCGCAGCGGGCTTTTGAGGCACGACCGGCGGGTCGACGAGATCAAATTTATACTGGCTCGTTTCGTCAACGACGTCGCCGCGGGTACGCAGCTTCTCGCGATCTTCGAGCAGCCTTTCGTAATTGGTCCGCAGCACATCATAATCTCGGCTGATGCGATTGGCCTCGGCTGCGACGGCGGGTTCGGATGCCTGACTTGCCATCAACGATGCGATCATGGACTGGATAGCCGCGCGCCGAGCCTGCAGCGCTTCGACGCCAGCCTGGCGATCTGCCCGCAAGGCAAGCAGCGACGAATATGCGGGATTGGGAGTGCCCGACATTGCACCCGGCCCCGCAGCAGCAACCTGCCGGGTGAGGATTTCGACCTGCCGCGTGGTGGCTACCACATCTGGATGCTGATCGGTCAACCCGCGAGAGCGAAGTTCTGCAAGCTGCGATTGCACCTGCAGCAGCGACGCCTGCGGCCCCACCGCATCCGGTCCGCCGACAAGCGTGCGCGGCGTAGTTGAAAGCTGGCTGTTGATCGCCGCGAGCGCGCTTTGCGCGGCTGCAAGGTTGGCATCGATGTCACGAGATTCGGTCCGCGCCTGCTGAACCTTGGTCGACAGGGTCTGCGAACCGCCAATCAATTCGGGATATTGTGATTCAAACGCCAGTCGCCGCTCTTCTGCAGCTTCAAGTTCCAGCTTGCGTTCTTCGAGCTGCTGGTTGAGGTCGGCAATGGCTCCGCTAATTTCCGCGCGGTTGCCGGAAATGTGCTGCTCACGGAAGATATCGAGCAATTTCTGAACCACATTGCGCGCAAGCACTGCGTTTTCCGCGTCGCTCAGACTGCTCAAGCCGACTTCGGCGGTGATTGAGAACAGATTGTCCTCTTCGCTTGCCACTTTAACGTCTTCACCAAGGCGGGCGATGGCAGCGTTCATCTCGCTTTGCTCGGTGATATTCTCACCCAGCTTGGTCGAAGTGATGACCTTTTCGAGATTTACCGCGCTCAGCAGCGTTTGCCGGACCCGCGTGATCTCCTCGCGCCCGTCGCCCGCAATGCCCAATTGTTCGGACAGCACGTCATCCACATCAACATAGATGCGCGCCTTGGATTCGTATGTGTTGGGGATCATTGCGACCACCAGCCACCCAAGCAGGCATACGCCCCATGTCACCGCCAACGCCAGCCAGCGGCGGTGCCAGACCGAATACAGCGCTGTGCGCAGCTCTTCGAAAATCTCGTTCATTTATCAGCGCGCCTCAGAACCGGCTTTCCGGAATGGAGATCGTGTCACCGGGTTTGAGCGCGACATTTGCGCTGGCATCGCCGCGGTTGAGCAAATCCTTGAGGCGCAGGCGATACTCCTCATTACGCCGGGTTTGCGGGTCATAGCGCGTCAGCGTCGCCCGGTTGCCCGCCGAAAATTCGCCAAGGCCGCCAACGGCGATCATCGCATCAAGCACTGTCATTCCCGCGCGGTAGGGCAGAGCAGCAGGCTGCGCCCCAGCACCGGTGATGCGAATCTGCTGCGGCAGAGCGCCGTTGAATTCATTCACGATGACCGAAACGATTGGCTGTTCGATATATTCAGACAGCCGGACCCGAATGTCCTCTTCTAGCTGCGAGGGGGTCTTGCCCACCGCCACCAAATCGCGGACCAATGGAATCGTTACCCGTCCATCGGGGCGGATCTGAATATCCTCTGCGCTGAGTTCGGGATTGCGCCAGACATGAATGGTGATCTGGTCAAGCGGGCCGAGCACATAATCATCCACCGGAACCTGAGTCGTGGTGGAAATGGTCGCAGCGGGAAGCTGCGCGCTGGGTCCGCCGCTACACGCGGAAACCGCAATGGTGGCAAAAGCGATCCCGGCAAGCTGCGGGAGAGACGGCGAATGGGGCATCGATGCGTATCCTTGGCCAAGTGCTGCGGGCCAGGATCAAGGTGCAGGAGCGACCTGCACATCCGGGTCCGCGAATGTCCCGGAGTTTCTCGCTTATAATGGTGAATATATTGTTAGTAATAGCGCGTCGATCGATGCCCTATCCCGTTTCGGGACAGAGGTTTAGCAAAACCTAAATGATCATTTCCTTCGCTGGCCCATGCCCCAGAAACGCCGCTGGAGAGGCGCTTGCACCATAGGCACCTGCGCAGAATACCGCGACAATATCACCCACATCCGCGCGCGGCATCAGGGCCTGATCGGACAATCGGTCAAGCGGAGTGCAAAGACACCCGACAATATTTACCACCTCAGTCGGTTCTGCGCCAAACTGCGTAGCAATTGCTGCCGGGTAGTTGCGGCGCACCACCGTCCCGAAATTGCCGGATGCCGCCAATTGATGATGCAGCCCCCCATCGGTGACGAGATAGGTAACGCCGTGACTTACCTTGCGGTCGATGATCCGGCACAAATAAACTCCAGCCTCGCCAACCAGATAACGCCCCAATTCCACGCACAACTCAGTCTCAGCAAAAGCAGGTGGCAAAGCGTCGACATAGCGGTGCAATGCCTGCCCCACAGCGCCAAGGTCCAGCCTTTTGTCATTCGGGAAATAGGGAATGCCGAACCCGCCGCCCATATTGAGTTTTGGCAGGCGTTCGCCAATTTCATCGCTCAGTTGAGCAGCCAGCGCGATGACATTGCCTTGCGCCTCGATAATAGCATCGGCGCTGAGTGCCTGGCTGCCGGTGAAGATGTGGAGGCCCCGCCATTCTGCTCCTGCACCGAGGATTGACCTTGCCAGAACTGGCACCCGTTCGGCATCGACACCAAAGGGTTTCGCTCCCCCGCCCATCTTCATTCCCGAACCCTTGAGCTCAAAATCGGGGTTCACTCTGATGGCAATGCGCGGGGCCTTTCCGATGCGCCCGCCGATGGCCAACGCGCGCTGCGCCTCCCCTTCGGATTCGCAATTGAGCGTCACGCCCGCAGCAATCGCAGCTTCGAGTTCGTCATCGCGCTTGCCCGGCCCGGCAAAGCTGACCCGCGCCGGATCAATCCCGGCAGCACCCGTCATCGCTAATTCGCCACCGGAGGCGATGTCAAAGCCATCAACCAGAGGCTCCATATGCGCGATGATAGCGGGGTGTGGATTGGCCTTGACTGCGTAATTCAACCCAATGCGCGGGGGCAGGGCAGCGCGAAGTTCTCCCACGCGACGGTCCAGATGCGCGCGCGAATAGACGAACAAAGGGGTTTGACCCGCATCCTTGACGAGCTCGCTTACCCGGCGGCCGCCAATCACGAGTTCGCCGTTAGATGACGAATATCCATCGGGGATAGGGCCAACCGGTTTAATGTTCATACTTGCACCTCCTTGGCGATTTCTTGGTGCAAGGCCGCGCGATCAATCTTGCCGTTCGGATTGAGCGGCATTGCGCTGCGCCAATGAATCGCCTGGGGCTGCATGAAATTGGGGAGTTCTTTGAGCAACATTTTGGAAAGCATGGCTTGTTTGGCCTCATCCTGATTTCCGCGCACGATCAGATGCACAGCTTGGCCTAGCCGTTCGTCCGGTATGCCCAATGCGACCGCTTCGGCGGCAATGCCGGTAGCCAGCGCCGCCTCTTCAATCTCTTGCGGGCTGATACGGTTGCCCGCGCTTTTGATCATCGCATCGCGCCTCCCAATAAAATAGAGCAGGCCATCGTGATCGCGCCGTACCCGGTCGCCTGACCACACCGCCGTGCCGCCATAGGTCGATCCTTTGGGGGCTGGTCTGAACCGTTCAGCCGTGCGCGCGAAATCTTGCCAGTATCCTTGCGCTACCAATGGGCCGCAATGGACCAACTCGCCCTCTTCCCCCGGCGCGGCAATGTTGCCAGTGTCGTCGATGACGAGAATTTCAGCAAAGGGGATCGCCGTTCCCATTGATGTCGGATGCTGATCGACCAGCGCCGGATCAAGAAAGGTCGAACGAAACGCCTCTGTCAGCCCATACATTGGGTAAAGGTCAGCCTTTGGAAAAGCCTTGCGCAGCCCGCCCACCAGTTCCGCCGTCAGCGCCCCGCCACTGTTGGTTAGACGCCGCAGCCCAGCGCTAGCCTCTGGCGGCCAATCAAGCTCAACCAGTTGCACCCACAGCGGCGGAACTGCGGCGAGCGTTGTAACGCGGTGCCTTGAACAAGCCTTTGTCACGTCCCGCGGGAACAGGAAATCGAGTGGCACTACGCAGCCGCCAGCGAACCAGGTCGAAAAAAGCTGATTCTGGCCGTAATCAAACGACAACGGCAACACCGCCAGCGTTACGTCATCGGCCTGCATCTTGAGATAATGCGCAACACTGACCGCACCCAGCCAGAGATTGGCATGGCTTAGCATTACACCCTTGGGCCGCCCGGTCGATCCGCTGGTGTAAAGGATCGCCGCCAATTCCGCCGGATCAATCCGCGATGGACCAATTGCACCATAGCGGTCTGCCTCTCGCAGCGCCTCACCTTCGCCATGCTCAGCGCAAGAGATTGGAAGATCACCAGGTTCGAGGCTGGCGAGCCGCGATTCCGTGCCGATCAGCAGCTTCGCCTCGCTATCGGCAATAATATGGGCCACCTGCGCGCGTTTGAGCAGCGGGTTTATTGGCACATACACCAACCCCGCCCGCGCCGCAGCGAGCGATAGCAGACAGGTCAACTCACCTTTCGCCGCCCAGCTTGCCACTCGCGCCCCTGGCTCTGGCAAGATGTCTGTCAGCCACATCGCCAGCTGCCCCACACGCAGTCTTAACTGATTGTGGTTAAGCGTAACGTCTCGAAGCACCAGCGCCGGACGTTCCCCATGCCCTGCCAGCACCGCGCGTTCAGCAAGGTGATCAATTGGCGAAGCAACGGAATCGGTCAAATCGGGCATGAATGGAGACAGTCTTTCAGTGATCGAAGCGCGATATCACGACAGGGTTAACGTCTTGCAAGACCTGTTTGCAACCGACGCCGCGACCCCCGCGCAAGACCGTTCGCCCTTTGACCGGGCCGAATGGTACGCGCTGCTGGCAGAAACTGGGCTGACACCGTTGATCGCAATCGCCAGCGATTCGTACGCCAGCGCTGCGCTTACTTTGACTCAGCAGGGCGGCCGAATCACTCCCCTTCGCAACTGGTACAGTTTCACCTGGCGGCAGATAGCTCCGGAGGGAGCAGGCGGCGATCGCTTGCTGATTGAAATTGCGCGGCAACTCAAATCGCGCGGGCACCGCATCACACTTGAACCCGTGCCCGACGAAGACCGATCTGCCACGCGGCTGGCCCAAAGCTTTGCCGAGGCTGGCTGGCGGGTCGAAGTGAGCGCCTGCGACGTCAACCATATCCTGCATGTCGGCAGGCGCAGTTTTGCGCAATATTGGGCGGAGCGTCCCGGACCCTTGCGAACCACATTGAAGCGCAAGGCCAAGAAGGTTGAGATCAAAGTGCTGACCCATTTTGATGACGCGCTGTGGGATCAATACGAACGCATCTACGCCTCAAGCTGGAAACCAAAAGAAGACCACCCGGCCATGCTGCGCCAGTTCGCAGCCGAAGAAGGCGCGGCAGGCAGGTTGCGATTTGGCATAGCGTGGCACAATGGAGAACCAGTCGCCGCGCAGTGCTGGACGGTCGAAAATGGCACCGCCTACATTCACAAGCTTGCCTATCTTGAATCGAGGCGAAACCTCTCCGCTGGAACAACGCTGTCGGCAGCCTTGTTCGAACATGTGATCGATATTGACCGCGTCGCATTGGTGGATTTCGGGTCCGGCGACCAATCGTATAAGGCCGACTGGATGAATTCTGCCCGCCCGCGCTACCGGATCGATTGCCTTGACCTTTCGCAGCCGCGCGCATGGATCGATCTGGCGCGCCAGACCGCTGCACGGCTGCGCGAAGCAGATGTGCCAGAGCTTGCACCCCTTCCCCCGCACCGGTAAAGGCGCCGGTCTTACCAAGTTGAAAGGCGCGCCAAGGCGTTGCGACCCAGACAGGGGATCGTTTTGAAATGAGCATTCAACCAGCAACAGGCGGCGATTCCGCCGATTGCACCGCCTCCTCGCAGGCCGATGCAGACGGCGGGCTGGCGAACAGTCACGCCGCGCTGGATCGCGCGCTTAAATCCATCATCGCTGATGTTTTGGGCATAGACGCCAATCAGGCCAATGAACTTTCATTGGAAAGCGGTCTGTTCGGCCATTTGCCCGAGCTTGATTCCATGGCTGTCGCAGGCTTGCTTACCGAAATGGAAGACCGCCTCGACATCGTCATCGAAGATGACGATGTCGATGGCGAAATGCTCGAAACCTATGGCGGCCTGCTGGCGTTTGCAGAATCTAAGCTCAGCGAAACCTGATCCGGCAAGGAAGGCGCAACCCCATGATCGCTAGCTGGTACGCGCCGCTTGCAGACGGAAAAATCAGCGAGGAATTGTTGCTCTCGATCGATCGCGGGCGCGCGCTGCGCGTGCTCATCCTCCCCGCATTATTCGATGAAGCCAACAAACTGCGCCGGTTCACAATACAGGTCATGCGCAAGCTCGATGCAGCAGGCGTGGACAGCTTCCTGCCCGACCTGCCCGGCTGCAATGAAAGCCTTGAGCCCCTGGCCAAACAAACGCTGACGGGTTGGCGAACAGCGGCGATTGCGGCCGCTGAGCAAATGGCAGCATCGCATGTTCTTGCGCTGCGGGCCGGGACGCTGATGGCACCGGAAGCGTTGCCTGGATGGCAATTTGCTCCGCAAACCGGACCGAAATTGCTACGCGCTATGCTGCGTGCCCGGACGATTGCCGCGCGCGAGGCGGGACAAGAAGAACGGGCCGACCAATTGCTGGATGCCGGGCGGCGCGAAGGGTTGACCCTTGCTGGATGGGAGATTGGGGCAGAATTGCTGCGCGATCTTGAAAACGCGCAGCCGCCGGCTGCCGATCATCACGCGATTGTTGCGCAATCGCAGCTTGGCGGCGCTGGATTGTGGCTACGTGCAGAACCGGGCGAGGACGACGCGCAATCAACGGCACTTGCTGATCTGATCGCCGGAACTCAGGCGACACTCGCATGAGCCGCCTGCACCTGCAATTCGGCTGCGGCAGCCTCAAACTTGCCGGAACACTGGACACCGCCCCGGGCACGGCCGGACTGCTGATTGTAAGCGGCGGCAATGAAATTCGCTCAGGTGCCTTTTCTGGCCAATCGCTGCTCGCCGCGCGCATAGCCCGCGCCGGATTTCCCGTCTTCCGATTTGACCGGCGCGGCATTGGCGAGAGCGAAGGCGAAAATCGCGGATTCCGATCCAGCGCTGGAGACATCCGCGCGGCCCGCGAGGCCTTTGGCGCAATGGCCCCGCAAGTCGAACGACTGTTCGCTTTGGGCAATTGCGATGCCGCATCAGCCTTGATGTTGAACGCCGGGGAAGGGTTTGACGGTCTGATTCTTTCGAACCCCTGGACGATTGACGGCGACGAACAGAGTGAAGGCGAAACTGTCCATGCCCCTGCGGCAATCCGTTCGCGCTACACCGAAAAGCTCAAAAACCCCCGCGAGATTGTGCGCCTGCTGCGCGGCGGAGTTGACCTTGGCAAGCTTGCCCGAGGGGTGATTGCATCGCTGCGTCCTGCCCCAGCGCCTTCGGGATTGGCGCAGGAAATGCGCGATGGGCTGGAGCGGTTCGACGGCAAGGTTCAGTTCCTGCTCGCGGACCAGGATCGCACCGCACAATTGTTCGAAAGCGTGTGGGATAGGCTCGACCCTCGCATCGCGCGCTGCCCGAATGCAGGGCATTCCTATGTGCTGCCAGAACATCAGGATTGGCTCACCGCGCAGGTGCTCGGCTGTTTGCGAAGCTAATCTATCGCGCGAATAGGCTCACCAGTTCGACATGGGTGGACCAGCGAAACTGTCCCACAGGGCGCAAATGGGTCAGCTTGAACCCCGCCTCTGTCAGCACTGCTCCATCGCGCGCCCAGCTTGACGGATTGCAGCTGACATAGACGACACGCCGAAGCTCGCTCGCGGCAATTTCGGCAATCTGCGCCCTTGCCCCGGCGCGCGGAGGGTCGAGCAGCACCGCATCAAAACGGTTCAATTCATTCGGTTGCAGGGGATTGCGGAACAGATCGCGGTGCAACGCATGAACCTTTCCGCCCGAATGCGCACCTGCAGCCTTGCACGCAAGATATGCCGCCTGATCGGCTTCGGCGGCCAGAACCCTGCGCCCATCAGGTCCGCTCGCAGCCAATGCAAAGGCAAAGGTGCCGAGGCCAGAAAACAGGTCCGCGACCGCTTGTGCCTCTTCCAGCCAGCCTATTGAATCGCGCAGCATCACTGACTCGGCGTCTTCGGTCGCTTGCAGAAATGCGCCCGCTGGCAGCGTAACCCGCCGACCGGAAAGCTTGATCGTCGCGGGTTCAGGCTCCCACAAGGTCTCTGCCCCGTATCCCTGATCGATGGTCATACGCGCCAGACCATGTTCCCGCGCAAAATCAAGCGCGGCCTCGGTCGCTGGCAGCCCTTCGAGTGGGAAATGGGTCAGCCCCAGATCAATCCCCTGATCGGCCAACGACATTGAAATATCGACATTTCCACGCGGTCCGTGTGCTGCCACAAAGGCGCGGAGCGGGGCGATCAGCTGCGCCAGTTCGGGGCGCAGGACCGCACATTCAGCAAGATCGACGATACGGTGCGCCCCTTCCTCGCGGAAGCCCAGAACCGCACCGCGCTGCGTTCGCAGGGCGTGCAGCACCGTGCGGCGGCGCGATTGCGGCGGGGATAGATGTTCATCCAGCACTTCGCCAATCGCAATTCCCTGACCAGCAGCGGCGTTGATGACCCGGCTGCGCACGAAAATGCGAAGCACTTCGTCATCGGCATGTTGCAGCTGGCACCCTCCACAAGCTTCAAAATGCCTGCAAGTGGGTTCAATATGATGGGCACCGCGCAGGATCTCACCGTCTTCCGCTATGCGATCGCCGGGAACGGTTCCGGCATAATGTTTGCCCTTTTCGGAAACCCCGTCGCCTTTGGCCGCGAGGCGAATTATCTCATCGGCAATGTCCATTACAGGCACCGCGCAAGCGCCGCAGGCACAGTATGCGCCAGTTCGAGCGGAGTGAAGGCCGCTCCGCATATGCGGGCCGCTTCGCCGTGCAGCCAGACCGCTTCGCAGGCAGCAGCAAAGGGATCGTTCCCACCGGCAAGGCGGCTCACTGCAATCCCGGCCAGAACATCGCCCGTGCCCGCAATGGAGAGCCAGCTAGGTGCGGGCGGTACGATTGCCACCCGCCCATCGGGCGCGGCAATCACGCTGTCTGCTCCTTTGGCGAGGACGACCATCTTGCTGATCCTAGCCAATGCGACCGCGCGGTCGCGGCGCGTTTCGGCGATCACAGAAAAACTGCGGCACAGGCTTTCCAATTCACCGTCATGCGGCGTGGCCAGCACCGGCAGATTATCCGGTAGCATGTCCGGGGTGAGCAACATCAGCGCATCGGCATCTAGCACGGTGGGCCGGTTCGCCGCCAATGCCTTTGCCAGGCGCGCCGCCGCATCGCTGCCCCGGCCGAGACCCGGTCCGATCAACAGGGCATTGATCCGCTCGTCTGCCAGCGCATCGCCAATCGGGGATTGGTCGATTACCAAACCAGGATCAGTCCCTACCGATGGTGCATCGCGCAGCAGCTTCACATATCCCGCCCCGCCGCGCATCGCCGCCTCTGATGCCAGCTCTCCCGCGCCGGGCAACGCGCCGCCAACAATCGCGGCAAGCCCGCGGCGATATTTGTGCGCGTCCAGCGCGGGCACATTAAGCAGGGGTTTGTGAACAAGCTGCGCGGCCCCCGTCACCGAACCAACGCCAATCGGCACCAGTTTCAATGTCCCCATCAAAGCCCGCCCCGGCAGCGACCAATGCGCGAATTTCCAAGCCCCCAGCGCCAAAGTCAGATCAAAACGCGGCAGTTTTTCATTGAGCAGCGCGCCCGTGTCGCTGGCAATCCCGGACGGCACATCGATCGCAATGACCAGTCGGTGTCGCGCGGCAAGATCGCGCAGCAGCAGAGCGTGTTCGGCGCTGAGCGGGCGCGAGAGCCCCGAACCAAACAGGCAATCAACCAGCACATCGCCCTTGACCCCGCGTCCAGATGTTTGCACTGGCGCGCCCCACAAAGCGCAGGCCTGCTGCGCTGCATCGGTTGCCGGAAAAACAGGCGCGACCACCTGCACATTATTGCCGGCCTTGCGTAAAATGTGAGCAATCACATAACCGTCGCCGCCATTGTTCCCCGGTCCGCACAGCACCGTGACAGGCCTGCCCGCGGCCACCCTTCGGATCCACTCTGCCGCCCCAACCGCAGCAGTTTGCATCAATTCAAAGACATTGGTTCCGGCATCGAACAAAGCCTGTTCGGCGCTGCGCATTTGCGCTGCAGTCAAGATCTGGCAATCACTCATCAGGAACATTGGCAATCAAGTCCGCCCTGATACGATAACGATCAACGCCAAGGCTGAATTCGAGCGTTCCTTTTGCCTCATTCAGCGTTTCATTGACCACCGGCTGCGCCCCATCGGCCACCGCGATACGCGCTGCCGGATCACTGCCGATCCGAAAGCGGCGGAAACCCCCATCGGGATGGTGGATTACGAACAGCTCTGCCGAAACGCGCTCCAGCGTGCAGACCTCGGCATATTCCGAACCCGGCCCAATCGCGCAGTCCACCGCTGCGCCCTCGGGCGCTGGCGATTCGCCGCTGCCGCAAGCGGTCAGCGCGCAGGTGATGGCCGCAAAGCTAGATATCCGCGAAGACATGCGTTTCCGCTTTCGCACCCGGATGGGTCAAAGCGCCATGCTTTGCCGACCCGACCGTCTGGGAATAGCGCCACAAAGCGCCCGATTGATAGTCATTGGTGCGCGGGGTCCATGCCTGCTTGCGCTGGGCCAGCACATCATCTGCGACATCGAGCTCGATTGTCCCTGCGCTGGCGTCGATATGGATCATGTCGCCATCTTCAACCAAGGCGATCGGTCCGCCATCCGCTGCTTCTGGGCCAACATGGCCGATGCAGAAACCCCGCGTTGCACCGGAGAACCGCCCGTCGGTGATCAGGGCGACTTTCTCGCCCATGCCCTGTCCATAGAGCGCGGCGGTGGTGGAGAGCATTTCGCGCATTCCGGGGCCGCCCTTGGGCCCTTCGTAACGGATCACGATCACGCAGCCATCAGCAATGTCGCGCTGCTCGACCGCGGCAAAGGCGTCTTCCTCACAGTCAAACACCCGCGCTGGGCCGGAAAATTGCAACCGCGCCATACCCGCAACCTTGACGATCGCACCTTCGGGGGCAAGCGAGCCTTTCAGGCCCACGACACCGCCTGTGGGAGTGATCGGGCTCTTCACGTCGTAAAACACCTTTTGATCGGGGTTCCAGGTGATCTCTTCGATATTCTCGCCAAGCGTCTTGCCCGTCACTGTGATCGGTTCGGGATCAAGGAAGCCGCCATCGAGCAGCGTCTTCATCGCCATATAGACTCCGCCTGCGTCATGCATGTCCTTGGCAACATACTTACCGCCGGGCTTGAGGTCTGCGATGTAAGGTGTTGATTTGAATATCTCGGCTACGTCAAACAGATCGAAATCGATCCCGCATTCACTCGCCATCGCGGGCAGATGCAGCGCAGCATTGGTCGAACCGCCGGTTGCGGCCACCACGCGCGCGGCGTTTTCAAATGCGGCGCGGGTGCAGATGTCGCGCGGGCGCAGGTTGTTTTGCAAAAGCACCATAACCTGCGCGCCCGCCGCACGCGCAATTTCTTCACGCGATGTGTAAGGAGCAGGTGCCATATTACTGTTTGGTAAAGATAATCCGATTGCCTCACCCACACATGCCATGGTGTTAGCGGTGAACTGCCCGCCGCATGCGCCGTGACCTGGGCAGGCGACCTTCTCGAGCGCGATCAATTCGGCAAGCGGGCAATTTCCGGCGGCGTGTTGACCCACTGCCTCGAAAACATCAACGACCGTCACGTCCTTTCCGTGATGCGTCCCTGGCAGGATCGAACCGCCGTAGACAAAGATCGACGGCACATTCAGCCGCAGCATCGCCATCATCATGCCCGGCAGGCTCTTGTCGCAGCCCGCAAAGCCAACCAGCGCGTCATAACAATGCCCGCGGACCGATAGCTCAACCGAATCCGCGATCACCTCGCGGCTGACGAGCGAGCTTTTCATGCCCTGATGCCCCATCGCGATGCCATCGGTGACGGTGATGGTGTTGAAACGGCGCGGAGTCCCGCCCCCGGCGATTACCCCTTCACGGCAGATGTCGGCCTGCGCGTTCAAAGTGGTGTTGCAGGGCGCGGAATCGTTACCGGCGCTGACCACGCCCACGAAAGGCGCGGCGATTTCCTCCTCGGTCATCCCCATTGCGTAATAATAGGAACGGTGCGGCGCGCGCTCCGGCCCGACCGAGACGTGGCGACTTGGCAATCTGGACTTGTCGAACGACATTTTGTTTCCCGTAGCTTGGATTTCGCGAAACGGCACTGCCTTCACTCGAGCGCGAGCGCAACCCTTCCGGCGACATCGGCGATCAATGCCGCCCAGCGCGACTGATCGGCGCGGGTCGAAATCAGGTCCTGCCGCACTTCGATTGCGCAATAGGGCCGCCCATGCGCTTCGGCGTGGCGGTTCATCGTCGCATTGAGTTCGCGCCCCGAATAGGGTTCGTTATCGCCGACATTGAGTCCTTGCTCGGCAAACAGTCGGATCGCATGGCGCGCGGAGCGGTCATCCTGATTATAGAGCAAGGCGACTTGCCACGGGCGCTCCTGATCGCTCGATTGAAGCTGTGGGGTGAAACTGTGGAGCGAGATGATCAGTTTCGGCTGATGCGCTTCGAGCCATTGCTCCAGCGCTTGGTGATAGGGCCGATGAAACCGGTCTAGCCGCATTTCGATGTCGGCACCGATATTGCCGGGGATCAGGTGACCATCGCTGCTGCTGGGAACGACGCCTGCGTGATCCTCCTCGCGGTGGAGATCGACCACCAATCTGCTAACCCGCGCCAGATGCGCCGGGATGCCATGGCGATGCGCCATGCGAGTGGCGATCCCGTCCACCCCGATATCGACGGCGATGTGCTGATCCAGCAATTCCGGTGCGATGCCGAGTTGGATGTCGCCGGGCACGTGATTGCTGGCATGATCGGCAACGCAGACGATACCTCCGGGGGTGAACGCACCAATCTGGTGAAAGGGAGCGGTCACCGCAGTCGCCCCGCCATTGTCCACCATTCGCGCGGCATTGTATCAGCCGCCGCATCGCGGGCTTCGGGGGTGTCATAGAGCGCAAAACAGGTCGCGCCTGATCCGGACATCCGGGCAAGCCATGGAGCGGTGGCCTGCAACGCCGCGAGCACATCGGCGATCACCGGGCACAGCGATATGGCGGGGGCTTCTAGGTCATTGCGCCCTTCCCGCGCGATCCAACTGGCAGGGCCTTTGGGAAGCGGCCCGCGATCTTGCATGTCCCACGCCGCGAACACCGGGCCCGTCGAAAGCGGCACGCGCGGGTTGACCAGCAGGACGGGGGTGCCGGCAAGGTCGTCCTCGACGCTCTCCTGCTCGGTGCCGGTGCCAAGGCCGATATGGGTGCGGCTAAGGACGCAGGCGGGCACATCCGCGCCAAGCTTGGCCGCCCGCGCCTGCCAGTCATCGGGCAGACCGTGCAGCGCCTCGATAATCCGAAACACCGCCCCCGCATCCGCCGACCCGCCGCCAAGGCCCGCCGCGACGGGAAGGTTCTTCTCCAGCGTCACCGCCAGCCCTTTCGGGCACGGGAGGGCGTTCAGGGCCTTGGCCACCAGATTGTCGAACACACTCCCTTCCCCTTGGGGAAGGGCCGGGGATGGGGGTTCCGCCGTCGATGGGGCAGAGCCCCCACCCCCAACCCCTCCCCCAAGGGAGGGGAGTCCGGTGGCGAGCAAACCCGAGAACTCGCCCACCACATGCAGGCTGTCCTGCGTGGCGGGCTTCGCCGTCAACTCATCGCCCGCATCGACGAAAGCGAACAGGGTCTCAAGCTCGTGATACCCGTCCTCCAGCCGCCTGCGGACATGCAGCGCGAGGTTGATCTTGGCGTAGGCGGTTTCGATCATCTGAACTAGAACTCTTGGCTCGAAGCGCGCAAACGCCGAAGACTAGAACTTGCGCTTGAACCTGACTCTCTTCGACCCTTCAACAAGGAACGTCTCATAGGGAGTGCCCTTCATTGCTGAACGGACTGGACCTGTGCCGTCAACGACATTTGCCCAGTATTGAGGTCGAGCGGCGCTTGCGGGAAGCTTGCTACCGATGATCGCCTCAATCTTGTGGAAAGGCAGTTCAAATTCCGAAAGCCTCTGTTCTCGGCAATATGCAGCCAAAGCTTCGAACTTAGCCATCCAACTGCTCCCCTCACATATTCGGATAATTCGGCCCGCCGCCGCCTTCCGGCGTCACCCAGTTGATGTTCTGGTTGGGGTCTTTGATGTCGCAGGTCTTGCAGTGGACGCAGTTTTGCGAATTGATCTGGAAGCGCGGCTCCTTACCCTCTTCCTCGATCCACTCATAGACGCCCGCCGGGCAATAGCGCGCGGAGGGGCCGCCGAACACGTCGTACTCGCTCGCCTTTTGCAATTCGGCATCGCCCAGTTGCAGGTGACACGGCTGATCCTCGGCATGATTGGTGAAGCTGTAGGCGACATTGGTCAGCCGGTCGAAGCTGATCACGCCGTCCGCCTTGGGATAGTCAATCTTGGGATACAGATCCGCGCGGCCGGTCATGGTGTAGTCGGCATGGTGCTTCATGCTGATCGGCAGGCCGATTTTGAGCGTCCGCATCCACATATCGACCCCGGCAATCGCCGCGCCAATATCCTCGCCAAACTTCGCAACAGCAGGTTCGGCGTTCTGAACCAGTTTCAGCTCATCCGCGATCCAGCTGGATCGCACGGCGGGCTCATACCCTTGCAGTTCGGGCTGGCCATCGTGGCCGTCAATTTCAGCAGCAATCGCCTCTGCGCAGAGCATCCCGCTCTTCATCGCCGTGTGGCTGCCCTTGATCCGGGGAACGTTGACGAAGCCCGCCGCGCAGCCGATCAGCGCGCCGCCCGGGAACGCCAGCTTGGGCACCGACTGCCAGCCGCCTTCGTTGATGACGCGCGCGCCGTATGCAACACGGGTTCCGCCTTCGAGATAGGCGCGGATCTCCGGATGCTGTTTCCAGCGCTGGAATTCCTGATAGGGCGAAACCCAGGGGTTCTTGTAATCGAGCGCCGTGACAAAACCGATCGCGACCTGATTGTTCGCCTGATGGTAAAAGAACCCGCCGCCCCAGGTGCCGCTCTCGCTCAATGGCCAGCCCTGCGTGTGGATTACGCGGCCCGGCTTGTGCTTCGCCGGATCAATATCCCACAATTCCTTGATGCCGAGGCCGTAGACCTGCGGCTGACAATTCGCCTCAAGGTCAAAACGCTTCTTCAACTGTTTGGTCAGCGAGCCGCGCGCGCCCTCGGCAAACAGGGTGTATTTCGCCTCGATCTCCATGCCCGGCTGAAAATCACCTTTTTGCGAACCATCGGCGGCGATGCCCATGTCCTGCGTGATGACGCCGCGCACCCTGCCGTCTTCGCCGAACATCACTTCGTTGGCGGGGAAGCCGGGGAACACCATCACACCCAGCGCTTCGGCCTGTTCGGCAAGCCAGCGGGTGAGATTGCCGAGCGATCCGGTGTAACAGCCGTGGTTGCTCATAAGTGGCGGCATGATGAGATGCGGGAGCGAAGTCTTGCCGGATTTGGACAGCACCCAGTGCCAGTTATCCGTCACCGGGGTTTCCGCCATCGGGCAATCCATGTCGCGCCAGTCGGGGAACAGCTCTCTCAGCGCCTTGGGATCGACCACCGCGCCCGAAAGAATATGCGCACCGATTTCGGAGCCTTTTTCGAGGACAACGACCTCAAGCTCTTCATTGATCTGTTTCAGCCGGATCGCCGCCGACAGGCCCGCCGGCCCGCCGCCTACAATCACGACATCACATTCCATCGATTCCCGTTCGGACATGCGCTTTTCTCATCCTTGGTATCTGCGGCGAAATTGTTCGCTCATTCGTCTCTGCTTGCACTTGCTAACTGGGGTGGGGACAGTCAAGACTTGCTTGGATCAGCATGAACGCCCCGACAACCCCTCTTGCCGCTGAATTGGCCGCTTTGCTGCAATGGTGGCAGACGGCTGGCGTGGATGCGGACTTTGCCGATGCCGCTACGGATTGGCTCCGCGAACCAGAGAGCGCGGATGCACCGCCGCTGGACACGGGCCGTGGTCCGCCCCCTTCTTCCGCTCCGCAAACAAAGCCGGATGGAGGGCAAGGTATTGCTGTAACGCGCACCAATCTGCTTGGTGATTCGCCGCCGCCTGACCTTGCCTCGTTCCAGCAATGGTGGCTATCGGCTCCCGAACTCGATGCCGCCAACCCTGCCGTGAGGGTTCCGCCGCGCGGGCCAGCGGGTGCCCGGTTGATGGTTCTGGTTATCGAGCCAGAACAAGGCGACACGCAGCGGTTGCTCGGCGGTCCGCAGGGTCGATTGCTGGCGCGCATGCTTGCGGCGATGGGCTTGGCGCAAGACGAGACATATATCGCCTCCGCGCTGCCCCGGCATATGCCCATGGCCGACACGCTTGCTCTGGCGGCGAGCGGAATGGATAATGTCACTCTGCACCACATAGGACTCGCTTCACCGCAAAAGCTGCTGGTGCTGGGCGGGGGCGTCTTGCCTCTGATCGGGCAAGATGTATCAGACCCCGATACGTATTTACGCGAAATCAACCAGAAATCGCCAAGGGTACCTTTATTGGTGAGCGAAGGATTGGAAAGCCTGATGGCTATGCCCCGGCTCAAAGCCCGATTCTGGCGGAGATGGATCGAATGGTCAGCCGAGTAGCTATGTTGAAATGCGCACGTCCGGTTCTCGCCGGGTTTGGACTGATTTCCTCCTTCGTTCTGGCTCCAGCCGTCATCGCCCAAACCGGCAGCATGGTCGCGCATTATGATCGCGGTGCTGCCACAGAAACGCCGGTCCCCCGCATCCTCTCCGGGGATGAACGCGAGCATTACCGCGATCTGTTCGCCGCGATTGACGCCGAACAATGGGCGCAGGTGAACGCCTTGCTCGACCGCCGCAGCGACGGCTTGCTGAACCAGATCGCCCGCGCCGAATATTACACCCATGCAAGCAGCCCTCAAGTCTCCGCCGAACAAGTGTCGAACTGGCTCGCCGCCGGGGTCGAACTGCCGCAGACCGAACAGCTTGGCCGCCTTGGCGAGCGGCGCGGGCTTGAACAGCAACCCGTCTTGCCGCCGGCGCAAGCGTTCAGCCGCCAACCCGCCGCCTCCAAACGCATCCTGCCGCGCCCGGTGGACGATGGCACGATCTCTTCGGACACCAAGGCCGGTATACTCGAAGCCATCCGCAATGATGATCCCGCCGGCGCCCATGCGCTGCTAACACAGGCCGAACCTCAGCTCAGCCCCGCTACGCTCGCCGAATGGCGTCAGCGGGTGGCGTGGAGCTACTACATCGAGAACGACGATCAAAATGCCCTCGCGCTCGCTGAAACCGTCTCGCAGGGTTCAGGCGATTGGGTCGCAGAGGGCGAATGGGTCGCCGGGCTGGCCGCGTGGCGGCTTGGGTATTGCTCGCTCGCCGGAGAGGCGTTTGTTCGATCTGCCAGCCGGTCCGCCAATGTCGAACTGACCGCTGCGGCACATTACTGGGCGCATCGTTCGCTGGTCCGGTGCCGGGAGCCGGTGGCTGCGCAAGACCATCTGACCGCTGCCGCCCGCTATGATGAAACGCTTTATGGCATGCTGGCGATGGACCAGTTGGGCATTGATCTGCCTGCCGCCGCTGCGCCTCAGCCTTTCACTCTGGACGACTGGAACGCACTCAGCGATCGCAGCAATGTCCGTGTCGCCGCCGCGCTGGTCGAAATCGGCCGCCCAGCGCTCGCCGATGAAGTGCTCCGCCACGAAGCCCGCATCGGCCGCGCCCGCGATTATCCCGCACTCGCCCGGCTGGCGCGCGAACTTGGCCTGCCATCGACCCAGCTGTTCATGGCGCATTACGCGCCCTACGGCATGCAAAGCGACAGCGCTTTGCGTTTTCCCACCGCGCGCTGGCAGCCCACCAATGGCTGGAGCGTCGATCCTGCTTTGGCCTTTGCCCATGCCTTGCAGGAATCCAATTTCCGCACCGCCGCGATCAGCCCGGCGGATGCGCGCGGATTGATGCAGATCACTCCTATCACCGTCCGCCAGCACGCCCCGCGCCTCAATATGAGCGCCTCCTATGTCAATCTCGACGACCCTGAGGTCAATCTTGCCTTTGGTCAGCGCAATCTCGAAATGCTGCGCGACAGTCCCGCGACGCAGGGCCTGCTGCCCAAGATCATGGCCGCCTATAACGCCGGCCTGACCCCGATCAGCCGCTGGAATTCAGAGATCAACGACCAGGGCGACCCGCTGCTCTGGATGGAATCGATCCCCTATTGGGAAACGCGCGGCTATGTTGCCATCGTGATGCGCAATTACTGGATGTACGAACGCGCCGCCGGGTCCCCCTCGCCCAGCCGCCGCGCCTTGGCGCAAGGACGCTGGCCAGAGTTTCCGCAAGTGGCTACGGCAAGGACCGCATCCCTCAGCCAATAGCGGAGCCACCCAGATGGCGATTGACCAGACCCGGACTTTCACCCCGATCAACATCGCGGTGTTGACCGTGTCCGACACCCGCACCCCGGACAATGACACTTCGGGCGATATCCTTGCCGCTCGCATCGTCGCGGCGGGGCATCATCTGGCGGCGCGCACCATCGTGACCGATGACGCCGCCCTGCTCGCCGCGCAATATGACGCATGGATCGACGATCCCCGCATCGACGCCGTGGTCAGCACCGGCGGCACCGGGCTGACCGGCCGCGACGTGACGCCCGAGGCGCTGTCCCGGATCGCAGGCGCGCGCGACATCCCCGGCTTTGGCGAATTGTTCCGCTGGCTCTCCTTTCAGACCATCGGCACCAGCACGGTGCAATCGCGCGCCTGCGCCGTGGTGGCGCGCGGGACCTATATCTTTGCCCTGCCCGGATCGAACGGTGCGGTGAAGGATGGCTGGGACGGTATCCTCGCCGAACAGCTCGACAGCCGCAACCGGCCCTGCAATTTCGTTGAGCTGATGCCGAGATTGAAAGAGCGTTGATCTGCTTGACACATTGGACAGTGTGTCAACCGGGTATTTTGCGATATTATTGCATTGATTCAATAGATTGACGCCACTTACCGCGCTTGACACTTTTCCAACAATTTCTACTTTTCCGCATCCGATCCGGTCCCGCTCGGGCAAATCGGATCCTTGCGCAGAACCGGACCTGTAGGAAAGCGCAAATATACGGCGGCTCTGCAATCTTGCCGTTTTTGGGCTTTCGTGCAGGACTATTGTTCTATATATGTTCCGATAATGCGAACCGCCGATCACCCCGATTTTGAACCCGGCAGAGGCGCCGCATCGGCGCAGGTTTCAACCCGTTTCGGATTGGCCGAGAGGGAAACGGATGGCGACTGGCGCGATTATATGCAGGCGCTGGCCTTTGGCGAAGACGGACCGCCGGTAAAGCTGCGCACCAGTGTGACTGAGGAAAACCCCAAGACCATCCTGACCTTCAACGAATCGCCCGATATACCGTTCGACCGATCAATCAACGCCTATCGGGGGTGCGAACATGGCTGCGTCTATTGCTATGCGCGGCCCTCCCATGCCTATCACGATCTGTCGCCGGGACTGGATTTTGAAACGCGGCTGTTTGCCAAACCCAATGCGGCGGAATTGCTGCGCACAACGCTGAACAAGCGGGGATACAAGCCAAAGCCGATTGCAATGGGCACCAACACCGATCCCTATCAACCGATCGAACGCGAATATCGCATCACAAGACAATTGCTCGAAGTGTGTCTGGAGGCGCGCCATCCGGTGACGATCACGACCAAATCGGACCGCATCCTGCGCGACGCCGACTTGCTGGAGGCGATGGCGCGGGAGAAGCTGGTGGCGGTGGCGATTTCGGTGACCACGCTTGATCCGGTGCTGTCGGGAAAGCTTGAGCCGCGCTGCCCCGCGCCCGCCAAACGGATCGCCGCGCTCGGCAGGTTGGTCGAGATCGGCGTGCCAGTGCATTGCTCTGTGGCACCGATCATCCCGGCGATCACCGATGAATATCTCGAAGCCATCATCGCCGCCGCCGCGGCGCTGGGCGTGAAGAGCGCGGGCTGGATTCCGCTGCGCCTGCCGCACGAGGTCGCCCCGCTGTTCCGCGAATGGCTCGATGTCCACTATCCCGACCGCGCGGGTAAGGTGATGAGCATCGTGCGTTCAATCCGAAACGGACGCGACAATGATCCCGACTTCTTCACCCGCATGAAACCCAGCGGCGTATGGGCCGACCTACTACGCAACCGCTTTCGTATCGCCTGCAAGAGAGCGGGGATCGGGCGCAGCCGGTTCGAACTGGATTGTTCGCGGTTTTGCCCGCCGGAGACAGGTGGGCAATTGCGGTTGATTTAGCCCTCAAGCATCCCCCAGCCCTTTACCGTCACCCCAGCGCAGGCTGGGGTCCAGAGTCGCCTAGCACCCCACTTTGCCGCCCTAGATCCCAGCTTCCGCTGGGATGACGAGAATAATCTAGCGGCTAGTAGCGATACAAAATCCGCAGCTCTAGATCTTCAATTTCACGCTCGTTATCACGAATTTCTGACCGCAAGTCTTCGATTTGATAATCCAATTCAGCCCGAACGTCGGAAGCTTCACTCTCTGAAAACTCCTTCATCTTTGAAAGAGAGGTGTCCAGTGATGTTGAAAGAAGCGCTAGCCCAGCGAGCACAATTACGCCTCTCATTGATCTTCCGTCCTCTTCTTCGGACCAGCAAGCGCGGCTAGGCAAAAAATTACCGCCCAAACAAATATCATTGTTGGAAACTCATCTCGGCCAGGTCGCTCCCACGAAACGGCCACCGCAAAAAGCAAAAGCAGCGATGCCAATCCGCACACTATTCTTTGATATTTTGTGAAGCTCCAATCCGTCATCTTTTGATCTCCCATCACCCAAACCCCCCGCCAACCTCACCCGGCGCAAACCGCATCAGGCGGCTATCCACCAGCGCCGCCGTGCGGTTGACCACGGCCTTCTGGTAATCCGCATCCTTGATCATCTCGAAAAATGCGCCCGCATTGGGATATTGCGCGACAAAGCCGTCGTGCCAGTCCTTGTCCCCCGGCCCCGTCACCATCGTCTGAAACGCGCCCCGCCAGACCACGCTGCCGCCGACGCGCGTGAAGATCGGACCGCTCGTCTTGCCATATTCCTGATAGGCGCGCCGCCCGGTCCAGCCGTTGCCGTGATGTTCGTGCCCCTCGGGATATTCGGCAAGGTCGCGGTAGCGCAGCAGGTTGAGCATGTGGATCGGTTCGTCGCGCGGCAAATCCTTGAACGCGGCGAAATTTTCCGGCGATGGGTCGATGTAGAATTCGGTCATTTCCAATTCCAATCTGTGATTCCCCGCGAAGGCGGGGATCTGGCAAGGAAGGGCGCAAGAAGAGAGAGGTCCCCGCCTGCGCGGGGACTCGCCTCAAAGAAAACTCTACCCCTCCAACTTGTAATCCGAAAACCGCTCGCGCAGGTCCTTCTTTGAAATCTTGCCGGTCGCCGTATGCGGAATGTCGTCGACGAATTCGACCGCATCGGGCAGCCACCACTTGGCGATGAGCGGCTTCAGATGTTCGATGATCTCACCGCCGGTCACTTCGGCGCCGTCTTTCTTCACCACGAACAGCACCGGGCGTTCATCCCATTTGGGGTGATACATCCCGACGCAGGCGGCTTCGGCCACGGCGTGGTGGCCGACGGCGGCATTCTCCAATTCGACCGAGCTGATCCATTCGCCGCCCGATTTGATCACGTCCTTGGTCCGGTCGGTCAGTTGCAATGTGCCGTCGGGGTGGAGGATGCCGACATCGCCCGTGTCGAACCAGCCTTCGTTGCCCGCCGCATCCTGTTCCGCCTTGAAATAGCGGCGGATGATCCACGGCCCGCGAATTTGCAGTGCGCCGCTGGTCACGCCGTCGCGCGGCAGCGGGGTCGCCATATCGTCAAGGTCCACGGTGCGCAGTTCGACGCCGAATGTGGGGCGGCCCTGCATCGCGCATTTTTCGACCTTTTCATCCAGGCTGAGCGTGTCCCAGTCCCAGGTCGGTCCGCCAACGGTGCCGATGGGGCTGGTTTCGGTCATTCCCCAGGCATGCTGCACCCGCGTGCCGTTTTCGAGCAGACGTCGGATCATGAATTTGGGCGCGGCGGACCCGCCAATGGTTGCAGCCTTCAAGGGCGGCAGATCCAGCCCGTGCTTGTCGCAATATTGGAAATGCGCCAGCCACACGGTCGGCACGCCTGCGCTGTCGGTCACCCCTTCGCGGATCATCAGTTCATGCAGCACCGCCGGATCGTTGACTGCGGAGAACACGAATTTGATCCCCGCCATCGCGCCGGCATAGGGCAGGCCCCAACTTGCCGCATGGAACATCGGCACCACGGGGAGCATGACCGAGGCGCTGGAGAAATTGAAAGCGGCAGGTTGCAGCCCGGCAAGCGCGTGCATGACGGTCGATCGGTGTTCGTATTGCACGCCCTTGGGATTGCCGGTCGTGCCGCTGGTGTAACAGATCATGCAAGGGTCACGCTCATCCCCAGCGACCCATTCGAACGCGCCGTCCTCGGCAGCGATCCAATCCTCGAACGCGGGGGCATGTTCGCCCGAATCATAGCAGATGTAATGTTCTACCGTGGTCCAGCGGGAACGCATCGCGTCAACAATCGGCTGAAACGCGGCATCATAGAGCAGCACGCGGTCTTCGGCGTGGCCCACGATATATTCGAGCTGATCGTCAAACAGGCGCGGGTTGACGGTGTGCAGCACCGCGCCCATCCCCGCGACCCCGTACCAGCTCACCAGATGGCGCGAATGGTTCATGGCAAGGCTGGCGACGCGCTCCCCCGGCTTGATCCCCAGTTTTTGCAGCGCCTGCGCCATTTTCAGCGCATCGGCGCGAATCCCGGCCCAGTTGGTGCGCGTTTCGCTGCCATCGGCCCAGCGCGTCACAATTTCGCGGTCGCCCGCTTCTCTGGCGGCGTGATCGATCACATGCGTGATCCGCATCGACCAGTCCTGCATCGCGCCAAGGGCCTGTGTCAGCATGGTGTCCTGTTCTCCCGTTTGCTGCCCGCTTGGGGGCATACTTACCGGGATCATGGCGCGGCAAAGCGGGCTTGGCAATCGGCCAAACGCCAAGATGGTTTGATGCGTTGCGATTGCGGAGATCGTGTCACGGACTTGCCACCATAGGTTTCTATCCGATGGCTGTGTGACCAGTTCTTAAGAGGGCCCATATGAAAAAAGCTGCAATTTTGGTTGCGGGAACAGCCGCAATCCTGACCGCCCCTGCGCATGCGCGTGATGGGCAACTTTACATTGGTGTCGAAGGCGGCGTCAGCCTTGAAGACCAGGTCGATATCGATCTCGCCAACACCGATCCCCAAACCAACGCAGCCTTTGCCGACACCAACACCGGCATCGATGCAGACGTGGTGGTGGGCTATGACTTCGGAGCGTTCCGCCTCGAAGCTGAGGGCGGTTACAAGCGTAACGGCTATGACAGCCTGACCGTTGTCAATCCCGCTCTCGTACCTGGCGCGGGAGCTGTGCCCGGAACGGTGGTGGACAATGACGAAGACCTGTCGATCCTGAGCGGCATGATCAACGGCCTGCTCGAATTCGGTAGCGACAACGGCTTGCAGGTTTACGCAGGCGGCGGCGCAGGGTTTGCTAATCTTGATATTCCGGTCACCGTTTCTGGGACCGGAACCGTGATTGACGACAGCACCACCGACTTTGCCTATCAGGCGATCGCGGGGCTGCGCTTCGCGGTCAGTGATCGCATCGATCTGGGACTGAAATATCGGTATTTCGTAATCGACGAATTTGAACTTGAAACCACGGGCGGGGCTCCGATCGAAGTCGATTATCAATCGCATTCGGTGCTGGCGAGTATCCTCTACAATTTCGGCAGCAGGGCTGCTCCGCCGCCTCCGCCGGCGCCAACAGCGCCGCCACCACCACCACCGCCGCCGCCGCCGCCTGCGCCGCGGCCTGCCCCGGCTTCGCCGTGCAACACCGGCCCCTTCATCGTGTTCTTCGATTTTGATCAATCAGCCATCACCGCTGATGCTGCGTCGATCCTCGACAATGCGATCACGGCCTATGCCAATTGCGGCAACGCAAGGGTCATGCTTGCCGGTCACACCGACCGTTCGGGCAGCGTTACTTACAACATGGGTCTGGCCGAACGGCGCAACGCCAGCGTTCAGAGCTATATGACCGGACGCGGCGTGCCTGCATCGCGGATCATGGGCGAAGCATTTGGCGAGGCGCAGCCGCGCGTGCCTACCGCCGATGGCGTGCGCGAACTCCAGAACCGCCGGGTCGAAGTGACATACGGTCCCGGATCGGGCATGTAAGCCTGCATCCGGCAAGAAACATAAAAGGGGCCGGGAGCATGATGCTTCCGGCCCCTTTTTCGTGGCGATCCAATCGACTATTTGCTCACAAAATACCCCATAACGTCGAATGTCTTGCCGTTGCGGACCATGGTCAGAGTTTCGGTAACGATCCCGTCCCAGCCTTCGAATTTCGCCTGAAAGACGAGCACTTCATAGTCGCCTTCGGGTAGGCCGGGCAACGTAGAGACACGCTGGACCGTCGCGAGGCGGCGCTCTCCGACATCGCCAAGCGGTGCACGGGCAGTGGCAAGCGCGCCCGACCACTCGCGCTGTGTCGTCCGCGTCTGGAAAGCCTGCCCAGCCAGATCCCAGCTGCCCGCAACGTCTCCCGCGTCAATCGCTGAGAGGAAAGCCTCTGCAACCTCGACCGAAGGGGTATCCTCGGGTGTTGGGCGTTCAGCGGCTTCCGCAGATGAAGCGCGGTTCTGAGGCGATGGCACGGCTGTGCCGGCATCTCCACCAGAGGTTGAAACAACTGCGAGAACGGCGGCTGCGATAACAACAGACATGATCAACATTCCTCCTGCGAGCCATGTGAGCCGGATTGACCCTGCTCGCTTTGCTTGAGTGAGGATTGCGGTATCGGCGGCAGGCTCAGGGTTATCGATCCCCAAAGATGTGTGCACAGGAATTTGGGGTGTATCCTCCCCGGCGTCCCGCAAGATTCTTGCGGCCTCGCGGCTTGAGGCCACACCCATTTTGCGGCGCGCGTTGCGCAAGCGGTCGTTGATCGTGTGAACTGATATGCCAAGTGTGTTGGCGCTCGATTTGGCATCGTGCCCTTCGAGAAGCAGGCGCAGAGCCTCCTTCTCCTTGTCAGTCAGTTCCTCGACCGGCTCCGCCATCACGCCACCAGCCTAAGATTGGGTCGCCCGCGGCGCGGCTCCAGCATGACGTTCTCGATCCCCGGCACCCCAGCCAGCCGTTCGGCCAAATCGCCGTCGAGCCGGAAGCTGCTGCCCAGCCGCAGATGCGCGAATTCACCATCGCCCAGCACCAGCCGCACCACCGCTTCGCCCGGTGCGCCTTCTTCGGCGGTGAGTTCCAGTGTAAGTTCGGCCAGCGCGACCTGCGTCAATATGTCCGCGGTCAGGATCATCGGCACGCGCCCGCTGACCGAAGCAATCGGGCGGGCGCTGCGAATGGTCAGGCGCGGCGGTTCGCCCGGATTGGGCGAATCAAGCTCCACCCCCAAGAGCACACATTCGCCGCTCGCCGCCCATTCCTGAAACGATGCCACCAGCGATTCTTCAAAGCATGCCGCCGAAAACTGACCCGAACTGTCGGAAAATTCGGCGCGGATAAACTCGGCGCCGCGTTTGGTGCGGCCCTTGCTGACGCTTTCGACCATCGCGGCGATCACCGCATTGCCGCGCCCGCCCGGCGGCGCACCCGCCTCCATCAGGCTCTGGTAACTGCGCGCGCCCTGTGCCGAGGCAATCTCGCGGTACTGCTGGATCGGATGGGCGGAGAAATAAAAGCCGAAATTCTCGCGCTCTTTCCCCATTCGTTCGGTCCGCGACCAGGCCTGAGCGGGCTGCAGCCGCAATTCTTCCTGCGGCGCATGGTCCCCGCCAAACAGCGCCGCCTGCCCGCTTGACCGCTCCCGCATGGCTGCATCCGCCACCGCCAGCAACATTTCGGCATTGGCAAACAACACCGCGCGGTCCGGCTCAATCGCATCGAGCGCGCCCGCGCAGATCAATCCATCGAGCTGGCGGCGGTTCATCGAACCTTGCGGCAACCGTTCAAAAAAATCTTTGAGGCTTTCGAAAGGACCGTTTGCCTCGCGCTCGGCGACGATGGCCTCCATCGCCTTTTCCCCGACATTGCGGATGCCCGCCAGCGCATAGCGGACCCCGTAACCGTGATCGGTTTGCTCCACGGTAAAGCGCGCATGGCTGGCGTTGATGTCGGGCGGCAAAACCTCCACCCCGCCGCCGGGATAGCGCCGCGCATCATCGACAAAGATGCTGAGCTTTTCCGATTGGTGCAGGTCGAAACACATCGACGCGGCGTAGAATTCCTCCGGGTAATGCGCTTTCAGCCAGCCGGTTTGATACGCGAGCAAGGCATAGGCGGCGGCGTGCGATTTGTTGAAACCGTATCCAGCGAATTTGTCGATCAAATCGAACAATTCGCCCGCCTGCTTCGGGTCAATATCCGACACTCGCTTACAGCCGTCGATGAACCGGCTGCGCTGCTGATCCATTTCGGCCTGGTTCTTTTTACCCATCGCGCGGCGCAGCAGATCGGCATCGCCCAGCGAATAGCCGGCAAGGATCTGCGCGGCCTGCATCACCTGTTCCTGATAGACGAAAATGCCGTAGGTTTCTGCGAGGATGCCTTCGAGTTTGGGGTGCGGATATTCGATTGGCGCCTCGCCCGCCTTGCGCCTGCCGAACAGCGGGATATTGTCCATCGGGCCGGGGCGGTACAGTGAAACCAGCGCGATAATATCGCCAAAATTGCTCGGCTTGACCGCTTTCAGTGTGCGCCGCATCCCTTCGGATTCGAGCTGGAACACACCCACCGTGTTACCGGCCTGCATCAAATCATAGACCGCCCGATCATCCAGAGGCAAATCGCCAAGGTCGATCTCGATCCCGCGCAGATGCAACAGGTCGGTCGCCTTGCGCAGCACCGAAAGCGTTTTCAGCCCGAGGAAATCGAATTTGACCAGCCCGCTCGATTCGACATGTTTCATATCGAATTGCGTGACCGGCATGTCCGAACGCGGATCGCGGTAAAGCGGCACCAATTGCGCCAGCGGGCGGTCGCCAATCACCACCCCGGCGGCGTGGGTGGAGGAATTGCGCGGCAGCCCTTCAAGCTGCATGGCGAGGTCGACCAGCCGCTTCACCTCATTGTCATTGGTGTATTCGCGGCGGAAATCGGCTGCACCGTTGAGCGCGCGTTTGAGGTCCCACGGTTCGGTCGGGTGGTTGGGCACCATCTTGCACAAGCGGTCGACCTGACCATAGCTCATCTGCAGGATGCGCCCACAATCGCGCAGCACCGCGCGGGCTTTCAATTTGCCGAAAGTGATGATCTGCGCGACGTGATCGGCGCCGTATTTGCGCTGAACATAGCGGATCACCTCGCCCCGCCGCGTTTCGCAGAAATCGATATCGAAATCAGGCATCGACACGCGCTCGGGATTGAGGAACCGTTCAAACAGCAGCCCCAGCCGGATCGGATCGAGATCGGTAATGGTCAGCGCCCAGGCCACCACCGAACCCGCGCCCGACCCGCGCCCCGGACCCACCGGGATGCCCTGATCCTTGGCCCATTTGATGAAATCGGCAACGATCAGGAAATAGCCGGGAAAACCCATGCCTGCGATCACATCAATTTCAAATTCGAGCCGGTCGAAATAAACCTTGCGCGCTTCCTCGGTGAGATCGGGATAGGACGCCAGCCGCGCCTCCAGCCCGCGCCGCGAATCCTCCGCCAGCATCCGCGCCTCGCCTGCAACATCACCGGCAAGGCTGGGCAGGATCGGCTTGCGATAGGGCGGTGCAAAGGCGCAGCGGCGCGCAATCGTCAGCGTGTTGGCGGTCGCTTCGGGAAGGTCGGCGAACAGATCGTCCATCATCCGCGCCGATTTGACGAAACCTTGGGCGTTGGAACGCGGGCGGTCGTCATTCTCGATATAGGTCGAATGGGCAATGCACAGCATCGCGTCATGCGCCTTGTGCATATGCGGTTCGGCAAAATTGGCAGGGTTGGTCGCGGCGAGCGGCAGATCGCGGGCAAAGGCCATGTCGATCAGCGCATCCTCTGCGCGGGCGCAGGTGTCATCGCCGTGGCGCGCCAGCTCAATATAGAGCCGCCCTGGAAACAGCGCCTCCAGCCGGTCGGCCAGCGCCGCCGCCGCCGGGGCCTGCCCTTCGGCCAGCAAGCGGGTGAGCGCGCCCTCTCCCGCTCCGGTCAGCGCAATCAGCCCATCGGTGTGCCCGTCCAGCGCATCGAGCGGAACATGCGGTTCCAATTCGAGCGGGCGTTCAAGATGCGCCTTTGAGACGAGATGGCACAAATTGTCATAGCCCGTCTCATCCTGCGCAAACAGCGGCAGGTAATCGACCTGTGTGCCTTCGGAGCCTCCGTCCGATTTTTCGCGCGCAACACCCAGCAAAGTGCCGATGATCGGCTGAATGCCTTCTTCCATACACGCGCCCGCGAACATAACCGCGCCGTACAATCCATTGCGGTCGCAGATGGCAATCGCGGGAAAACCGCGTTCCTTGGCCAGCTTGGCGATCTTCTTGGGATCAATCGCCCCTTCGAGCATTGAATAGGACGACAGCACGCGCAGGGGGACAAAGGGTTCGAATGGCATAGGCGGCACTATGCGAAGTCGGATCGGATTCGCCAAGGGAAGCGGTCAGCTTTTCCCTTGTCGCGTCATTGCGGGCTTAGCGAAGCAAAGGCAAAAGGTCAGATCAGAGCAGCTTTTCGATGTCTTTGGCGATGCTCGCGGGCGTGTCTTGCGGGCCGTAGCGTTTCACCACATTGCCGTCGCGGTCCACCAGAAACTTGGTGAAATTCCATTTGATCGAGGTCGATCCCATCAACCCCTTTTTCTCCGATTTCATCCAGTCATACAGCGGTGAGGCATCGGGGCCGTTGACGTCGATTTTTTTCATCAGCGGAAAGGTGACGCCGAAATTGACCTTGCAAAACTCAGCGATCTCATCGGCATTGCCCGGTTCCTGCGCGCCAAACTGGTTGCAGGGAAAGCCGAGCACTTCGAAATCGCGGTCCTTGAATTGCTGATACAGCGCCTCCAGCCCATCATATTGCGGAGTGAAGCCGCATTTGCTGGCGGTGTTGACGATCAGCAGGACCTTGCCCTGTTTGGTCGCCATATCGAGCGTCTCGCCGCGATTGGTGGTGACGGTGAAATCGGCAATGGTGGTCATAAGGGTTCCCCGTTGATTTAGCTGGCGTCACCAGACGGAAAATCATCCCGCGATGCAAGCTCTATAGCTTGTTGCGCCGAATATTCCCGATCGCCTGCCTTTTTGATCAAATATCCTGACCGCTGCTCTGCGGGAAGGCTGGCAAGGTGCCGAATCATTTCTGCAAAAGTGCCGCGCCGCAGCGCCTTGGCACCGTCAAGCACGCCGCCGCTGTCGTTTTTGGGATGAATTGCCGCCCGGTCCTGCCATGCATGTTTGCCGCTCGGAACCGGAGTGCCTTCAAATGTGCTGGGATGGTCGTCCATCGGTCTCTCCTTTTTAACTGCAACGTTTGAAAAGAAGCCTGGGTCCGATTTTATTCAAGCACGCCCTCATGCAACCTGACCACCCGGTCCATCCGCGCGGCGAGCCTTTCGTTATGGGTGGCGACAAGCGCGGCACTGCCCTCGCCCCGCACAAGCTCAAGGAACTGCCCCAGCACCGTGTCGGCCGTGGCCTCATCAAGGTTGCCGGTGGGTTCATCGGCCAGCACCAGCGTCGGCCGGTTGGCGAGCGCGCGCGCCACAGCGACGCGTTGTTGCTCGCCGCCCGATAGCTGGCTGGGTCGGTGGGTCAGCCGGTGGCCAAGGCCGAGGCTCGCCAGCAGGCTTTCGGCGCGGGTCTGGGCAATCGCCTGATCCGTGCCTGCGACCATTTGCGGCATCACAACGTTTTCGGTCGCGTTGAAATCGGGCAGCAAATGGTGGAATTGATAGACAAACCCCAGATGTTCGCGGCGGATACGGGTGCGCTGATCAGAGGCGAGCTTTTCCGCCGCTTCTCCGGCGATGGCGATTGATCCTTCAAACCCGCCTTCGAGCAGGCCCACGGCCTGTAGCATGGTCGATTTGCCCGAACCCGAAGGCCCCAGCAGCGCGACAATCTCGCCCGGCATAATGTCGAGATTGACCCCGCGCAGCACGTCGATGCGTTGACCGCCCTGTTCAAAACTGCGTTTCAGATCGCGCAAGGATACAATGGGATCATTCATAACGCAGCACCTGCACCGGATCGGTGTTCGACGCCTTCATCGCCGGGTAGAGCGTCGCCAGAAAACTTAAGCTGATCCCCAGCAATGTGATCCCGGCAATTTCCCACGGATCGACCCGCACCGGCAGGCTGGTGAGAAACCGCACCTGCGGATCCCATATCTGCACTCCGGTGACAAACGCCACGCCTTCGACAATCGGATTGCGGAAATACAGCAGCACAAATCCCAGGATCAGCCCGCTGATCGTGCCCAGCGCGCCGATGGTGGTCCCGGTGGTCACAAAAATCTTGAGCAGACTGCGCCTTGTCGCACCCATCGTGCGCATGATGGCAATGTCGCGGGTCTTGGCGCGGACCAGCATCACCAGGCTCGACAGAATGTTAAACGACGCCACCAAAACCATGAAAGACAGCACAAAGAACATCGCCACCCTCTCAACCTCCAAGGCTTCGAACAGGGTCGAATTGATCGTTTTCCAATCGGCGATGACCGCCCGCCCGGTCAGCGATTGCTCAACCGAACCCAGGATTCCGCCGACATTGTCCGGATCATCGACCGTAACCTCGATCAGTCCGATCTTGTCGCCCAGCAACAGCAAGGTCTGCGCGTCGGACATCGGCATGATGACGAAAGTCTCGTCGAAATCATACAGCCCGATCTCGAAGATCGCGCCGACTTCATAACCCACTTGCCGAATCGAAGTGCCAAACGGCGTGGTGCGGCCCTGCGGATTGATGATGGTGATCGTATCCCCGACCCGAACGCCCATATTCGCCGCCAGCCGCGATCCAATCGCCACCCTGCCCGCGTCGGGTTGCAAGCTGGCGATGTCACCCATCAACACCTTGTCACCCAGATCGGCAATGTCCTCGGCAGTGTTGCCGCGCACGAAGATCGCATTGGCGCGGCCATTGAAACTGGCGAGCAAGGGCTGCTCGATCAGCGGTGAGGCATTGGTCACCCCTTTGGTTTCGCGGACCTGCTGCAGAACGCTTTCCCAATTGTCGAGTTCGCCGCCGTAAGCCTGAATGATCGCATGGCCGTTCAGCCCGGAGAATTTCTCAAGCATTTCCGAACGGAACCCGCCCATGACGCTCATCACCAGCACCAGCATGGCGACCGACAGCATCACCACGCCGACAGAAATGCTGGCGACCAGCGCGATAAACGCCTCGCCCTTGCCCGGCCACAAATACCGTTTGGCGATCATTCGTTCGAAAGGAGTTAGCATGATTGCCCGGCTGGTTGGCGAAGGAAAGCTGAACCGGCGCTGTAAGGCGGTGGTCGCCGCTGCACAATGGACAAGCATAAGCGCGCTGTGCGTAAGGCACCCCGGAATACTCCCGGTGTAAGATCGGTGTCATGAAAAAGCCGGGGGTCGGCGGGCGATCTTCGCTTGTAATTGATCCGTAACATCGCCATTGAGCGCCCCACGGCCCGGGGTAGAGCAGCGGACACTTACTCACGATGGCACAGACCGACATTCGATCTATTGCTGACAATATGACCCATCCTTTCATGGATGCAGACGGCGACAAGCTGCGTGAAGAATGCGGCGTGTTCGGCGCGATCAATGCAGAGAAAGCCTCTGCTGCGACCGCGCTGGGCCTGCACGCCTTGCAACACCGCGGACAGGAAGCGGCGGGCATCACCAGTTTCGATGGCCACGATTTCATCTCGCGCCGCGGGCTTGGCCATGTTGCGGAAAACTTCTCTTCACCCGAAGCGATCGCCGAACTTCCCGGCACGATGGCGGCGGGCCATGTGCGTTATTCCACCACCGGCGGCGCGGGCCTGCGCAATGTTCAGCCGCTCTATGCCGAATTGGCGAGCGGCGGGTTTGCGATTGCGCATAATGGCAATATTTCCAACGCCCAGTCGCTGCGCAAGGATCTGGTCGGCAAGGGTTCGATCTTTCAATCGACCTCCGACACCGAAGTCATCATCCATCTGGTGGCCACTTCGCGTTATCCCACCGTGGCCGACCGGCTGATCGATGCGCTGCGCTTTGTCGAAGGGGCCTATGCCCTGATCGTGATGACGCCGACCGGGATGATCGCCTGCCGCGATCCGCTGGGGATTCGCCCGCTGGTGATGGGGCGAATGGGCGACGCGGTGCTGTTCGCCAGCGAAAGCGTTGCGTTTGATGTCGTCGGCGCGGAATTGATCCGCGAGGTGGAACCGGGCGAGATTATCTTCGTCGATTTCGCGGGGGAGATCAAAAGTCTGCATCCGTTTGGCAGTCGCCCTGCGCGCCCGTGCATTTTCGAACATGTCTATTTCAGCCGTCCCGACAGCACCTTTGCCGGGCACAGCGTTTACGAAGCGCGCAAGGCCATCGGCAAGGAACTGGCCATCGAATCGCCCTGCGATGTCGATCTGGTCGTGCCCGTTCCCGACAGCGGGGTGCCCGCCGCCATCGGTTTTGCGCAGCAATCGGGCCTCCCGTTCGAGCTGGGAATTATCCGTTCGCATTATGTCGGGCGCACTTTTATCCAGCCATCCGACAGCGCTCGCAACGCCGGGGTCAAACGCAAACACAACGCCAATCGCGCGCTTGTGGCGGGCAAGCGGATCGTGCTGATCGACGATTCGATTGTGCGCGGCACCACCAGCCTGAAAATCGTCGAAATGATGCGCGAAGCCGGAGCGAGCGAAGTGCATTTCCGCGTCGCCAGCCCGCCGACGGCGAATTCGTGCTTTTACGGGGTCGACACGCCCGAACGTTCGAAACTGCTCGCCGCGCGCATGGAACTGGACGCGATGCGCGAATTCATCAAGGCCGACAGCCTCGCCTTTGTCTCGATCGACGGCCTCTACCGCGCGGTTGGGGCAAAGGGGCGCAACAACGCCTGTCCGCAATTTTGCGACGCCTGTTTTACCGGCGATTATCCGACCTCGCTGACCGATCTGGCGCAGACCGAGCGTAAGTCGGACGAATTGCCCTTTGCCGACCGTTCCCCCACCGATTCCAGAGCTGCCTGACCTATGACCGAAACCAAACCGCTTGCAGGACGCACCGCTCTCGTGACCGGCGCGAGCCGGGGGATCGGCGCAGCGACCGCACTGGCGCTGGCCGAGGCGGGCGCGCATGTCATTCTGGTGGCGCGCAAGGTAAAGTCGCTCGAAGAGGTTGAGGATCGTATCCACGCCATCGGCGGATCATCGACCATTGCACCGGTTGATCTGACCGAACAGGACGCGGTTGCGCGCCTGGCTGCGGCGATTGCGGGACGCTGGGATACGCTGGATATTCTTGTTGTTTCAGCGGCCTATTTGCCGGAACTCACACCGCTTTCGCAGATAGATCCGAAACAGTTTCATCAGGCGATCATGACCAATGTGGTGGCAACGCAGGCCTTGCTGGCGGCGTTCGATCCGCTGCTGCGCCGCGCAGAGGCCGGACGGATTATTGGGTTGACCAGCAGCGTCGGCGCGGCTCCGCGCCCGTTCTGGGGCGCCTATGGATCGACCAAGGCGGCGTTTGAAAACCTGCTCGAAACCTACGGCGCTGAGGTTGAGAAATTGAGCCCGCTGCGGGTCGCCATCATCGACCCCGGCGCAACCCGCACCGCAATGCGTGCCCGCGCCTATCCCGGCGAGAATCCCGAAAGCGTGAAACCGCCCGAATCCGTCGCGGAGCGGATCATCGCACTGCTCGCGGAAGATTTCTCCACTGGTCACCGCGAAAGGGTGGATTGACCGGAGCATTTCGAAAGCGATCCGGGCTACTTACGCGCTTGTTAACCTTTTCCTGCAATCAACGGTAAAGCCAATGTGGTGGATGGAAGGCGTCCCGATTCCATGGCTCCCATCCCATGGCTGACACGACTATCGCCGTCTGACAGGAGAAGGTTGCAAGGCAATGCCGACCGAAACAGACCGTTACAAACTCGCAGCACAGGAAGATCGCTGCTCACCGCGCACGCGGCTGACCATCCCTGCAACCTTGCGGGCGTCGGGTGGCCGCGCGTTTCAGAGCGTGGTTCACGACCTTTCGATCTCGGGATTCTCCGCCGCCTCGATCAATCGCATGCACGATGGCCAGCTGTGCTGGTTGACCCTGCCCGGCCTCGAATCGCTCCAGGCTCAGGTCATCTGGTGGGACAATTGCATCGTCGGCTGCGCGTTTGAAGAATTGCTGAGCCCGATCGTGCACGACAATATCCTGCAACGCTACAGCAACACCGGCGTCTATCGCCCGATGTGATCTGGGCATTGGCGCGTTTGCCGCCTGCCGCTAATCAATCGCCGCAATCTTCGCCGCTACGCCCTGCCAGATGGCGCGGTTTTCGCCGCTGGTGGCGGTCGGCCAATTGCTGACCACGGTCAGCACCAGTTCCTCCGATGGCACGATGGTGATCGACTGACCGAAAATCCCCTGCGCGCCGAATGCGCCGGGATAGGTCCACCACTGATAGCCATAGCCAAAGCCTGAAGTGCCGAAATCCACCAGCGAATCGCCCGCTTCGGCGAACCAGCCTTCGGGCACAGTGTCGCCGCCGCCTTCGAGCGCGAACAATCCCATCCGCGTATAATCGCCCAGCGTCAGCGACAGGCAGCAACCGCCGATATTGCCGCCGCGCGGATCAACCATCCAGAACAGCCCGCCTGCAAACCCGGCAGGCTCAACGATATTTTCCTGAGCATATTCGGCCAGCGGCAGCCCCACCGCATTTTCGACCACCAGACCGATCAGATTGGTTTCCCCGGTCTTGTATACCCATTTGGTCCCCGGCTCGGCCTCACGCTCCAACTCGCGCATCTGGGCGACGATGGCATCGGGGCCGTATTCGACGACAAAACGGTTCATCTGCGCCACGTCGCTGCCGGGATCGGTGTAATCCTCATCCCAAGCGACGCCGCTGGTCATGGTGGCGATCTGGCGGACGCTCACCCCGTCATAGGCCGACCCGGCGAGGCCCGGCACATATTGGGTCACCGGATCATCAAGGCTGGCGATAAACCCGTCTTTCACCGCCGCGCCAAGCAGGGTCGAGGTGAAGCTTTTGGCGACCGAGAAACTGGTCCAGCGCTGATCGGCGGTAAGGCCCAGCGCGTAATCCTCAAACCGGACGGTCCCGCCCTTGTGAACCATCACCCCGGCAGCGCCGGTTTGCGCCATCGCCTGACGGATTTCCTGCGCGAGCGGCGCGGGCAGCGGTTCACCTTCTACCAAAGCGCGCGGGGTGCTGGCGGCGGGCACTTCATGCCCGGCAAACCAGCTTTCCATGTCGCGGAACCGGGCGGAGCGCTGCTCATCGTTCCAGAACAACACCTGCAATTCGGATGGATCGCGCTGCGGCGGCTGGACCATCTCCACTGCGGCGAGCGGCGCAGACGGCTGTTCCAGTCCGGCAGCGCTGCCATAGCTGCATGCGCTCAGCACCAGTGCCCCCGGCAGAGCCAATCCCATCAACGCCTGCGTGGTAAATTTCATCGCCGCACCCTCTCTTTTCTCATTGCTTGATCAGCGTAACCTGATGCACGTCGATATTGCCAGCGCGAAATCCGCCTTCGCAATAGGTAAGGTAGAACCGCCACAGCCGCACAAAGCGGTCATCAAAGCCCGCAGGCAGCCGCCCCTCTGCCACCGCGCGGTCAAACCGCCGGTGCCAGATTGCCAGCGTTTCGGCATAATCGCGCCCGAAATCGCTCTGGTCCTGCCACTTCAGCCCGCGTTCCTCTGCCAGAGCGCGAAATTCGGATGTCTTGATCAACAGCCCGCCGGGAAAGACATAGGCCTGAATGAAATCGACCGTCGCGGCGTAGGTTTCGAATATGTCTTCCGCCATGGAGATATACTGGATCGCCGCGCGCCCGCCGGGTTTCAGACCCCGCGCAATGGCGTCCATGAACGCGCCCCAATATTCGCGGCCCAACGCCTCAGCCATTTCAGCGCTGACGATGGCATCATAAGTGCCGGTGACATCGCGGTAATCGAGGCAGCGATAGTCGATTTCCGGTGAGGTATGCGCCCGCGCCCATGCCAATTGTTCATCCGAGAGGCTGATCGCAGTGACCCGTGCGCCTTCGCCTGCGAGATATTCGGCCAGCGAGCCCCAGCCGCAGCCGATTTCAAGCACGCTCTCCGGCGCTCCTAGCCGCTTGGTCAGAGCTTCAAGCTTGCGCTGCTGCGCTGCCTCCAACCCGTCACCGGGTCCGGCTTCGGACAGGCCAATCGCGCTCGAATAGGTCATGCTGTCATCCAGCCATGCGGCGTAGAAATCATTGCCTAGATCGTAATGCGCCGAGATATTGCGCAGCGCCCCGCTCTTGTCGTTGCGGTTCAGCCGGTGGGCCATCCGCGCCGCCCATTTGAACGGGCCGGAACTGCGCGCCGTGTCCCCCAAAGTGCGAACATTGGCGGAAAACAGCGCGAACAACACGGCGTGGTCATCGGCCTCCCACTCACCCGCTTCGTAGGCCTGGAACCAGCCAATCGCGCCGCCGGTCGCCAGCCGTAGCAGCGCGCGCCAGTCTTTGAGCTGCACCACCACGTCGAACCCTGGCGCTCGCCCGCCCAGCAACCGTGTGGTCCCGTCGGGCAGATGCGCAAACAGCGATCCGGTTTCGAGCCCCGCATCGACCCGGTCCAAGACCTTGCGAAATCCCGGCGCAATCAGCCGCGCGATCAGCCCCGGCCTTGCGGCAAACCTTTTGCCCGAACTGAGCAAACGCTCTCCGCGTGGCTCAGGCCCCATCTGCTGCTTGATCCCCTGCGCGGTCATGCCGGTCTCATAGTCGCGGCGATTGTCTGGCCGCAAGGGACATGCGCGCGGCGCGGCACGCTTTTCCCGCCTATTGCGCCTTTATCGCCTTGTAAGCCGCCAGCGCCCGTTCGCGCGCCTGTTTGTGGCCGATGATCTTGGCCGGGTAAGCCTTGGGCAAGCGGCCAAATTCTTCGGGATCGTGGATGTAGGGTTCATCCAGATGCGCCAATTCTGGCACATAGGTGCGGATGTATCGGGCGGCGTCGAACTTCTCCGATTGCGACAGCGGGGCCATGATCCGGACGAACATGTTGCTGTCCACCCCCGTCCCGGCGGTCCATTGCCAGTTGGTCGCATTGCTGGCGTAATCGGCATCGACCAGCGTATCCCAGAACCATTGTTCGCCCACGCGCCAATCGATCAGCAGATGTTTGATCAGAAAGCTCGCGGTGATCATCCGAACGCGGTTATGCATCCACCCGGTCTGCCACAATTGCCGCATCCCGGCATCGACGATCGGGTATCCGGTGCGCCCCTGCTGCCACGCCTTCAGATCGCGCGCGGCCTTTGCATCGGTGTTGGGATCGCGCCATTCGATCTGGTCGAAATCCTCGCGGTAATTGTTGCGCGCATAGAGCGGGAACTGGGCGATGGTGTTCTGCGCATAGTCGCGCCAGATAAGCTCGCTTTCAAAGGTTCGCCAACCATCCGAGCGTTTGTGTTTGAAGCGGTGCCAGATCTGCACAGGTGAAATCTCGCCAAAATGCAGATGCGGCGAAATCTGCGATGTCTTGTCCACGCTGGGCAGATTCCGCTTGTCGTCATACTCATCGACATGATCGCCCCACCAATCGAGCCGATCCTGCGCGGCGGCCTCTCCCACCTGCCAGAATTCCCGCATCCCCCCTGCCCAATCGGGCCTCGTCGGGAGCAGGTTCCAATCCTCCAGATCGTCACTGGCGGGGAAGCTATCGGGCGATGAAAGCGTCTCGGGCTCGGGCAATTCATCGCGCGGCGGGAATTGCGCGCGCACGGCGCGGCTGAAGGGGGTGTAGATTTTGTACTGCCCGCCCGTCCCCGTCTGGATCGAACCCATCACGGTGAGGAAATTGGCATCTTCATAGCGTTTGAGCTCGATCTTCTCGCCCAGCGCCTTTTCGGCATTGCGCCACCATGGTTCGTAATGGCGATTGGCGTGGATCGTCTGCGCCCCGGTTTCCTGCGCGATCTTGAGCAATTCCTCCACCGCATCGCCCCGGCGCAGCACGATTGTCGCGTGTCGTTTTGCAAAACTCGCCTGCAGGCTCTCAAGCGAGTGATGCAGCCACCAGCGTGACGCGCCGCCATAGGCATGGGTGCTGGCGCGATCATCATCCAGCACATAGACCGCAATCACCGGGCCAGCCTTGGCCGCGTGATAGAGCGCGGGATTGTCCGCCATGCGCAGATCGCGCCGCAGCCAGACGATTTGAATGTCACTCATGTGGGCCAAAGCGCGTCAGTCGCTGTCAAGTTCCTCACATTTCACATCCGGCAGCGCGACCGAGAACCGCCCCCGCGCACGCGGATCGTAGAAGCGCGCGTCGTAGAGGATTACCGAGCCATCATCAGCCCGCACAGCAAAGGGCGCGCGCGACCAGAACAGGAAGGCTTCGAGTTGGGAATTGGTGCGGCGTGCCTCAGTGAGGTCAGGCATTGCGCAACGCAGCTTCGGATCGATGAGCGGACGGCCTTCGCTCTGCAAATAAGGAATTTGCGCGGCTTCCGATGCCATGTCCGGCCAATTCCGGCCAACTCGCACCACCTCCCGTTCCCAGAATAGTAACGGGACCGGCATTGAAATCCGCATTGCACCAGGCCCGTCCCACAATTCCAAACGGCCATGCGTGATCGCCCCATTCACCCCGATATAGGCCAGCATTACCACAATCCCCAACCGCGCGGGCCGCATCCACTCCCCGCCGCGCTTCTCCCGCCGCCGCGACCACCACAGGCTGACGATCAGTAGCGCCCACAGCCACACGTCGATGATGAACAGCGTGTCGCCATAGAACCATTGCGAGGAGAACGGCTCCAGCAGGCGGATGCCGTAGACATTGAGCCAGTCGAGCGCCGGGTGGCTCAGGCAGCCGATAAAGCTGAGGGCATAAAGCCACCCAAAATGCACCGGAAGCCGCCCTTCAGGCAGCTTGCCGCGCTTCGTCTGCCACCGGTCAAACGCCCACAGCAGCCCCGCCAGTATCAGCGGCAACAGCACCATCGCGGGCGGACCGTGGGTGATCCCGCGCCGGAAGCCCAGATGCTCGGTCCCCTCGAGCCAGAAAAAGCACGCTGCATCGACATCGGGCAGGTTCGCACCGATGATCAGCGCAGGCATGGCGAGCCCGGTCTTCTTCTTCAGCCCCGCCTGCCCCAGCACCGCGCCGACGAGGCTATGTGTCAGATTGTCCATGGCTTTGCTGCCTATCCCCGCGCCTGTTTCAATGCGAGTGGAAAACTTGTGCGCATCGCTCTATCGCAGCCGCAGAACACTGTGTGTGGAGAGAGACAGCATGACCCGCCCAACCCCATTCATCCGCCCCGACATGAAGGCCTTTCTCGATGCGCTCGCCGCCATCGGCGGGCCGAAAGTGGCAGAAATGACGCTGGAGGATGCGCGCGCGTCCTATATCGCGCTGCACGGCATGGCGGATCGTCCGGCGCGCGATCTGGCGGTGGTGCGTGACCTTTCCTGCCCCGGTCCCGCCGGAGATATTCCTTTGCGCCTGTATGACGCGCGCGAAAGCCGCGAGGCGGGCCCGGTCTTCACTTTCTATCACGGCGGAGGGTTCGTGATCGGGGACCTCGACACGCATCACAATCTCTGCACCGAATTGGCCGCGCTGATGGACCTGCCGGTGGTCGCGGTCGATTATCGGCGCGCGCCCGAACATCCTTTTCCCGCGGCGATTGACGATTGCGATGCGGCGACACGCTGGATCGCGTCTTCGCCTGAGGCTTTGGGGCGCGAGGCAACCGGCATCATCACCATCGGCGACAGCGCCGGGGGCACCGCAACGCTCGCGGTCGGGCAATTGCTGGCCGTCAGCCCCGCGCATGTGCCGGTGGTGCTGCAAGTCCCGCTGTTCCCGCTGGCGAGCGATGCGGCAGGTTCCGCCAGCCTTGAAGAATTTGCCGAAGGGTTCGTGCTGACCAAACCGGCGGTCGAATTCTTCGATCAAGCATTTGCCGCGCCGCGCGATGATCACCGCGGCTTCCCGATACTGGGCGATCACAGCACGGCTCCGCCCACGGTGCTCATCACCGCCAGCCTTGATCCAATCCGCGATTCGGGGCGCGATTATGCCAAGGCGCTGGTGGATGCAGGGCGCCCATTCGTGTTCCTGGAAATGGAGGGCCTCACCCATTCCTTCACCAATCTGCGCGGCGCGGTGCCAAGCGCGCAGCGCGATCTGGAGCGCATTGTCGCAGCAATGAAGTTCATACTCGGAGTCGCTCAATGAGCGGGCTACCCTATCGTTCCTGCGCCGGTTTCATGCTAGTAAACTCAGCAGGCAAGGTGTTCGTGGGTGAGCGAATTGAGAAACGCGCGCTCGGCACGTGGCAGATGCCTCAAGGCGGGATTGATCGCGGCGAAGACCCGCAAACGGCGGCGTTGCGAGAATTGCAGGAGGAGACCGGGATCGGCCCCCATCTGGTTGAGGTGATCGCGCCCGCTTCGCAGCCGATGCGTTACGACCTGCCGCCCGAATTGCTGGGCAAGGTGTGGAAGGGCAAATATCGCGGGCAGGAACAGCAATGGTTCCTCGGGCGGTTTCTGGGCAGCGACGATGATGTCGATCTGAACGCGCATGAACCGGCGGAGTTTCAACAGTTTCGCTGGGTCGATCCGGCCGAATTGCCGGACCTGATCGTGCCGTTCAAACGCGATGTTTACGCCGCACTGGTGGCAGAATTTGCTCCGCTGATCTGATCAATCCTTGAACCGGAATGCGATCCGATCACGGTTGTCCTTGGCCCGCGCGGCGATGAACGACGGCAGCGCTTCGATCCGGTCAAACCACGCCAGAATGTTGGGATAGCCCGCGTCAAACGCACCTTTGTCGCGCGCGGCATACATCGGATAGACCAAGGTGATGTCCGCGCCGGTCAGATTGTCACCGCCAAAATAGGGCTGCTTGCCCAGGTCCGCTTCCATCAAAGCGAACAGCGCGCCGAGCCGGGGGTTGACGAAAATCTTGCGCACCTGCCCAAACACCGCCTTTAACAGCGCGCTGATCGGCCAGGGCGAGCGTGTTTCCAGCAAGGTCAGCACCATCGCAATACCCTGCATCGACATCAACGATCCCTGCGCGGCGTGGAACCAGAACAGGTGCCGCGCGCGGTCAGGATGGCCCGCAAGGGGGCGCAGGTCGCTGCCAGGATGCGCATCGAGCACATAGTCGATGATCGCGTTGCTTTCCGCCAGCACCAGATCGCCGTCGGTGATGACCGGCGCAGTGCCGAGCGGCGACAGCGCCTTGTAATCATCGGGCGCAAGGTTGCTTTCGGGATCGCGGTTGTAGAGCTTGAGATCGTAGGGCGCGCCCAGCGCCTCAAGCAGCCACAGGATGCGAAAACTCTGCGAATATTCAAGATGGTGCAGCGTCAGCATTGATGTGTTCCGTTCAATTGCTGGCGGTGCCGTCGCCTGCCGCTTCCACCGCCAGCCGCGCAGGCGGTCCGGCGGCTATGGTTGCTTGCAGCGCGACGGTTTCGGGGCAGTTTTCCCCGCACAGGCTTTGCAGCCGGGCCAGATTGCGCTGCGCCTTTTCCAAGGCGCCCTTTTCCACCAGGGCCGCGCCTTCGCCCGAAATTGCGGCGAAATTGCCAGGGTCACGCGCCAGTGTTTCGCGGTAGTAACGGATCGCTTTGCCTTGCAGGCCTTCGCGGCGCGCGGCCTCTGCGAGATGCAGAAAGATCGGCGTGTAACCCGGATCAACCACCAAAGCGGCCTCAAACGCATCAATTGCAGCCTGCGTTTCACCCGCTTCGAGCGAGGCCTGACCCTGCGCGATCAGCATCGCCGCGCGCGGCGCTGGTGCTTGTTCACCCGCGCTTGTTACGCTCGCAGTGGTGGCGAGAAACAGCGACAAAGCAGCAGCAACGGGCGCGAAACGCATGAAAAGCTCCTTGAAATCAGCAAGCCGGGAAGATGGAGGCTCCGCCATAGTGTTTCAGGCTAACACGGAGAATTGAGGATGGCGACAAAAAACCCGTCTGTCCCGTCGTGATGCGGGGTCAACCTTGTGCCGCCGCCGCGCTCTGTGCCCACCGAGATCACGGTGGGAGTGGTCTGCCAACCCGGATGCCGTTCGAGAAATGCGGCGATCCGCTCTGGCCCTTCGGCGTCGAACACCGAACAGGTGACAAACACCAGCGTGCCGCCCGGACGCACCAGCTGCGCGCCTATATCGAGCACGTGGTCCTGCAACTGGCTAAGCCGGTCGAGCTCTGCCCGGTCCAGCCGCCAGCGGCTTTCGGGATTGCGCCGCCAGGTTCCGCTGCCCGAACACGGCGCATCGACCAGCACCCGGTCCGCCGCGCCCAGCCACGGGGCCAGCGCCTCCAGCTCGCGTCCCGGATCAAGCAACACCGTGCGCTCGATCTGCGCCCCTGCGCGTTCAGCACGCGGCGCGAGATTGCCCAGCCGCCGCTTGTCCGTATCCGCCGCGATCAGGGTCGCCGCATTGCCCAGCCGCGCGGCGAGCGCCAGCGTCTTGCCCCCCGCCCCTGCGCACAGGTCGATGATCGTTTCGCCCGGCTGCGCGCCGACCGCTTCGCACACCCACTGGCTGCCATGATCCTGAATTTCGATGAGCCCGTCGCGGTATGCATCCCATTGATCGACCGGGGTGCCAGCGGGAAAGCGGAGGCCGGATGGCGCGGAAAGCGGCTCGCCCGGCTCGGGCAAGGCGATGGTGCTGCGCTCGGCCTTGAGCGCGTTGACGCGAATGTCGAGCGGGGCACGGTCGAGCAAGGCCCGCGCGGCCTGTTTCTCAATCCCCGATGCCGCCAGCCTGCCCACGATCCAGCTGACCGCGACGCCGGTCTTGGCGGGCTTCTCGCTGTCACCGATGGTCGGCGGGCCGTGCGGCGATCCATCGAACAGCGGCGCAATCTGCGCGTCTTGCCGGGCCAGCGCGAGCATCGCTGCCCGCCCGCTGGCCGGACGAGGTCCGCACAGCCGGATCGCAGCATAGACCATTTCGCGCACCGCGCGCCGGTCCTTTGACCCGGCATAGCGGCGGGCACGGAAATATTCCGAGATCAGCCGGTCCGCCGGCGCAGCCTTTGCCGCCGCGGCCTCGATAATCTGGTCGAGCAGTTCGATGGCGGCCTGAACCCGCGCGGCGGGCGTCATTGCTGGTCCCTAGCGCGTCGGATAATTGGGTGCCTCTCGGGTGATGGCGACATCGTGCACATGGCTTTCGGAAAGGCCCGCATTGGTGATCCGCACAAATTGCGCGCGTTTCTGCAAATCGGGGATAGTGGCAGAGCCGGTGTAACCCATCGCGGCCTTGATCCCGCCGACAAGTTGATGGATCACGTCGGCCGCCGGGCCCTTGAACGGCACCTGACCCTCGATCCCTTCGGGCACGAGTTTCATGGCAGATACGTCTTGCTGAAAATATCGGTCGGCGCTGCCGCGCGCCATCGCGCCGACGCTGCCCATGCCGCGATAGCTTTTGTAGCTGCGTCCCTGATACAGGAACACTTCGCCGGGGCTTTCGGCGGTCCCGGCCAGCATCGAACCGACCATCACCGACGAAGCGCCTGCCGCCAATGCCTTGGCCGCATCGCCGCTGGTGCGCAGTCCGCCATCGGCGATCACCGGGACGCCCGATTTGGCCGCTTCGGCGGCGCTTTCCATGACTGCGGTCAATTGCGGCACGCCCACGCCTGCGACGACGCGGGTGGTGCAGATTGATCCCGGACCAATGCCCACTTTCACCGCATCCGCGCCCGCATCGATCAGAGCGCGGGTCGCCTCGGGCGTGGCGACATTGCCCGCGACGATCTGCACCGAATTGGAGAGCTTCTTGGCCCGCTCAACTGCGCGCGCGACTTCAAGATTGTGGCCGTGTGCGGTGTCGATGATAATCACGTCGACCTCGGCATCGATCAAGGCCTCGGTCCGGGCAAAGCCCGCATCCCCAACCGTGGTCGCCGCCGCAACGCGCAGCCGCCCGGAAACATCCTTGGTCGCGCTGGGATAATTGACCGCTTTTTCGATATCCTTGACCGTGATCAGACCGATGCAGCGAAAATCATCATCCACCACCAGCAATTTTTCGATCCGGCGTTGATGCAGCAATCGCCGCGCCTCTTCCTGACCAGTGCCCAGCGGCACGGTGGCCAGATTTTCGGTAGTCATCAACTCGCGCACCGGCTGAGCCGGGTTCTCGGCAAAGCGCACGTCGCGGTTGGTGAGTATGCCGAGCAGTTTGCCGTCCCTATCGGTGACGGGAATCCCGCTGATCCGGTGTTGCTGCATCAAGGCCTGCGCATCGCCCAGCACCGCATCCGGGCTGATCGTGATCGGATTGACCACCATGCCGCTTTCAAACCGCTTGACCGCGCGCGCCGCTGCGCATTGCTGCGCAATGTCGAGATTGCGGTGGAGCACACCAATTCCGCCCAGCTGCGCCATAACGATGGCCATGTCGGCTTCGGTCACAGTGTCCATGGCAGACGAAACGACCGGAATGTTGAGCGCAATATCGCGGGTCAGATAAGTCTGGGTGTTCGCCATGCTGGGCAGCACATTGCTTTCTGCCGGGCGGAGCAGAACGTCGTCAAATGTCAGGCCGAGGGGGATGTCCATGTGCACGCAGCTTTCGTCTGGGTTGCCGCCGCCGGGGCAGCGCGAATCGTGCAGGTCCCTGTAGGGCGGGTTTTGCGCTAAAGCTAGGGCAGGAACCTATTTGTCGCCCAGCGGATAGGCGGCGGTGCTGGCAAAGCGCCGCACCAATGCCTCATGCAGCAAGAGATCGTCGATTGCCCCGCCCAGCTCGATCCGCCCGTCTTCATCCGAAGGGCGGTGATAATCGCGCGCCAGATAGGGGCCGAGCACGATTTCGGAGCCAAAGGCGGTGGACAGAAACACCGTCGGCACGCCTTTTTCAAGCAACGCCCAGCCGTCCTGCCTGCGCACGAAACTCTCGGCAAATTGCTTGTCGCCAAGTTCGCGTCCGGCCTGCGCCAGCATTTCCAGGATCACGGGATCAAGCGGCGTGCGCCCTTCGCCGACAAAGCCGACCGGCGACCCGGCGGGTGCAATCGCGGAAGTATCGAAATTGAACGCCGCGACAATCGTATCGAGCGGAACCGGAGGGGCCTCGGCAAAGGCTTTCGCCCCGAGCAGCCCCGATTCCTCGGCGGTGGTGGCCAGCACATAGATGTCGCGGTCATGCGGACCGGAAGCTGCCAGCCGCCGTGTCAATTCGAGCATGACGGCAATCCCGCTGGCATTGTCGACCGCGCCGTTGCAAATCAGGTCGCGCGGTTGATCTGCGGAATTTTCGGTGCCTTCGTCATCGCCAGCATCGCTGTTTCCGCACTCGCCCAGATGGTCCCAATGCGCCAGCAACAACACCGCTCCCGATCCCGGAACCGCGCCAGGCAACAGCCCCAAAACATTGGAGCTGGCAAATTCGCGCCGGTTCGACATTGCGCTGATCGAAACCGCCGGTTGCAGCGGACCGGGCGAAAAATTGTCTTTGGCGGCTTCCTCGACCAAAGCATCCCAATGATCCGCGCCATTGGCGAGGCGCATGGCGGAATGCGTGACAAAGGCGGTCAGGCGCTTTTCATCTTCGCTTTGAAGGATCAGCCGCTCTCGCCCAAAGGCGCGGTTCACTCCTTCGATGGCCGCTTCGTCTTCGACCACGGTGATGATGGCGGCGGGATCGGCGTTGAACAATTCAGCGCGGCGCTGCGGGCTCTGGCCAGGCTCACCCAGCATCACGACGACTTTGCCCGCGATGGATTCGGGGTCAACTTCGCTGGAATCGAACCCGACGAAAATCATCGGGCTGCTTTCAACCAGCAACCGCCGCGCAGTGGTAAAGGCAGCCGCCATGCCGGGTTCAATTCGCTGCCGTGCATCGCCATCGACAAACACGATTTCGCCCGCAATCGGCGCGCTGCTGACGAGTTCCACCGGCGCGCGCCACGCGCTGCCCGGATCGTTGGTGCCCGACACCAGACCGGCGGATTGCATGTGATTGATAAGAAAGGCGACCGTCCGCTCCTCTCCCGCAGTTCCGGGCATCCTGCCGCCAAATTCGTCGCTGGATAGCACCGCAATATCGCGCATCAGGCTGGCCGCAATCGCTGTCCGTTCGGGTGCAGGAGCAACCGCCAGCGGCGCCTTGGCGCAGGCCGATAGCGCGGCGCAGGCGGCGGCCAGGCAGACGATGCGGCCCAATGCGTTCATTCTGCGGTCCAGCCCCCGTCGATGCTCCAGTTCGCACCGGTGACATTGCCCGCTTCCTCGCGGCACAGGAACACCGCCAGCGCGCCCACCTCTTCGGGCTGGACGAATTTCTTGGTCGGCTGTTTGGCGAGCAACACGTCATTGATGACCTGTTCGCGGGTGAGCCCGCGCGCCGCCATTGTGTCGGGGATCTGCCCCTCGATCAGCGGGGTCCAGACATAGCCGGGGCTGATGCAGTTCGCCGTGACCCCGGTCTGCGCCAGTTCGAGCGCGATGGTCTTGGTAAAGCCAGCGATCCCGTGCTTGCTGGCGTTATAGGCGCTTTTGAACGGCGATGCGGTGAGCGAATGGGCCGACGCAGTGTTGATGATCCTTCCCCATCCTTTTTGCTTCATCGCGGGCACCGCCAGCCGAGTCGTGTGAAACGGTGCGGTCAGATTGAGCGCAATGATCGCGTCCCACTTTGCCGTGGGGAAATCCTCTACCGGCGACACGAACTGCATCCCGGCGTTGTTCACAAGGATATCGATTGGCCCAATTTCCTCCATCATCGCAGCAATCGCCGAAGGGTCGAGCAAGTTTGCACCGTTGAAGGTGGCGTTCATTTCGTTGGTCAGCGCAGCAATCTCATCGGGATCGCCAAGCCCATTGAGGACAATTTCAGCCCCTTCGGCATGCAGCGCGCGGGCAATGGCCAAGCCGATGCCCGAGGTCGACCCCGTCACCAGAGCGCGCTTTTTCTTGAGCATTGGGTTCACCTCTTGCAATGAAACGTCTATCCGAAACTGTGTCGCAGCTTTTGCCGCGCATAAATCCTGTGTCCAGCGAATAGCGCGGTTTGGCGCAGACGGCGGGCATCCTATGGCAGCGATTTAGGGGAATATTCGCATGCGGCTCAATCCGTTTGATACGTCAAAGATCAAGGTTCGTTCAAGTGGCGGCGGCGGGATGCGCCGGGCGGGCGGCGTGGGCTGCGGCACGCTGATCATTGCGCTGATCGGGGCGGTTGCGTTCGGCATTGACCCGGCGCAGACGGTCGCGGTGCTGGGCGGAATCCAGCAACAGCAAAGCGCGCCGGACGCAGGAACGGGCGATCTGACCGAACAACAAGTCTGCAATATGGGGCCCTATTCCGCAGAGGCCTGCGCGGCGCTTACCAGCCTCAATGAAACATGGTCGCCCGAGTTCGCCCGCGCCGGGGTTGCGTTTGAAGAACCGTTTCTTGACCTTTACCGCGATGGCCGCGTCGCCACGCAAGGCTGCGGCAGCGCCACTTCGGCGGCGGGCCCGTTTTACTGCCCAGCGGATCTGGGAATCTATATCGACACCGGATTTTACGATCAGCTCGCTCAGATGAGCGGCACCGGCGGCGATTTTGCGCGGCTGTATGTGATCGCGCATGAATATGGCCACCATATCCAGAACATGACCGGATTGGCCAATCAGGTGCGCAGCCTGCAACAACAAAACCCGCGTCAGGGCAATGCCTTGCAGGTGCGGATGGAATTGCAGGCGGATTGTTACGCCGGGGTGTGGGCGGGCAAGAACCGCAACCTGATCGAAGCCGGCGACATGGAAGAAGGTCTGCGCGCCGCCAGCGCAATCGGCGATGACACTTTGATGAGCCGTTCGGGGCAACGCATCAACCCGGAAAATTTCACCCACGGAACCAGCCAGCAACGCATGGACGCGCTGCGGCGCGGATTGGAGAGCGCAGATGACACAGTATGCGATAGCTATTTCAACCCCGGTTAGGTCCATCCTGGCCTGCACGGCCGCCGCCCTTTGCCTTGCCGCGCCGCTTCAGGCGCAAGTGATCAAGGACGACCCCGACGCGATGGATGTTGCGCGCACCCCGCTCGAAGACTTCAACATCGACAGCGACGATCTGCCCGAGGTGCTGGTGCTCGCGGCACAGGACCCCTATGCCGACAACGGACTGGACGATTGCAACGCCATTGTCGCGCAGATTGCCTTGCTCGACAGCGCGCTGGGCGCGGATTTCGACATTGCCGGAGACACAGAACGCGGCATCAGCGAGGGGCGCATCGCGCAAAGCGTGGTCGGCTCATTCATCCCGTTTCGCGGCATCGTGCGTGAGGTGACGGGTGCGAATGACCGCCGCCGCCAATTCAACTTGGCGGTCACAGCGGGCATGGTGCGGCGCGGATTTCTGAAAGGGATGGGAAAGCAGCGCGGCTGCGAATACCCGGCCCGCCCCAGAAACTGACGCGCGCGGACTTGGATTCGACGACCGCTGAAAACCAGGTGCCGTGTGACAAAAGAGCGCGGCGTATCAGCCGTGCTCATCTTCCCACTGATCAATCTGCTGATCCAGTTCGCGCAGGATCCGTCCGCGGGTTGCAGCATCAAGATCGCGCGCGCGGGAAATTGCTTCGCGCGCCTGACGCAGACCTTGCAAAGCTTGCGCCATCACCCGCGTCTGACACAGCATCACCGTGCGCGTGCCATCGGCGTTTTCGGTTGTCGTGGCGACCTCATCGCTGGACCTGTCGCAAGACATTTCGATGATGGTGCGCCCTTCCCTGGCTTCGCCGCGTCGGCTGCGCGCTTCGGCCAGCGCCTGTTCCAAACGTTGGGGCATTTCCGCCATCGCGCGGTCGGCTTCGGCCAGTCCCCGGCGCATTTCGATCATGATTTCTTCGACGTGCTCATCGGTAGAATTTTCACCATCGCGGATCACGAAGCGTTCAACTCGGGGATCACCGGGGGCAGCCGGAGCAGAGGAAACTTCGTCATTCCCGTCGGCGTGAAAGATAAAAACATGTTCTTCGCGGGTCCCCTCCCCTACCGCAGCGGTGTCGGGATCGGTGGTGATGATCGCCTCAGTCTCATATTCCGACGGCGGCGCTGGCGGAGCGGGGGGAGCGGCGGGCGCGTTTGGCGCAGTGGGCGGTGGCGGAGCGGCAGGTGCCTGAACATTATCGGCAACAGCATCGCTGGCGGCGTAACTGATCGAGGCGGTCAGCGGCAGAGCGATCACCGCTGCGCCCAGCATCAGTCGGCCAGCCATGCGGCGGCCTTGGGTCGTGTTGTTCATTTTCAGGCTCCTCAAACGGTGGATTATCGATTTCTCTCCCAGAACCGGGCACGCCATCGGCGCGGCCAGCGCGTAATCCGGGGCAGGATCGGCTTGCGCAGCGGCAAATTTGACGATCAGATTGGCATAGGCTTCGCGCAGGACCGCCGGATGGCTGGCAATCACCCGCGCATCGCAGGCCGCCTCCTGATCGCGGCGCAGCGCCAGCCAGCCATAGCGGCTGAGCGGATTGAACCAATGCAGCGCGAACAGCGGCTGGACCAGCACATTGATCAGCAAATCGCGCGCCCGATGATGCGCCATTTCATGCGCCAGCGCGAGGTCGCGCGCGGTCCGATCATGCTGCGCCATGAAACCGATGGGCAGCGCGATGACCTTGTCGAACACTCCAAACGCCAGCGGCGCACGGGTTCCCGGCGTTTCGATCAGACGGACCGATCCGCCGCGTCCAACATCGCGCCCGACATCGCGCGCATCCGTCAGCAACTCATCGCGCAGCCGGAAATAGGCGGAAAATCGCAGAAACAGGAAAACGGCGGCGCCGGTCAGCCAGACTGCCATGCCAAAAACGATCAAGGTTTCGGCATCCAGCCACAACTCAGACATCAGCCCATGGGTAATTGGCGCTGATGCCCCCGGCGCCGCCACCTCTACACCCGCAGTTCCATCTGGTGTCGCAACTGGAAAGGCTGGGTCGAGGATCGGCAAAATCTGCGTTTCAGTGCCGCTGCCGGATGCAGATGCCGCAGTAGCCGCAGCATCGGCAGGACCCATCCACGCAGGCAGTTCAAGCGGCGGCAGGATCAGCCGTAGCGCCGGGATCGCCCACAGCGCATAGGCAATTTGCGGCCCGAACCAGCGCGCGACCGGGCGGCGCAGGAACAGCACGGCGGCGATCAGCACGCCTGTCCAGATCAACGTTTCTGCCAGATATAGCGGCAATGCGCCCAACAATGCGCCGTCTGTGCCAAGCCCGCTCATGGCCGTAGCTCCTTCATCAGGGCCGCGATTTCATTGAGATCATCCTCGCTCAGCGCTTCGGTTTCGGCGAGATGCGCAACCAGACTGGCTGCATTGCCGCCAAACAAACGGTTGACCAGACGGCGCGATTCTCCGCCGACATAGTCTGCGCGTGCGATCAGCGGCGTATAAAGAAACCGGCGGCCATCGGGACGCGCGGCAATGGCGCTTTTCTGAACGAGGCGCGAAAGCAGGGTCTTGACCGTGGCGAGGCTCCACCCGCGCTTGGTGCAAACCACCGCGCAGACATCCGCCGCGCTGGCAGTGCCGTGGTCCCACAACACCTCCATCACCGCGTGTTCAGCGTCGCTGATGCGCTCTGGACGGTCATCGGGGCGTTGCTCTGGGCGATCTGGCGATCCCGGCTCTTCGGACTTGCTCAAGCTGTCCTCCCTTGGCTTGATTACGTCTGTAGTCACAACGATTACGGTTGTAAACATTGCCGCTGGATGAACGGAGCGTTCACCGGCTTGCGCTTCTACGGGCAGCCGATATCATTGGACCAATGACATGGAAAAGCACGGGCAGAACCCTCCTCACTGCCGCCGCCCTTGCCATGGGCGCCCTGTTCGCCCCGGCCGCGCCGATTGTAGCGCAAGCAGACATCTTTCCCCTGACGCAGCCGGTGATGCTCGACCCGGCTGATCCGGACAGGGAAGAAATCGGCGAGCTGATCTATCGCGGCGGGCTGGTGATCGAACCGGGCGAGGCGGAGATTGGCGGGATTTCCGGGCTCGAATGGCATGACGGGCGCCTTTACGCCGTAATTGACGACGGGCGCTGGCTGACGATGGAGCCCGACGAATTTGAAGGCCGGCTGATCGATCTGACCGCGATCACGATTGCTCCGCTGTTGGATGAACGCGGGCGCAAGCTCAGAGGTAAAGAGGATTCCGATGCCGAGGCGATTACCCGCATGGCGGACGGATCTTGGCTGATCGCGTTCGAGCAAAATCATCGTATCTGGCGCTATTCCGCCGACTTGGCCTCCGCCGCACAAGCATATCCCGCCGACCTTTCGGGCATTGTCTCTGCAGGGCCGGATAACAACGGGATCGAGACACTTGTGATGACGGGCGACACGCTGATCCTGTGCGGGGAATTCGTTGGCGAGGATCGCCCCAACTGCCGCGGCATCGAAGGGGGTCAGAACCGCGACATCGCCGTCGCCGCCCCCATCGGCGCCTATAATCCGGTGCCAACCGACGCGGCCTGCGCCAGCGATGGTGCCTGCTATATCCTGCTGCGCGACTACACGCCGGGGGTCGGCAATCACGCCGCAATCCTCGCGGTGCGACGCGCGGAGGAGCCGCGAGTGATCGCCACCTTTGACCCCAGCATCACCATCGACAATTTCGAAGGGCTCGCCCTGCGCGAGCAATATGGCAAGACCTATCTCTATATCGTTTCGGACAACAATTTCTCATCGAGCCAGCGCACCTTGCTGTTGAAGTTCGAGATCAAGGCAGCGGTCGCTCCGGTTCGGCCAGTGGAGGCCGTCGCGCCGGAGCCGGTGGTCGATTACGATACGGTCGACGTGAGGCTGGAAACCACGCTCGGCGATATCACCATGCGGATCGAAACCGAACGCGCGCCGATCACTGCGGCGAATTTCCTGCGCTATGTCGATGAGGGACGGTTCGACGGTACGGTGTTCTACCGCGCCATGCGGCTAAACCGCGAACCCCAACCGAACGGGCTGATTCAGGGCGGCACGCAATTCGATCCCAAGCGCATCCTGCCCGGCATCCCGCACGAGCCAACCACTGAAACCGGTCTCAGCCATACGCACGGCGCGCTGTCGATGGCGATGGGCGATCCGGGAACGGCGAACGGCGATTTCTCGATCATGTTGCAGGACCAAACCGGGCTGGACGCCAATCCAGCCTCAAGCGAGCCTGTGTGGCAGAACGGCTATGCCGTGTTCGGATATGTCATCGACGGGATGGACGTGGTCTATGCTATCCATTCCCAGCCAGCCGATCCGGACAAGGGCGAAGGGGTGATGCGCGGCCAGATCCTGGCGCAGCCGGTGGAGATCGTCACCGCGCGGCGGGCACCGGCTGATTGAACTGCGCCGGATCAAACGCCGGACGGCCCACCGGAGCGCTTGCCTGCCTTGGCATCCGTGCCTCAATCTGCGCCAGCCATTCCCTTGCGCCCGCCCCGATGCTGACCTGCGGCAGGGAGGCAAGCACCCGCGCCTTAATCTCCCAATCCGCCAGCGAAAGTCCCGCTTGCCGCGCCGCTTCCTCCAGCGCGACCGGTTGCCGCAGCGCGCGGTTGATCAGCGCGTCGCCATAAAAGGTCCAGTCATTTTCTGGCTGACACCCGAATGACGTGCGTTCTGACGCGGCGGCGGTGAGGATCGCAGTATCCGCACTCGCAAGATCAGGCACGAACACGCCCGAATAGCACGCGCTGATAATCAGGATGCGCCGCGCAATTCCCAGTTCTTCGAGCACCGCTTTCAATCGCGCGGGCGACAACACACCGTATCCTGTATCGCCGTAATGATACGCCAGCCCCAATTTGTTGCCGTGGCTGGTGGTGTAGAGCACCAGCGCATCCTCGTCGGTGTCCATCACCTCGGCCAGATGCGCGAGGGCAACCAGCAGGCTCTCGATCGAGCCCTGCGGCAGATCGTCGCGCATCCCGTCCGGCCCGGCGAGCGCCAGCGTCCTGCCGGCCGCATCATAACGGCGCGCCAGCACGCGCGCGGCTTCCCGCGCTTCGCGTGCAAACACCGGGTCACTGTCGAGCGCGATGGTGACGACATAGGCTTCGACAATACCCGGGCGCTGAGGCTGGAGATCGCCGAGCGCCTGATCAAGCCGCCGCCGCTGCATTAGCAATTCGCGCGCGGGCATGCCGCGCTGAAGCTGCGGCGCGCTGTCGAAGCTTTGAGTCACTTCCTCGCGCGTTTCGCCGGCACCCAGATTGGGGAATTGCGCGGTGTGTTCGGGCGGATGATTGACGGGCTGATTGGACTGTGCGGCAGGATTGTCCTGCGCCATGATGCCCCCGCCAACCAGACCAGCGCACAGAGCGACACCCAGCGCTATCAAACGAAAAAGAGGTCGCATTTGCATCGCCTCTGTTTCATGGACCGACGCGCCCGGGTCAAGGGCGCGCGGTGCGATTGTATCGATCCGACATACTTCCCAATCTGACCGTTCCATACAATCAGCAGGGCTGCGAAGGGCGTATCTGGCGGGACACGAGCAGACAAGAACCCACCTTCGGTCGCAAAACGAAGGAGACAGACAATGACTACACCATCACAGCGCGCGAATGACACCGATGGGCAGCCGCGCAAACGCGACCTCGCCAGCGGCCTGTTCGGCCAGCGCCTGAGCCGCAATCTGGGCGAGCATAACGACAATGGCGAATTGGCTGCGGCCTGAGGGGTTTGCTATCGCCTGACTTGCCCGCGTTACCAGAAATTGGTAACATTCGAGGCATGGGAAAGAACACCAGCGTTTCGCTCACCGAACGGCATCAGAAATACCTGCAGGCCAAGATCGAATCCGGCGAATTCGCCTCCGCCAGCGAGGTCATCCGCGATGCCTTGAGGCGGGCTGAGGAGCGGGACCGACGGATTGCCAACCTGCGCGAATTGATTCGAGAGGGCGAAGAAAGCGGCGATCCCGCGCCCTTTGACCTCGACCAATTCCTTCAAGAGATGCACGCCAAGCATAAAGGCGCTGCTTGATGCCTTTGGTCATCCGTCCCGAGGCTCTTCGGGACTTGGCGAATGTCTGGTCCTACACAGCAAAGGCGTGGGGAACCGAGCAAGCCGACATTTATATTGGCGAAATCAATGACTGCATGAACAAACTGCTAGATTTTCCCGAAATGGGTGGCCGGGTGGATGGATTGCCTTCGGAATACCGAAAGTTCCCCGCACGTTCACACCGGGTGATTTACCGAGTCAGCGAAGCGGATTTGATCGTCGTGCGCGTGGTTCACAAGCGGGAGGATATGCCAGACGATCCCGACGGCGACGGAGAAGAATAAGCTTTAAGGCCGCGCATATCGTCGGCGGGGTTGACGCGGCGAAATCACTATCCCCGCAAAAAAAATTGAAAAAGCCAGCAAGGTCAGCGCGAGCCAGAACAAAAAACCTTCGGGATTGTGATCGCGCAACAGCGATTTTTCGGGATGGCTGCGGCTCGCCAGCACCGCGACGCGGCCCCCTACTCCGATCTCGCGAAAGTCGCGCCTGTTGACCTGTCCATCGAATTCAAAGGCTTTGCGGCCGAGCAAGAACCGGACGATCAGATCTGTGTGGCAGTTACTTTGCCGCCCTAGTCGGCAGTCACGCAGAAAGTCGTCAAAAGCCTCGCTTCCATGCTCGCCTTCGAACACGGTCCTTTCGGAGCAGCGGATGCCGCGGCAGCGATAGAGCCTGTGGCCGACCACTTCTCCCAAAACGACCACTCCGGCCTCTTCGAGATAGATCCGGAAAAACCGCTCGCTTACACCCTTGTAGACGAGGCCGATTAGCCCCGCCGCGATAAACGCCAGCACGACATAACCGATCCATTTGGGAAGTACGATCTTCCCTATGTCAATAAACCCGCGCCTTCGGCTCAATATAGGTCGCGTCTTCGGTCAGCGTGTATTCGTGGACCGGGCGGTAATCGATCTTCATATCGCCCTTGCCCGAACCGCCTGCGCCGCCGCCCCAGCCGTCGAACCATGCCACGGTGTGCTTCATCCATTCACCGTCATTGCGATCAGGGAAATCCTCATGCGCGTGGGCGCCGCGGCTTTCCTTGCGGTTGGCGGCAGAGGCGATGGTGACATTGGCCTGGCTCATCAGATTGTCGAGCTCCAGCGTCTCGATCAGATCGCTGTTCCAGATCAGCGACTGGTCGGTGACGTGAATGTCGGCCATCCGCAGGTTCTGTTCGGCCAGCAACCTTACGCCTTCCTCCATCAACGCCGTATCGCGGAACACAGCGGCGTGTTTCTGCATCGCTTTCTGCATGTCCGAACGGATCGCCGCGGTGGGCGAACCACCCTTGGCATAGCGGAAGTGATCGACCCGGCTGAGCGCGAAATCGGCGCTGCCTGCGGGCAATTCAGGCTGGCTCGCGCCGGGTTTCAATGTGTCTTTCAGATGCAGACCGGTCGCGCGGCCAAACACCACAAGGTCGATCAGCGAGTTTGAGCCCAGCCGGTTGGCCCCATGGACCGAGACGCACGCGGCCTCGCCCACGGCATAGAGCCCGGGAACCACCGCATCGGGATTGCCATCGGGGCCGATGGTGACGACCTGGCCGTGATAATTGCAGGGCACGCCGCCCATGTTGTAATGCACCGTCGGGGTCACCGGCAGCGCCTGCCGCGTCAGGTCAACGCCGGCAAAGATCTTGCCGCTTTCGGTGATGCCCGGCAGGCGTTCGGCCAGCACCTTGGGATCGATGTGATCGAGGTGCAGGTGAATGTGGTCGCCCTCTGCGCCGTGCCCGCGCCCTTCGCGCATTTCCAGCGCCATCGAACGGCTGACGACATCGCGGCTGGCGAGATCTTTGGCCGAGGGGGCATAGCGTTCCATGAACCGCTCACCTTCGGAATTGGTGAGATAGCCGCCCTCGCCGCGCGCGCCCTCGGTAATCAGAACGCCCGCACCGTAAATGCCGGTCGGGTGAAACTGCACAAACTCCATGTCCTGCAATGGCAGGCCAGCGCGCAGCACCATGCCGCCGCCGTCGCCGGTGCAGGTGTGCGCCGATGTCGCGGTGTAATAGCAGCGGCCATAGCCGCCCGTGGCGAGCACCACGCTTTGCGCGCGGAACCGGTGGATCGTCCCGTCATCAAGGCACATCGCCATCACGCCGACGCATTTCTTGACCCCGTCGACCTCTGACATGATCAGATCGAGCGCGAAATATTCGATGAAGAAATCTGCATCATACTTCAGGCTCTGTTGATACAGGGCATGAAGCATGGCGTGGCCGGTGCGGTCGGCGGCGGCGCAAGTGCGCTGCACGGGCGGGCCGGCACCCATGTTCTGCATGTGACCGCCGAACGGGCGCTGATAGATTGTACCGTCCTCGTTGCGGCTGAACGGCACGCCTGCATGTTCAAGTTCGTAGACCGCCTGAGGTGCTTCGCGCACGAGGTATTCGATCGCGTCCTGATCGCCCAGCCAGTCCGACCCCTTGACGGTGTCATACATGTGCCAGGTCCAATGGTCGGGCGAATTGTTGCCCAGGCTCGCCGCGATTCCGCCTTGCGCGGCAACCGTGTGCGATCGGGTGGGGAACACCTTGGAGATGTTGGCGGTGCGAAGGCCTGCCTCAGCCGCGCCGGTCGTGGCGCGCAGCCCCGATCCGCCCGCACCAACGACCACCACGTCATAGAGGTGATCGATAATCTTATACGCGCCCTTCAAACCAGGGGCGGCAGTGTTCGCGGCAGAATTTGCCATCAGGCGGCTCCTGTAAATGCAAGGCTGGCGACGCTGAATATTGCAAATGCGCCAGCGCCGAATGCGGTAAGATTGAGCGCCGAAAGGATCGCAAATTTCGATCCCGGCTCGTGGATGTAATCCTCGATCAGCACCGTCAGTCCCATGCGGGCGTGTGAGAATAGGCTGATGATCAACAGGATCATCGGCACCGCTGCAATCGGTCTGGCAAGCCAGCCGATGACCGACATATAACTGAAATCGGACAGCATCAGAAAACTGCCGAGCAGCCATACCATCAAAACGAGATTGCTGATCGCGGTCAGCCGGTGCGTCAGCCAGTGATGCGCGCCGTGATGCGCCGACCCGAGGCCGCGCACTTTGCCGATAGTGGTTCCATTACCCATCGTTGTTTTCCCTATCTCAGCGCAACAGGATGAATGCCCAAAGGGCAATCGTCAGCACAATGGCGATAATCGGCGAGGCCATCGACCAGAACCGGTTGGTATCCAGTTCGTATCCGGCACCGATGTCCATGACAAAGTGCCGCAGCCCGCTCATCATATGGGTGAAGAACGCCCAGCTGAGCCCGACCAGCACCAGATAGCCGAGCGGCGATTTTGCTGCCCATAGAAACGTCTCATAGGCCTCCGGCCCGCTTGCCAAAGCGCCCAGCCACCAGACGAGCACGCCCAGCCCGACGATTGCCATGCCGTCGCCCGTGGCGCGGTGCAGGATGGATATCAGCATGTGCGGTCCCCACCGCCATATCTGGAGGTGCGGAGAAAGCGGTCTTTGGCTCATGATTGTCCCATTTGTCTTGATTGCCCCCGACGCACACTTAGCGCAGTGTGCGGCAGAGGCAAGCGCGACGCGCTCGACTTCTCTTGCAAAGTTTTCGATACTGGGTTGCATGACTTACATTCTCCTCACCGGATCGAGCCGCGGGATCGGCGCGGCGGCCCATGCAGCGCTCGCCGCGCGCGGCGTCAAAGTGATCGGGCACCGCTCGCGCGCCTCCGCCGATAATTCCGACCACGCGCCGGTTCCGGCCGATTTTTCCGATCCGTTGGCCGCCAAATTGCTGTGGGAGGAAGCGCTCGACCGCAGCGGCGGCGACATTGCTGCGGTGGTCAACAACGCCGGCCTGTTCGAGGCCAACCGGCTTGATCGCTCCGACATTGAATGGCTGGATGCGTGGGAGGACACGCTGCGAATCAACCTCACCTCCGCCGCCCAGCTCAGCCGGTTTGCGGTGCGTCACTGGCAGGCGCGGTTAGCGGATGATGACGGGGTGCGCGGGCGGTTGGTGCATGTCGCCAGCCGCGCCGCCTATCGCGGCGATTCGCCCGCGCATTGGCATTATGCTGCGGCCAAGGGCGGGATGGTGGCGATGCACAAAACCATCGCCCGCGCCTATGCCGCCGAGGGTATTCTAAGCTTTGCCATCACCCCCGGATTTACCGATACGGCGATGGCGGGCGATTATCTGCAAAGCCGGGGCGGCCCCGCCCTGCTCACCGACATTCCGCTGGGCCGAGTCGCCACGCCGCAGGAAATCGCGCGCATCATCACCTTTTGCGCGCTGGACGCCCCGGCCAGCATGACCGGCGCGGTGATCGACGCCAATGGGGCCAGCTATGTTCGTTAATGCGTCATTCCTTATCCGCCCGTCATTCCCGCGTAGGCGGGAATCCAGCTCCTTTCAGAACCAATGACAAAAGGCGGCTGGGTTTACATCATGGCCAACCGCTATCGCGGCACAATCTATACTGGCGTCACCTCGTCCTTGCCGCACAGGACAATGCAGCACCGCAATGGCGAAGGTTCCGAATTCGCCGCCAAATACGGTTGCACCATGCTCGTCTTTGCCGAGCACATGATAGTATCCAGAACGCGGTCATTCGCGAGAAGCAACTGAAGAAATGGAATCGCGGTTGGAAGATCAAACTGATCGAGGAGCAGAACCCCAATTGGACGGATCGGTTCGACAATCTGGTTTGAAAAAGCTGGATTCCCGCCTTCGCGGGAATGACGGGTGATGAAATGACAACCAGCTGGAAACTTTCAGCCTTCGCGCCCAAGCCCGTGGTGCAGGCCGCGCTGCTGGCGCATGACGAATTGGACGAATGGGATTTCGACCTTGTGATAGCGGGCCGCGAAGTGGCGGAGGATCGGCCTGAGGAATGGGTGCTCGAAGGCTGGTATCCGCATAAGCCGGGCAAGCCGCAAAAAGCCGCGCTGGCCGGGCTGTTTGCAGGCGAGACTCCGAAAATCACGATTGAAAAATTGCCCGATGAGGATTGGGTCACGCTAAGCCAGCAAAATGCGCCGCCGATCCGTGCCGGGCGGTTCCACGTCCATACGCCCGATTTTTCCGCCGATCCGGCGCTGATTGACTTCATCATTCCAGCCAGTCAGGCGTTCGGAACCGGACAGCACCGCACCACCGCCGGATGCCTTGAGATGCTCGGCTATATGAAGGATCGCGGGGTCACCGCGCGCCATGTCGCCGATATTGGCACCGGTACCGGCCTGCTCGGCTTTGCCGCCCTGGCGCTGTGGCCGCGCGCCTGTGTGACGCTGACCGATATTGATCACGTCTGCGCGCCGGTGGTGGAGGACAATGCTGCGATGAACGGCATCGCGCTCGGCCAACGACCGGGAGAGGCGGTGATGGTGGTGGCGGACGGAATGGCGCATCCGCTGATTGCCTTGCGCGGACCGTATGATCTGCTGATCGCCAACATTCTCGCCGGGCCGCTGGTCAGCCTCGCGCCCGATTTTGGCAAGGCGGTGGTGCCGGGGGGCAGCCTGTTGCTCGCGGGATTGCTCGCTGGAGAGCAGGAAGCGGCGGTGCGGAGGGCGATGAAGCGCGCCGGTTTCCGCATGGTCGGGCGGCTTCAGCGCGGCGATTGGGCGATCCTGTGGCTGCGGCGACGGCGCACGGGATTGGGCCGTGCGGGTTAAGGCTTTTCGGCTGCTTCGCTGGTCGGGGATCGTTTTTGGGTCGGCGATCCTGCTGTTCGCGCTGAGCGGGTGGATCGGTTCATCGCTGCCGCGCAATTCGGACTGGGTCGAACCTGAGCCCGGAGAAGGGCGTACGGTGGAAATCATGGTCGGATCAAACGGGGTCCACACCGAAATAGTCATGCCACTGATCACACCCGAGATGGACTGGCGTACGGTCTTTCCCGTCAGCGATATTGCCGCGCGGGACCGCCCCTACACCCATGTCGCGGTAAGCTGGGGGGAACGCGCCTTCTTCCTCGAAACCCCGACCTGGTGGGATCTGAACCCGCTCACCGCCATCCGTGCCATGACCGGCGGCGAAGCGGTGCTGCATATCGCCCATTACGTGCGGCCTGCACCCTCCGACGATTACCGCGTGCTGCGTCTGCGCCCGGAGGAATACCGCATGCTGGTTGAAACGGTGCGCGCGCAATTGGTGGAGGGTGAGCGGCGCGAGGTCCTGCCCGGATACGCCGCGCATGACGTGTTCTACACCGTGCGCGGCACCTATCACATCGGCAACACCTGCAACCAATGGACCAGCGATCAATTGGCGCGTGCCGGAGTCATAACGGCATGGTGGACGCCCTTCCCCGGCGGAGTGATGAAGTGGTTGCCCGATTTCTCAGGCGGATAGGGTGTTCTCCAGCAGGTTCAGCGCGTTGCGGGTAAAGGCGGCCATGTTGTCGATCCGATCATCGCTGCCGGTTTCGATCATGTGGGTCAGTTCCGCGCCCGGCCCGGCTAACGCCGCCACGCTCCGCCCGGCTGGCGCGCCCGAGGGATGCGACGATCCCCCCACCGATCCGCTTTCCGCCAGCCCCCAATCGGCATGGAAATTGTCACGGATCGCACGGGCTTGCAGCAGGGCATAATCCTCGCTCGCCCCGCGCATCCCCTTGTAGGCTTCGCGCGGCAGATCGAACAGCACGTCGCGCGCGCGGAAGGAATAGACCACCCCGCCCCCGACAAAGAAATCGAGCGCGCCGGGAACGGTCAACAGGCTCGCCGCGATCAGTCCGCCGGTAGCCCCGTCGGCCACCGCGAGCTTTTCACCCCGTGCGCAGAGCAGCGCGGCGATACGGAGCGCTTGGGGCGCAAGGTCGTCAAATATCATAATCAAACGTGATCACAAAAACTGACGCCAGTGTTGCTCATCCACGATCGAGATAGAAAATCCCTGATCGCGCATTTCAACTGCTTTCAATATCTTGTTGCCCATTGATGAGTGTTTCCAAGATTCGGTTGCATACTCACCAATAACAAGAACGTTCGTCTTCATTGTTAAAGACCCAGCTGAACCACCCCGTTCAATTATTGCCGCTTCACATTGCTTCCTTTGACCGAAGGCAAAGGTCCCAGTGAAACAGTACTTCTGGTCGCTAAATGCAAGGATCGGAGGAGGCCTACATATCGGTAATGTCGTTGCCTTCAGGACTTCGCCAAGTTCTACTCTGCCACCAGTTAGACCGCCAAGAGTTTCAAGGAGCTCAGTCTGTTCATCTACATCAAGCTCGCCATCGGAAAGCATCTCTGAGATGCGCTTGTAAAGCGAGCCGATAAGGGGCTGATCTGAAACGCTCGCATTGGCAGCCAACCAGCTCATTAGAAACTCTGCCTCTCTCTCGTTAATTATGCCGTCCGCGCAGACTCCTCTAGCCAACCCAATCAGTTCATCTACTTGACGAGACGAGATACGATCACGGCCGAGTGTATTTAAGACTTGGTCATTCTTCGCCACTTTCCGCCTCCAATACGATTCTTAGCCACGCGTCTTCATCGATGATCTCAATGCCAAATGCCTCGGCCTTCTTCAATTTTGATCCTGCACCCGGCCCCGCAACAAGCAAGTCGGTCTTCGCGCTAATCGTGCCGGTTGGTTTTGCCCCCAACTTTTCCGCCTGAGCTTTCGCTTCATCTCGACTCATTGACTTGAGGTTACCAGTGAACACGACAGTCTTGCCCGATACCGAACTCTCCGTCGTATGAAACTCGAAGTAAGGAGGAGAAACCTCAGAAAGAATGTCATCCCACACTTCTCGATTATGCGACTCGTGAAAAAAATCATGAAGCGAAAAAACAACAGCTTCCATACCATTTGCACCAACGATTTCGAAAAGTCCTGATTTCTTTTTTTCTTCAAGGGCAGCTTTTGTCTCAAAATCGTTGGGCGCCAGGGATTTCAGAAAATTATATGCCTTCTCTGCAATTTGCGGAAGTTTCTTGATTTCGCCAATCGATTTCATCAGATCTCTAGCTGTAACTTCTCCGACGTGGCGAATGCCTATGCCGAAGAGCAGGCGTGAGGCGTCGGGGCGCCGCCTTTGCTCGATTGCTGCCAACAGCTTATCGACGGAAGTATCGCCATTAGCTTTGTCGGCTTCTCTCAACTTCGACCCCCAGCCTTTCCAGCTTAGCAACGTGTCTCGATGCTGGTGTAAGCGGAAAATGTCGGCAGGAGTCTTGACCAGACCCTCCTTAAACAGCTTTTCGACGCGCTCTGACCCGAAGCCGTCTATATCAAGCGCCTTGCGGCTGACGAAATGTTCAAGGCGCTGGGTGCGTTGCGCGGGGCAGATCAGGCCGCCGGTACAGCGCACATCGACCTCGCCTTCTTCCGCCACCGCCTCGCTGTCGCATTCGGGGCAAAGATCGGGGAAAGCAAAGGCCTCGCGGCTGGCTTCGCGCGTCAAATTCTCGACCACCTGCGGGATCACATCGCCCGCGCGCTGGATCACCAAGCGGTCGCCCACCCGCACGCCCAGCCGCACGATCTCGTCGCGGTTGTGCAGCGTCACATTGGTGACCGTCACCCCGCCAACCAACACCGGGGCAAGCCTGCCCACCGGGGTCAGCTTGCCCGTGCGCCCGACCTGAATGTCGATGCCTTGCAGCACCGTCTCGGCGCGCTCCGCGGGGAATTTATGCGCCAGTGCCCAGCGCGGTGCCTTGGCCACAAAGCCCAAGCGCTGCTGATAATCGAGCCGGTCAACCTTGTAGACCACTCCGTCGATTTCATAGGGCAGGTCGGGCCGCTGCCGCCCGATTTCCTGATAATGCGCGATCATCGCATCGACGCTATCCGTCAACGTCAGGAAGGGTGAAAGCGGGAAGCCCCAGCCTTCGATCAAGCGCATCATAGCGTGCTGCGTATCGCAAGGAACTATCGACGCGGCACCCCAGCCATAGGCCCAGAATTTGAGCGGGCGCCGCGCGGTGACAATCGCATCTTTTTGCCGCAGCGAACCGGCGGCGGCGTTGCGCGGATTGGCGAAGAGTTTACCCCCCGCCTCTGCCTGCGCCGCGTTCAAGGCGGCGAAATCGGCGCGCGACATATAGACCTCGCCGCGCACCTCGAAGACATCGGGAACTCCGGCAGGCAGGTTTTGCGGAATATCGGCGATATGACGGGCATTCGGCGTAACATCCTCTCCAACCTGCCCGTCGCCGCGCGTCGCAGCGCGCACCAGCGCGCCATGTTCATACCGCAGCGAGCATGACAGCCCGTCAATCTTGTCCTCGGCGGTGATCGCGACCGGGTCGCCATCGTCCAGGTTGAGATAACGCCGAACCCGCGCCACCCAGTCCTCCACCTCCTCCCGATTAAACGCATTGTCGAGGCTCATCATGCGGAGCTCATGCGTCACCTTGCTCAGCGGCGAGGCGGAAATCTCGTGGCCAACTTTTTGCGAGGGTGAATCCGCGCGGATCAGATGCGGAAACGCCTCTTCCAGCTCGCGGTTGCGGCGGACCAGCGCGTCATATTCAGCGTCCGTGATCTCGGGCGCATCTTCTGCGTGATACAGCCGGTCGTGACGCGCGATGACCTTCGCGAGGCGCATGAGTTCGTTCGCGGCATCGGCTTCGGAGAGTTCAACGCTTTGGCTCGGCGGCATCAGATCGGCTTCCTTTGGCCTGTCTATGCCCTAACAAATTCGGCACGAAAAGTGCCGCACCGGCCCTGTGTGGGCGATTTATGAAGCAATTCCCTTTCCAACCTGCGCAGGCAAGCACGGCATCATCGCAGCGCAATGATGTAATTAAATCATACATTTAATCATACTTACTTGCCGTTTGCGTAAATCTATGATGAAAATGTGTCGGGGGCGCAAAAGACCAACGAGTCTGTTTGAATATTGTAATATTCTTACATTGGGGGAGGTGCATAATTATGAAACTTAGGACAATTGTTGCATTTGGTGCGATTTCATTTGCATTTGGTGGGGCTGCTGTTGGGCAAAGCTTCACGTATGATGTTGTTTGGCAACCCGTTGAAACGATTGGTGGAATGACCGGGCCTGACGGTCAGCGCGGCGGCGGCGGCGCAGTCGTCGACGGCGCTTACACCACCACTTATGCCGATGGTACGGTGCAACAGGGCAAAGTGCGCTGTGTCGGCATGCAACAGCCCGACAACAGCCTGTTTCCGATCCATATGAGCTGCACCGCCACAGATCCCAGCGGATCTGCATCGCTGATCTATGGGTGCAATTATCTGGGTGCGCCCGGGCCGGAAACCCCGCTCGGCTGCGTCGGCGGGCTTCAGGGCAAGACCGGAGACACAGCAGGGCGTCGCGGCTCGCTGACGATGGAATGGTATTCCCAGACCGAGTCGCGCGGCACCGGCCAGTGGTACGGCGCAGAGTAAGCCGAACCAATCTTTCCCGGCTGCCGGCTTAGCAGCTGGCGGCCGGGATTGGTCAGTAATTAGCGCAAATCACACGATCCAGCGGGTTTCCTGTCCGGTGACGGTCCAGTTGTCGCCTGTTCGTTCCACTTCGTAGCGCATGCCGGCCCCAACTGAATCGATATCGACAATACAGCGCCGCACAGTCGGACAATTGACAGCCTTAATCCTCAGCTGCCCGGCCTCCTCGCCTGTCTCGTCGAACCAGTAGGTCATCGCGCCAAACATGCCGAAGTCGCCCTCTACCGTCCTGCGTCTGCAACCGATAATGGGAACGGGGCGCAGGAAGCTCCGTGCAAGGCGGTCTTCAAGCAGGTCGAAATCCAGCGGCGCACTGGAGCCAATGCAGAGTGGTACCGGCTTATCACTGAGGGCTTCCCGTTCAACCGGGTCTTCAATAAATTCGACAAAGAACGAAAGCTCTGCCCTGATCGCGGCGGCAGTGGATTCGGTAACCTCCGGCTTTCGGTCCAACGTTTCCGAAAGCCAGACCGCCCCTGCGACGAGGCCCGAAGTTGCGGCCAGCATCGTCAGCCCGCGCGCATCCATCACACCCCCTCCAGCAACCGATCCGCCTGCGCCCGTGCCTCAGGTGTAACCTCCGCGCCCGACAGCATCCGAGCGATCTCTTGCCTCCGACCCCCGGCATCGAGCAGCATCACGCTGGTGCGCGTCACCGTGCCGCTTGACGCCTTGGCGATCAGGTAGTGCGTGCCGCCGCGCGCGGCGACCTGCGGGCTGTGTGTCACGGCCAGTAATTGCCCTTCATCCGCCGCAAGCCTCGCCAGCCGCTCACCAATAGCGCTGGCCACCGCCCCGCCCACGCCGCGGTCGATCTCGTCAAAGATGATCGTCGCCGCCCCGCCCTTTTCCGCGAGCGCGACCTTCAGCGCGAGGATAAAGCGCGAGAGTTCGCCGCCGCTGGCGATCTTGTTCAGCGGCGCAAAATCCGCGCCGGGGTTGGTCGAGATCAGGAATTCGGCGGCGTCCATGCCCTGCGCGCCCCATTTGTCCTCTGGCAGACGGCCGATGGCGGTCAGGAACCGCGCGGCGTCGAGTTTCAGCGGGGCCAGCTCCGCCGCCACTGCCTTGTCCAGCGCCTTGGCTGCTTTCAGCCGCTGTTCGGATGCCTTTTCCGCTGCCGCCACATAGGCGGCGCGCGCTTCCTTCGCCGCTGCCTCCAGCGCGTCGAGCTGCGCCTCGCCGCCTTCGATCGAATCAAGGCGGGCGCGCATTTCGCGCATCAGATCGGGGAGGTGATCGACCTCGCAGCGATGTTTGCGGGCGAGCGCGCGCAGTTCGAACAATCGCGTTTCTGCGGCGTCCAGCGCCGCGGGATCGTGGATCAGCGCCTCGGCGGCTTTCTCCAGCTTCTCCTCCGCCTCGCCCGCCTCGATCACAGCGCGATCCAGCGCGGCGAGCGCTTCGGTCAACAGCGGGTGTTCGCCTGCGATCCGGTCCAGCTTGCGCGCCGCCACCCGAAGCGAGGCGAGCGGCGAGTCTGACCCCTCCCAGATATGGCGCAGGTCTTCGAGTTCGCCTGCCAGCCGCTCGCCCTTTTGCATGTCGCTGCGCTGCGCGGCGAGCCGCGCTTCCTCGCCCGCGACCGGCTCGAGCGTGGTCAGTTCGGCAAGATGCGCGATCAGCAGATCCTGATCGAGTTTTGCCTGCTCAACGCTCGCGCGCGCTTCGGCGAGCTGCGCCTCGGCCTTGGCCCAGCTTGCCCAGCGCCGCTCAAGCGCGCCAAGATCCACCCCGGCATAGCGATCGAGCAGCATCCGGTGCCCGCGTGGGTTGACGAGGCCGCGATCATCATGCTGGCCGTGCAATTCCACCAGCGCAGGTGCGAGTTGGCGCAGCAATCCGGCGCTGACGGGTTGATCATTGACAAAGGCCTTGGACCCGCCGTCGGCCTTGACTTGCCGACGGATCATCAACGGCTCACCCGGCTCAATCGTCAGCTCCGCATCGTCCAGCGCTGCCGCGATCACGCCGGGCAATGCGGCAAATTCAAAGCTCGCCGTGACGTTTGCCTTGTCGGCCCCGGCGCGCACCAGCGACGTTTCGGCGCGGTCGCCCAGCACCAGTCCCAGCGCGTCGAGCAGGATCGACTTGCCCGCCCCGGTCTCCCCGGTCAGCACGCCCAGCCCGCGCCCGAAATCGAGATCGAGCGCCTCGATAAGGACAATGTTGCGGATCGACAGGCGGGTCAGCATAGGCGCTAGTCACTATCCCAATCGCGCGCCCGCGTCATCCTATGCGCAGCGCTTATCCGGGGGTGACGTCGCTGGCGTGATCGCCGACCAGTTCATAGGCTTTTTCATACCATTCATTGCCCGGATAGTTCGCGCCCAGCACCGCGGCGTATTTCACGCCTTCTTCGCGCAGGCCCAGCGCCAGGCTGCTTTCGGTGAGGCGATACAGCGCTTCGGGCGTGTGGCTGGTGGTTTCAAAGGTCTCTACCACATTGCGGAACCGCAGCGCCGCCGCCAGCCATTGGCCCGAGCGTTGGTAATGTCGCCCAATCTCCATCTCCTTGCCCGCAAGGTGATCGGAAACAAGGTCCAGCTTAAGCCGCGCATCGGCGGCATATTCGGTCTGCGGAAAGCGCCGGTTGACCTCACGCAAGGCAGTCTGCGCCTGTTCGGTGATCGACTGATCGCGGTTCACGTCGCTGATCTGTTCGTAATAGGACAGCGCGATCAGGTAATAGGCATAGGGCGCGTCCTTGTTACCCGGATGGATCGACAGGAACCGCTGCGAATTCTGGATAGCCTTGTTGTAATCGCGCGCGATGTAATAGCTGAACGCGCTCATCAACTGCGCGCGGCGAGCCCATGGCGAATAGGGGTGCTGACGCTCCACCTCGTCAAAAAGCGCCGCGGCGAGCGCGGTGTTCCCCCGGTCGAGCCGCCGCTGCGCCTCGGCATAGAGCGATTCGACATCGCGCGCGACATAGGCGACGTCTTCATCGGCGGAGCCCCCGCCCGCGCAGGCGGTGGTGACGGCAAAGGCAGCGCCCAGCAGGACGGCGCGGCTGATACGGGTGCGGAGTGTCTGGTTCATGCCGCTGCGTATAGCCAGCACGCGGGTGAACGCCAAGTGAAGCCTTGCACGCATTTGGGGAGATTGCTGCCAGACTTGCGGCGGGGCTCGATTCGTTGCCAGCCGTGCGCCGCACTCAAGCACCTCGCGGAGCCTCCTGACACACCTGACACACTGTCCAGAGCCAGAAATCAATCCAGTCACAAATGCCCCCAGGTGGTCGGCAGAAGCGATCAATTTGGCGCCTAACCAATAGCCAAAGAAGGAGACGAAGTCAGTCATTCCCTTCACCATAGACTACAGCAACTATGTAGGAAAATGGGTGACCCCGGACACCCTATGGCAATCGCCTGCGCGGCAAGCGGCGGCCATTTGCGGCGTCGCTGTCTTTTTCGATGAAGGTCACTTCATTGCCCAGTTGGACGTCGAACGTATCATTGTCTCCGTCAATTTCGGCCACCGCATCGTTTTCGCCTGCTGAAATCACGCGGTAACGCAGTGCACCCAGCCTGCCGGTCTGTTTAACATCCAGCCGGTCCCCCAATTCCAGCAGCGGGCGGCCATAGTTAACCTCGATCATATCGCCATCAATCGCAGTTACGCGCAGAGGATCAATGGCAAAGGCAACATCGCGGGCAATGCTCAGCGCAACTTCGTTTTGCATCAGATCATAGACCGACGCTCCCGGTTCGGCTGTCTGAACGCGCAGATTGGCGGTATCCAGAGTGCGCGACATCTCGATCCGCTTTGTCAGAACGCCGCCATCGACGCTGGCGCCGCGCGCATCAACAAGCGTGAACGACGCCGTAACAGTGGCAGTGCCCCAACTGGTCTGATATGCGTTTTCGCCCTGCACCGGCTGGCCTTGCGCGGGCGGGGTCTCGCCAATTGCGGAAATGGTTACGTTGAGCGTATACCCCCCGCGACCAGTGGTCAGCCGCCCAGAAGAGGCCAGCGCAGCTTCGAGCGTGTTGCGCAAATTCTGAAAATTGCTTTGGCAATCGGTCACAACATAGCTGCGCCATGTCGTATGCGCCGCATAATACCGCCGCGCCGCCGCCGCGCCCCACCAGCGGGCGTATTGCGCCTCGCTATATTCGAGCCGGCTTCCTTCGTAATTGCGATAGGATGTGCAGGACTGAGTTGAAGTGACCGATCCAACATTTACGGCAAACGGACCTTGCGCCTGAACCCCTGATGCTGACCCAAGCATAACTGCCGTTGCCAACGCAAAAGCTGAACATACGTGCCGCATAGACCCTCTACCTTTTGTCGAAGCTGTGTCCCTATTTGTATTACAACCTAGCGCCGCCGCCGCTGTTCACGCTGCATGGCATCAACCGTTTCCTTCTCTGTCGGGCGAGCAATCGCGCCAACTGACAGGGGCACCGAAAACGCCGTAACCGGAACCGCCCGCGAAAATGCGGTCTGCACATCGGTCACCTGAATAGCGCCATATTGCTCGCCATCGATTTTGATCGTGCCAGTGCCCGATGGATCGGGAATTTCCATCGATTCGCCAAAGATCATCAGGAAATCACCGCGCCTGACTGCGCCTTCACCGAAATTGAGGATGACCGTGCCATCGCCCTGCACCGCAGCCACCTGGATCGGGAAAATTGCGGTTACCAGACCGGTCGCGATCTTATCCGCAGAGGCGCGCAGCAACGCCGCGCTGTCAATCTGCGATCCGCCGCCGCACACAGTGGCGGAATCCTGTTCCTCGCTGATGCGGGTGGCATAGCGCACTTCGCCAGTGTTGGTATCGGTGATCCGGATATCCGCTTCCATCCGCACGCGTGTATTGTAACATTCGGCGGTCTGCTGCCGGCTTCCGCCCAAAATTCCGCGCAGCATCGTGTCGCCGAGATTGGAGCGATTGACCGCTGAGATAGACGAAATCGTGCCGTAAATCAGGTAATCGACACCTTCAAACCCCCCAGTCTGACCGGGGCGATTGGTGGTGGTGATCCCGCCTCTTGCCAGCCCTTGTTCGGACAGCAGCGTGGCAAGCCGCGCGCGTTCGATGATGCGAAACTTGCCGCTGCCAATGATCGCCGTTTCTAGCATGGCAATAAAATTATCTGATTGATTGCCGCCGGTCAGGTCCTGCATTTCAGCTATGCCGACGACCGGCCTGCTGTCCTGCGCCGCTGCGGGCGCTGCGCCAAAAGCTGTCACGCAAATAAGCATTGCCGCAAATGCGGCCAATATTCTTGTCATCACGGTCGGTGCCCCCGAATGGTATGAGTCGCGAGTTTATAAGCGACCAACTAACGCGATGTCACCCCATTGATTAATATTGCAAATCCGTGACTGTGACGCGAGGCAAAAATCAGGCAGTTGCCCTACGCAATTCTCATGCATCCACAACCCAGCGACAAGTCTTTGCAAGTATATGCCGATCAGATTGCAGCTTATTTGAAAATGGCCCCAGTCCTATGCCCACAAGGGAAGAAACGACATCGCTCGGTGGCCTCTTCGGGCTATATTCTCTGCGGACACTGCGTGAAATCCCTCTTGGCTTTGAGCGCTGCCATCTTTGCGTCTTTGCGTGAAAACAATGGCAGTCAGGGATCAGCCTTGCGTGCTCTTCCAGCACCCCGCAAAGGGTTTAACCAATCACCGCCCGCCTACTTCTTACGCGCTTTTCGCGCCGCGTACTTCGCATCGCGCTCGGCCTTCAGTTCGGCTTCGGTCGGGGTGGATTGTGCGGCGGCTTGCGCGGCGGCTTCGGCAGCGACTTCGGCAGCCGCTTGCTTATCTGCCTTGGCCTGTTCGATGGCAGCCTTGCGAGCGGCGCTTTTCTCGGCTGCGGCGGCGGCGCGGGCTTCCTGCGCGGCTTTGCGCCGGGCGACTTCCGCCTCGTCCATCTGCGGTCTTGCGGCGAGTTTCTTCAGCGCCTTCGCGCGGGCCTTTTGCGCCAGCGCGGTGCGTTCCTGAAAACTCGGTTCTTTAAAGCCAGCCATAGGGTGTGTTGATCTCTGTAATTTGTCCGGCGCGGGGCCAGATGGGGTGTTTGGGTGCGGATGAATCACCGGGGTCAAGCAGGAGGGCGCCTTATTCCTCGCCCATCCGCAGCGCCGCGATGAACGCCTCCTGCGGGATGCTCACATTGCCATATTCGCGCATCCGCGCCTTGCCCTTTTTCTGCTTTTCCAGCAGTTTTTTCTTCCGGGAAATATCCCCGCCGTAACATTTGGCGGTCACGTCCTTGCGCATCGCGGCGATGGTTTCGCGGGCGATGATCTTGCCGCCGATCGCGGCTTGCACGGGGATTTTGAACAGATGGCGCGGGATCAGGTCTTTCAGCCGCTCGCACATGCCGCGCCCGCGTTCCTCCGCGACACCGGCATGCACGATCAGTGACAGCGCATCGACCGGCTCAGCATTGACGAGGATGTTCATCTTCACCAGATCCCCTTCGCGCAGGCCGATCTGTTCGTAATCGAAGCTGGCATAGCCGCGGCTGATGCTTTTCAGCCGGTCGTAGAAATCGAACACGACCTCGTTGAGCGGCAATTCATAGGTCACCTGCGCGCGCCCGCCGACATAGGTGAGGTCGGTCTGTACCCCGCGCCGGTCCTGACACAGTTTCAGGATGCTGCCGAGATATTCGTCGGGTGTGTAGATCACCGCCTTGATCCACGGTTCCTCGATCACGGCGATGCGGTTGACATCGGGCCAATCGGCCGGATTGTGGATCAGCATCTCGCGCGCGTCCTCGGTCTTGGACTTGGACAATTGCAGGCGGTAAACGACCGACGGCGCGGTGGTGATGAGGTCGAGATCATATTCGCGGCTCAGCCGTTCCTGAATAATCTCCAGATGGAGCAGGCCGAGAAAGCCGGCGCGAAACCCAAAGCCCAATGCGGCAGACGATTCCATCTCATAGGTGAAACTGGCATCGTTGAGCCGCAGCTTGCCGATGCTTTCGCGCAGTTTTTCGAATTCGGCGGCATCGACCGGGAACAGCCCGCAGAACACCACCGGCTGCACTTCCTTATAGCCGGGCAGCGCCTCTGCCGCGCCGTTTTTCACCGTGGTGATGGTGTCGCCGACGCGGGCCTGTTCGACTTCCTTGATCTGCGCGGTGATGAAGCCGATTTCGCCGGGGCCAAGCTCCGCCAGATCGGTGCGTTTGGGGGTGAAGCAGCCGACCCGGTCGACCAGATGCTGTGTGCCGCCCTGCATGAACTTGATGCTCAGCCCCTTGTGCAGCACGCCTTCGATGACGCGCACCAGAATGACGACGCCGAGGTAAGGGTCATACCAGCTGTCCACCAGCGAGGCTTTCAATGGCTGATTGCGGTCGCCTTTCGGGGGGGGGATCTTGTTGACCACCGCTTCGAGCACGGCTTCGATCCCGATGCCCGATTTGGCGCTGGCGAGCACCGCTTCGGAGGCGTCGAGGCCGATGATGTCTTCGATTTCGGCGCGGACCTTTTCGGGTTCGGCGGCGGGCAGGTCGATCTTGTTGATGACGGGGACGATTTCGTGGTCGTGCTCGATCGACTGATAGACATTGGCGAGGGTCTGCGCCTCGACCCCTTGCGCCGCATCCACCACCAGCAGCGCGCCTTCGCAGGCAGCGAGGCTGCGCGAGACTTCGTAGGCGAAGTCGACGTGGCCGGGGGTGTCCATCAGGTTGAGCTGATAGGTCTCGCCGTCCTTGGCGGTGTAATTGAGCCGGACGGTCTGCGCCTTGATGGTGATGCCGCGCTCTTTCTCGATGTCCATATTGTCGAGCACCTGCTCGGACATCTCGCGGTCGGTCAGCCCCCCGGTGAACTGGATCAGCCGGTCGGCAAGCGTAGATTTGCCGTGGTCAATATGCGCGATTATGCTGAAATTGCGAATTTTGGAAAGTTCTGTCATTTGAAAGCGCGTTTAGCGTCGCGTTCTGGCGCTGTCATTCGAGAAAATTGCAACTATGCCGGGTTTCCCGCTGATACGTCAGGCGGCATCGTGCCGGGTCGGCGCCGCATAGCCGAATTGCGGGATGCTGCCCGCGCCCTGCCCTAACAATCCGCCCTGCATCGCGTTGTAATTGCCCTGTGACAGCGCAGCGAGCGGTGTCCCGGCAGAAGCCAGCGCATAGGGGCTCACCCGGTTGCGGGTGCACAATCCGCCAGAGCCATCATCGACCAGCGACTGTTCAAATTCCAGCCCCTGCGTATCGCCATTGGTGCGGATAACAGTGGCGACCGCCAACTGGCCGCCGCCCAGATCGACCACGAACTGGGTGCCTTTGGGCACATCGCTCAGCCCCTGAATCAATGCCCCGCTGCGCGACAGATTGCGCAGGGTCACTTCGTAGGAATGGTCGTCATGGATAACCTGAATCTTGCGGAACACTGTGCGCCGCTTGGCGCGTTTCATCCGGTCGCCGCTGGGGGCAATTTTCCATAACTCGCCGACCAGCTCGGTTTCGACCACATCGCTGGTGACCGGATCGGAGAAGATCGGGCCTTGCATATGTTTGACACCGCATTCCTTAAGCCGTGCGAACATTTCAGTGGTTTCGATCCCGTTAGCAATCGTGTCCATTTCCAGCGCACCAGCCAGCGCCACAATTGCACGGATCAAACCCAGTTCTTTGCTGTCATGCTGTTCCGCTTCGCTGACCAGCGCTTCATCGATCTTGATCGTGTCAAACGGTGCGCGGCGCAAATAGGCGAGGCTGGAATAACCGCTGCCAAATTCGTCCAGCGTCAACCGCACCCCGAGCTTGAACAATTGCGCCAGCGTGCGGTCGACCGCATTGGCATCTCCAAAAAACACCGCTTCGCTAATTTCCAGTTCCAGCCGGTGCGCCGCCAAATCGGCCTGTTCCAAGGCTTCTGCAACCGCGTCGACAAAACCGTCATGCGCAAACAGGGCGACCGGAATATTGACCGCCAGCCGGATCGTATCCGGCCACTGCGCGGCATGGCGGCATGCCTCGCGGATCGCCCAAGTGCCCACTTCGACCACCTGGCTCGATCCATCAAGGATCAGGGCAAATTCTTCCTCGTCAATTTCGCCGCGTTGATCGTGCATCCAGCAAATGTGCGTTTCCAACGCGCGCACCGTTCCGTCTTCTGCACTGACCATCGGTTCAAACTTTAGGAAGAGCTGCTCTTCCTGCACTGCAACCCCAAGGTTTTCTTCCAACCGTCGGCGAAACAAGGCTTCGTTTTCAAGCTCGCCGGAAAAGAACCGGTACTGGCCGCGCCCGCCATTTTTCGCCGCATACAGTGCGAGATCGGCAGAGCGCACCACGTCGTCCGCGTTCACCCCGTCATGCGGCGCAATCGCAATGCCGATGGAGGCACCGATGACACAGCGCCCCTCTTCGAGCGAATAGGGCTGGCGCAGCATTGTTATGACTTTGAGGGCAATCTCGCCCAATTCACCGCGATCATCCTTGTCAGGGATCATCACTTGAAACTCGTCGCCGCCCAGCCTGCCAATCTCGCATTCGACTTCAAGCGAACGTTGCAGGCGGTCAGCAACCTGTTTGAGCAATTCATCGCCCGCCGCATGACCAAGCGTATCATTGACGTGTTTGAACTTATCGAGATCAAGCATCATCACCGCGCAATTGCGCTTGGCCGCTTTGAACGCGGTGAGAGTGGATTCGATCCGGTGCTTCATCCGGTAGCGATTGGACAGTCCGGTCAGCGAATCGTATTTCGCCAGCCGCACCGTTTCCTCTTCGCGGAAGAATTCATCAGTGATGTCCGAACCGGTGCCGCGAAAGCCGGCAAACTTCTCACCATTGAAAGCTGGTCTGCCCGACAAACGCAGGACGGCGCCCTCCGGCCGCTTTTCTGCGCGCACCGCAATGCCAGAAAACGATTTATGCGCACCCAGCATCAGCGATAGCGATTTGGATCGCCCGTCACGGTCGGCGCATACGAACATGTTGCTGAGCGGCTGCCCCAGTATTTCTATCAGAGGAACCTCGATGCGGTCGGCAATCGCCGCGCTCAGATAGGTAATGTTGCCTTGAGCATCACTGGCCCAGAACCATCCCAGTCCAGACTGTTCCAGTTCATCGAGCATCGCCAGTTTTTCGGTGTCGGATAGGGCGCTGGAAGTGTGGGTGCTGGCAGCGCCGAATGCACCGCCCGATCTCAAACCGCTCTTTGCCAAGAAACCCTTGAGAGGCACCCATGCCATCCTTTCATCAATGCGGAGTCAAAGCCCAAAACGCGCCAGAGCGCAGACACCGCGCGTCCTTCACCACTCGTAAATCCGGTTGGTTATTTTTTGCCTAAGATGGCAAGTTAACAGCAGGATAAACGGACGCTGCTGTAGAGTCAGCCACAGCAATCAATGCTTGCCGATTTCGACTTGGATAAAGCTTTTGGTGCCAGATCTGATCGCGCCGGTAATCGCCGCCACGGCTTCATCATTGAGCGCTCGCAAGGGCCGGCCCGCCGCTTCGATCTGATAGGGAGAGACCCGGTGGCGGGTGCAAAGACCGTCGGCACCGTCGCTGATTAACGGGGTCTCAAATTCGACACCTTGGCTGAACCCTTCGGAGCGGCGGACCCTTGCCACGGCAAGCTGTCCTCCGCCCAGATCGAGCACAATGTCGGTGCCCACGGGCACGTCGAGCAGCCCTTCGACCTTTGCGCCGGTTTTCGAAAGGTTGCGCAGAAACACATTATAGCGGTCATTTCCGTGGATCAGGCCGATCTTGCGGAATTCAGTGCGCCGGTCAGAACGATATTTTTCCGGGCCACGCGGGGTAAATTCGATTTCGCCCGCCTCCAGCCTTTGCAGAATTTCCGCTCCTGGGATGGCACGCGAAAACAGCATCCCTTGCAGATGGGTCGCACCCTGTTCGGTGACGGCCCGCATTTCATCCTTGGTTTCAACGCCTTCGGCCACGGTTTCCATACCCAGTGCCCGTGCCAGGCTGACCACGGCAGCGATGATGGCATCATTCTTGTTGTCTTCGGCGGTGCAGCCGCGCACAAAACTCTGGTCGATCTTGATTTTGTCAAACGGTGCATCGCGCAAATAGCCGAGCGAAGAATAGCCCGTGCCGAAATCATCGAGCGAGAGCCGCACGCCCAGTTCCTTGAGCGCGTTGAACAACCGAAAGGCCCGCTCCATATCTCCGACAAACACGCTTTCGGTGATTTCCAGTTCCAGACGGGAGGGGTCGATGCCGGTGGACCTGAGCGCTTGCTTGACCACATCAACGAAATCGTCGGCATCAAACTGAACCGCCGAAACATTGACCGCAGCCCGCACATGACCCGGCCAGGTCTGGACAGTTTCGCACACTTTATGCAGCGCCCATGCGCCCAACTCGCGGATCATCCCGACTTCTTCAGCTACGGGGATGAAATCGGCGGGAGAGATCATGCCTCGCTCGCTGTGATTCCAGCGCATCAAAGCCTCGACACAGACGACCTGATGGTTCTTGGCGTCGACGATCGGCTGGTAATGCATTTCCAGTTCTTCACGGTTCAACGCATCACGCAGGTCTGATTCAATCTGGTGACGGTGGCTGGCCTTGTCCCGCAACTCGCTGGAATAAAACCGGAATTGCCCGCGCCCGCCGCCCTTGGCCGAATAGAGCGCAAGGTCGGCTGCCTTGACCAGCTCGTCTTCCTGAATGCCGTCAAACGGGGCGACCGCAATGCCGACCGAACAGCCAATCACTGCCCGCAGGCCATTAATCGTATAGGGCTGCGAGATCATCTGGATCACTCGCATACCCAGTTCGCCCAGCACCCCGCGATCATCCTCGTCGGGCAGGATCACCTGAAACTCGTCGCCGCCAATGCGACCGATTTCCACCGCGTCGCCAAGCACGCGCTTGAGCCGTGCGGCAACCTGCTTGAGCAATTCGTCACCCGCCGGATGGCCCATGGTGTCATTGACTTGCTTGAACCGATCGAGGTCGATCAGCATGATCGCGCAGGACCGTTTTGAGGCCCGGAACGCGGTTAGCGTCGCGCCCAATTGATGCGACATCCGGTGGCGATTGGACAGCCCCGTCAGCGAATCATAGCGTGACAGCTTTTCCGCATGTTGCTTGGCTTCATACGTATCAGACACATCACGCGCGATGCCATGATAGCCAGCAAAATTACCCGCTGCATCAGTTTGCGGGACCGCCGCGATCTCCCACCATGAATGGCCGTTGCCCATTTCCAGTTTGACGGTGACTGGCTTGATAGAACCGCGCGAGGCAAGCTGAAATTTCAGCGGCCGTTCGTGCCCGCTGCCGCCAGTGTCTTCGACTGGCTGGAAAAATTCGGTGATCGGCCTTGCGATGATCTCTTCGACCGGTTTGCCAACGCGCTGCGCCGCAGGCGAGGAGATATAGGTCAAATGGCCGTTTGCATCGCTCGCCCAGAACCATCCCAGATCCGATTTTTCCAGGCTTTCGAGCAGGTTTGCCCGGCTGATCGCGTTGAACGCACCGGCAGGCGCATCGCTGTGCGCGTCAGCCTTTCCGTTCTGAATTCGCGAAAGCAAGCCGGCCATTGGTCCCTGGTCCCCGTTCTTTTGAAAAGCGCAGCGTTGCATAGCTTTCAAAGGGTGAAAGAATGGCTAATTGCGCTTAACCCTTGGCGACCTCATCCGTCGCGCGAGACGGTCCTAAGGAATTGCAGCGCCGCTTGCGCTTGTCAGGAGCCATTTTGCAGGTCATTTGTTGACGAGCGTGTAAATGGACACAGTTCGGCAACAGCGACCGGACGAGATTGGGGAGAGACGGGATGCCAAGTGGCAAGGTAAAACTCGAAAACGAGGCTGCGCAATCGACCAGCGCGCTGGGCCCGTTGGTGGGTGTGGCGCGTGAGGATTTCGTCAGCGCGGTGGCGCTGTTGCTCCGCGAAACCGCCTCAGACCCTGGCCGCGCGTTTCGCCATGCGCAGTCGATGGGTGAAGACATGGTCAAGATCATGACCGGCAAAAGTGAACTTGCCCCCCATCCCAAGGACAAGCGGTTCATGGACCCGGCGTGGCAATACAATCCGTTCTTCCGTGCCGGGGCGCAATATTACCTCGCCGTGCAAAAGGGTATGCGAAACTGGCTAGAAGACCTTGAGCTGGATGAGCTGGAGCGCAACCGCGCCAATTTCATCTCCAACATCATTCTTGACGGGATCGCCCCGACCAACACGTTGATCGGCAACCCATCGGCGCAAAAGCAGATCATCAATTCAGGCGGACTGTCGCTGATCAAGGGGTTACAAAACGCCTATAACGACATTGTCCATAACAAGGGCATGGTAAGTCAGGTCGACAAACGCCCGTTCAAGCTGGGCAAGAACATCGCCACGTCCAAAGGCAATGTCGTGCTGCGGACAGAGATGATGGAACTGATCCATTATGCGCCGACCACGGATGAAGTCTATGCGATCCCGCAACTGACCATCCCGCCGCAGATCAACAAGATGTATATCAACGACCTGTCGCCGGAAAAATCGATCATCAAATGGCAGGTCGATAACGGGCTTCAGACCTTCGTGATTTCGTGGCGCAATCCGTCAAAGGAACAGGGCCACTGGGACATGGCCGATTACATCGCCAGCTGCGAGGAAGCGCTGGCGGCGGTGGCGGAGATCACCGGATCGAAAAGGGTCAATGTGTCCGCCGGGTGTTCAGGCGGGCAGACCGCATCGGTGCTCGCATCCAAACTCGCGGCGACGGGTAATGATGTTCTGGGCACACTGACGCTGATGGTGTGTGTGCTTCACCCTAAACAGACCGATATCGAGGCTGGATCGCTGGTCAGCGAAAACGGCATGGCGCTTGCCCGGCAACGCGCAGCCAAGGCCGGGATCATCAAGGCCGATGATCTGGCCCGCGGCTTTGCGTGGCTGCGGCCCAACGATCTGATCTGGAACTATGTCATCAACAATTACCTGCTCGGAATGGATCCGCCCGCATTTGACGTGCTGTTCTGGAATTCGGATGCGACCAATCTTTCCGCCAGCCTGATGGGCGATTTCCTTACTCTGTATGAACAGCTCGCATTCTCAACGCCGGGAACGGTCGAAATGGCCGATCACAAGGTGGACCTAACCAAGGTCACCGCTGATCTGTTCATCCTCGGCGGGGTAACCGACCACATCACTCCGTGGAAGGCGACCTATCGTTCGACCCAATTGTTCGGATCAAAGAACGTCACCTATGTGCTTAGCCAGTCGGGCCACATGCAGGCAATCCTCAACCCGCCCAGCAATCCCAAGGCGGTCTATTTCGTGCAGAAGAAAAAGGGCAAACTGCCCGCCACCGCCGATGAATGGCTGCAAGGCACCGAAGAGGTCAAGAGCAGTTGGTGGCCGTACTGGATGGAATGGATTCAGGCGCGGTCGGGCAGCAAGCAGCCCGCGCCCGCCGAAGTCGGCAGCAAGGCGCATCCGCCGCAAGAAGCCGCGCCCGGACTCTACGTTGTCGAAGAAGTCTGATACTAGCCCTACCGCAAGGTCAGATTTTCAACTTATGGGGGGCACGTGTCGCAAGGGATCTGCGACATGTGCCCCCCACCCAGCGCCGAGATGACGCGCGTATTAAAAGGACGCGATTGAAGTGAGCAATGCAATGGACGGCGCGGTCGTCACCATGGAGAAAGTGGGCGGCCGGACGCTACGGGTTGCCCGCTGGCGGCTGGATCAGCCATCCGATCACCTGCCCGTGTTGTTCTTCAACGGCATCGGCGCAAATATCGAAGCCGTAGCCCCGCTTGCCGAAGCCTTAAACGAGCGTCCCTTCATCATGTTCGACATGCCGGGCGTGGGCGAATCGCCTGACCCGGTGCTGCCCTACAATCCCTTCACCATGAGCTGGACCGCAGCCCAATTGCTCGATTTGCTTGGTGTCGAAGAGGTCGATGTGATGGGGATCAGCTGGGGCGGCGGGATGGCGCAACATTTCGCCATGCAGCACGCCGCGCGCACCCGCCGGGTCGTGCTGATTGCAACCAGCGCAGGCATGTTGATGATGCCCGGCAGCCCCAAAGCGCTGACCAAGATGGCCAATCCGCGCCGCTATATCGACCCCGATTTCATGCTCAAGAATTTCGAGACGCTTTATGGTGAGGGTCTGGGCAAATCGCAGGGCAAAGGCGGGCATATGTCGCGGCTTAAACCGCCCTCCCCGCGCGGTTACATGTATCAATTGCTGTGTATGCTCGGCTGGTCCAGCGCGCCCGCTTTGCCGTTCCTGCTGAAACAGGACACGCTGATCATGATGGGCGATGACGATGCGATCGTGCCGCTGGCCAATGGCAAGTTTCTGAATATGCTGATCCCCAACAGCGAACTGGTTGTGATGGAAGGAGGCGGGCACCTGTTCCTGCTGAGCCACAGGGACGAATGTGTCGCCGCAATGCGCGGTTTCCTCGATCGGGCAGTAGCATCGGCGGAACGCGCTGGGGCCTACGCAGCTTAACAAAGCCCTGCTTCGTCACGGTCATCTGGACAGCCCTTTATATTTGCGACATTCTCCGGGTCAAAAGGGAGAGATACAATGGCGCAGTTTGACCTCATCATCAGGGGCGGCACAATTGTCGATGGTACCGGAGCGCAGCGCTTCACCGGCGATGTCGCAATAAAGGACGGTCTGATCGCGGCGGTCGGCGCGGTGAATGGCGCGGCAAAGCGCGAAATCGACGCAACCGGCAGGATCGTCGCCCCCGGTTTTGTTGACATTCACACCCATTACGACGGTCAAGCAACCTGGGATCAGGAAATGGCCCCGTCGAGCTGGCACGGCGTCACAACCGTCGTAGTGGGCAATTGCGGGGTCGGATTCGCGCCCGCCAAGCCCGACCGTCACGAATGGCTCATCAGCCTGATGGAGGGGGTCGAGGACATTCCCGGCACCGCGCTGTCCGAAGGGATGACATGGGATTGGGAGACTTTCCCCGAATATCTTGACGCGCTGGAGAAACTGCCGCGCAGCGTCGATATTGGCACCCATGTCCCTCACGGCGCAGTGCGCGCCTATGTCCTGGGAGAGCGCGAGCAGCCCGGCGCAGTGCCAACCGAGGCCGACATCAAAGCGATGGCGGACATTGTCGAAGAAGGCGTGCGCGCTGGCGCTCTGGGCTTTTCCACCTCGCGCACAGTGCTGCACAAATCGGTCGATGGGGAGCTGGTCCCCGGCACGACAGCCACGCCCGAAGAACTGGTCGCCATCGGCCATGCGATGGGCCGCGCGCGGGCAGCAGGCGGTCACGCCGTGTTCGAAATGGCGAGCGATCTGCAACGCGACTGGAATGAATTTGAATGGATGGGCCGATTGAGCCGCGAGGCAGGCATCCCCGTTACCTTCGCCGCGCTGGAAAGCATCGCCAAGGAAATGCCGCTGGCCGAACAGATCGCCACGATGCGCGCCGAAAACGACAATGGCGCCAACATCGTTGCGCAGATCGCGCTGCGCGGCAACGGCATCATTATGGCATGGCAGGGCACGGTAAACCCCTTCGCCTTTCGCCCGAGCTGGCAGGCGATCAAGGAACTGCCATGGAACGAGCAAAAGGCCAAACTGCTCGATCCGGCGTTCAAAAAGCAATTGCTGTCCGAAGCCAATGACTATTCCGAGGCACCAATGGACATCATCGGCGTGGTGATGGTCATCACCCAAGGGTGGGCGCTGCAGTATGAAATGGACCCCGATTTCGATTACGAACCCGATGCCAGCGCCAGCGTGAATGCCCGCGCCCGCGCCGCCGGGGTGGACCCGCAGGAATACGCCTATGACATGCTGTGCGCAGACGGCGCGACTGGCTTCATCTATCTGCCGATCCTGAATTATGCCGATGGCAATCTCGATTTCCTGCACCCGCTGCAGCACGCCGACGATACCGTCAATTCGTTGTCGGATGGCGGAGCGCATTGTGGGACAATCTGCGACGCGGCCTCGCCCACCTTCATGCTCGAACATTGGGTGAAGAATCGTAAGCGCGGGGACCGGATCAGCCTCGAAAACGCAATCAAGCGCCAGTGCCGCGACACCGCTGTGCTTTACGGGCTGGAGGATCGCGGCCTTATCGCGCCCGGTTTTCTGGCCGACATAAACGTGATCGACATGGACCGGCTGAAACTCGGTCGGCCGTGGCTCGCTTTCGACCTGCCCGCAGGCGGCAAGCGGTTGCTGCAAAAAGCCGATGGCTATGTCTGCACGATCAAGAATGGCACCGTCACCTTCGAAGAGGGTAAATGGACCGGCGAAACTCCCGGCGGCCTGATCCGCGGACCACAACGCGCCGAGCTGGCCGAAGCGGCGGAGTAAACTGCGGCCTAAGGCTCGATCACGATGCCCTTGGCCGGATCGACACTGCCGCCGACCATTTCCAGAAAGGTCGTGCGCGCAGCGTCGAGGCCCTTTTGCGGGACGATATCGACTGCGCCTTCGACCGATTTGAGGAAACCGCGCCAGGCGGCGGCGGCCATCTGCCCGCCTTCGTTTGCACCGTGCTCTTTGAAGAAGGCGACGAAGTGATCGGGGGCAAAGAACAGCGCAGGTTTGGGTCCGGGTAGGCTCGCCGTCCCACCGAAGCCAGAGCCGCGTTCCTCGATATGGGTCGCGCCGACAAGGCAGGAATATTTGAGGGCATGACCAAAATGGTGGTGGATGCTGGCGAGGAGTTTCGCATTCCCTGCAAAATCGACGCTGACGGTCGGTTCGGCCGCGATGCTGCCGAGGTCATCATAAGCCACGACCTCATCATACAGCCCGGTTGAACGAACGAAGTCCAGATTGCCCGCCGAGGTCAGGCCAATCCGCTTGATGCCGGGTGACGCCTGTTTCGCGCAGCTGGCCAGTCCCATCGCGGTTTTCGACGATGCGCTGGTCATCACCACCTGGCCCGCGCCGAACCACTCCTCACTGCGCATGAAATAATCGATGATAAACCCGGTCTTGAACAGCGGACCATAGATCATCCGCTCATTCTCACGCGCGGGATCATGCTCCGGATCAGCGGAGAGCCGGGTGTAATTGTTGTAAACCGGGCTCATCGGCTGGCGATAGTCGGTCATGTCAGAAAAGCCGCCGGGGTGGACCTTGCCCGGCACCGCATCGAGATGCGTGGCCATCGGCAGGTAACCGTAAACCCGCTCTCCTACGGCGATGTCGGGGCACTTGCTTTCGATCACCTGCGCGTGACCCCACATCGGGACAATGCCCAGACCCTCTGGCGCGGGAAAGAAATTCCAATAGCCGAACCCGTCGCCGACCACGGCATAAGTGATGTTGTTGGCAGTGACTGAAAAGCTTTCGACCTTCAACCGCACCGCGCCATCAGCCAATTCGCCAAGCGGCGAGTGAGCCAGCACGGCATGGGTGAGTTCAGCCTTGCGGACGTGGACCTGAGCCTGAGTCATTACCGGATTCTCCTTTTCGGGGGCACATTACCCGATCAGACCGCCCAATCCCATCATACTGAGGATTATTCCTGCGGCGGCGTATCAGCCTGTTCATCTGTGCTGGCAGGCGAAGGCTGCAATTGCGACAGCGCGCTGCCCGCAGCCTGCAACCGGGCACCAAAGGCACGCATGCGGATCGAGCAGGTCTGTTCGATCTCTGCCGGATTGCTCGCCAGATAGACCGGATAGCGCGCGGTGAATGCCTCGGTCAGCTTGATCCCGCGCTGCGCCTCATAGCGGCCAACGAAATAGGTAAAGGCCGAGGTCAGCCCGACGCGGTTGTCGGGCGTCATCTCAGCATCCATTTCCGCCATCAATGCGCCAACGAAAATTGCGCAGTCGAGATCATCGTCGGCGCTGAACGCCGGTTCAAACGTCTCCGGCGACTGCGCGAGTAGCGGAGCCGAAGCGCCCAACACCAGCAGTGCCATGACCGCCCCCATCACCGCACGAGCGGATGAAACCTTCGCTGACCCCCGCATCACAGCCCCGTCAAACCCGCATCGGCATGAGAACGTAGAGCGCCGGACTATCCTCGCTCTCCCGGATCAGCGTTGGCGCGCCCGCGTCAGCAAGGTGCAGTTCAATCTCTGCGGAATCGAATTGCCCCAGAATATCCTTGAGATAATTGGCGTTGAACCCGATCTCGAACCCTTCGCTGTTGTAAGTCGCGGCAAGCTCCTCGGCGGCATTGCCATTGTCGGGAGAGGTGACCGACAGCGTGACCTTGTCCGGTTCCAGCCCCATTTTCACCGCGCGGGTTTTTTCTGTGGCGATGGTGGCTACACGGTCTACCCCTTGGAAAAACAGCTTGGGATCAACCTTCAGCAGCTTGTCATTGCCGGTCGGGATAACGCGGCTGTAATCGGGGAAAGTCCCGTCGATAAGCTTGCTGGTCAGCACCGTGCCGCTTTCGCCTGAGAAGGTGAAGCGGATCTTGCTGGCGGAAAGATCGACCTGCACCTGACCGTCAAGCTTTTCCTCGAGCAATTTGCGCAACTCCCCAACGGCTTTACGCGGGATGATGACATCGGGCATCCCCTCCGCCCCGTCAGGCCGTGCCATAGTGAAACGCGCCAGCCGGTGACCATCGGTCGCAGCGGCCTTCAGAACGGGCTCATCCGCATCGGTAACATGCAGGAATATGCCGTTGAGATAATAGCGTGTTTCTTCGGTCGAGATGGCAAAGCGCGTGGCGTCGATCATCTGCGCCAAAGTGCGCGCGGGAATCTCAAAACTGGTTGGCAAATCGCCTTCAACGATCACCGGGAAATCATCGCGCGGCAGCGTTGGCAGTTTGAACCGGCTGCGCCCCGCTTTCACCTCCATGCGATTTTCATTGGTTTCCAGACTTACCTGGCTGCCATCGGGCAATTTGCGCGCAATATCGAACAGCAGATGCGCCGACACCGTGATCGCGCCGGGCACTTCAACCGAGGCCGCCGCCATGGTTTCGACCACTTGCAGATCAAGGTCGGTCGCCATCACCTTGACGCTGCCGCCTGCGCTGGCGTCGATCAGGACGTTGGAAAGGATCGGAATGGTGTTGCGGCGTTCAACCACCGACTGCACATGGGAAAGACACCCCAGCAGCGTCGCGCGTTCGATCGTGGCCTTCATCAGCTTTGCCTATCTTCTTGTGCCTTGCGCGGCACCGATAGTGGCGGAATCGCCCCTGTGGTGCCGGACTGTCGGAAAACCTTAGCGTCCCGCACAATACGGGCAAGTTTGCGGTTGCGCGAGGGCAGATTCGATTGGGGATAAGGGCCAAACTGACACCACTTCCACCGGTAATCACCCCAGCATCGCCATTCCGCCGTTCACATGCAGCGTTTCGCCGGTGATATAGCCCGCCTCGCGGCTCGCCAGAAATGCCGCAGCCGCGCCGATATGATCGCCGCTGCCCATCTTGCCCATCGGAATGCGCGCATTGATCGCGGCCTGTTGTTTTTCGTCCAGAGCAGAGGTCATCGGCGTGCTGATAAACCCCGGCGCAATGCAATTGGCGGTGATCCCGCGACTGGCGATTTCCTGCGCAAAGCTTTTGGTCATGCCGGTAAGGCCGGCCTTGGCAGCACAATAGTTCATCTGACCCGGATTGCCTGTGTGCCCAACGACGCTGGTGATATTGATAATGCGGCCAAATCGCGCCTTCATCATCGGCTTGGCGCTGGCACGCATCAGGCGGAACGAAGATTCAAGGTTGATTGCGATCACTTCGTCCCATTCTTCGTCCTTCATCCGCATGCCGAGGTTATCGCGGGTGATCCCCGCGTTGTTCACCAGAATGTCGATCCCGCCCAGCGTATCGAGCGTGGCGGGGATCAATTCTTCGACCTGCACCCGGTCAGACAGATTGCAGGTGATCTCGACATGCTCACCGCCGAATTCTTCGTGCAATTGTTCGCGGAAGGACCGCAGCTTTGACCCATTGGAACCAGAGATCGCCACCCGCGCGCCCTGTTTGGCCAGCGCAATCGCAATCGCCGAACCAATCCCCCCGCTCGCACCCGTCACCAGTGCGTTCATTCCATCAAGCCTGAACATCAGTTGATCTCCTTTGCAAACGCTTCAAGGTCTTCCATCGTAACCAGGCTTTGCGTCACCGCTTCCTTGTCGATCCGGCCGATCATCGGGCCGAGCACCTTGCCGCCGAGCTCGATGAAGCTCTCCGCCCCGTCGGCGCGCATTGCCAGCACGCTTTCGCGCCAGCGCACGCGTCCCGTCACCTGCTCAATCAGCAGCGCGCGTTCTTCTTCGGGGTCGGTGACCTTGGCGGCGGTGACGTTGGCAAAGATCGGCAGCGCGAGCGCCCCCGGCGGGGATTCAGCTAGCGCCTCCGCCATCCGGTCCGCCGCCGGCTGCATCAACGAGCAGTGGAAGGGGGCGGAGACCGGCAGCAACACCCCGCGCTTTATTCCGTGATCCTTCACCATCGCAACCGCGCGTTCCACCGCGCTGCGATGTCCCGAAATCACCACCTGCGTTGGATCATTGTCATTGGCGACTTCGCAAATGTCCTGTTCTGAGGCCATGGCGGCAAGCGCGGTCGCCTTTTCGATGTCGGCCCCCAGCAATGCCGCCATCGCGCCCTCGCCCACCGGAACGGCGGCCTGCATCGCCTGCCCGCGCAGTTTCAGCAGCCGCGCAGTCGTCGCCAGATCGAACGCGCCAACAGCACACAGCGCGGTGTATTCGCCCAGCGAGTGCCCTGCGACACAGGCCGCGCGCTCCGCCAATCGCACGCCGAACTCCGCCTCCAGCACGCGCAGGGTCGCAATCGCATTGGCCATAATCGCGGGCTGAGCATTCTCGGTCAGAGTCAGTTGATCTTCCGACCCATCGCGCATGATTGCCGACAATTTCTGACCGAGTGACTCATCGACCTCTTCAAACACGGCGCGCGCAGCCGGGCTGACGGCGGAAAGCTCTGCGCCCATGCCGACCTTCTGGCTGCCCTGACCGGGGAAAACGAATGCTCGCATGAAAAACCTCCTGTAGGTCCGCGCGCCTAAGCCGCGCCCGCTGGCCCTGCAAGTCCGAAGGGCACAACTCTGTTGGCAGCGCTATGGCCGATTTCGGCGCGGCCCAGATAGCGGATGCCCGCGCGGTCGCACCAAAAACGCGCTATTTCGTCGGCGCTCTGACCGAATTCGACGTAGTTTTCAGGCACGGCAGTGATCGCTCCCAATCGCAAACCAGCGATGCGCGGCAGGCTGCTGGAAAGCGCGAAGAACATCCGGTCCACGGCATAAAGATGCTCACTCACTTCCTCCACCATCACCACATGATCGGTGAGGTCGGGCATGATCGGCGTGCGCGCCAGCATCGTCAGCGTGATTAGGTTGAAGGCGGCTGCAGGGATCACCCCGTCCAGGCTCGGCTCCAGCCCCGAATTGTCGCCCGCGAACCAGCGCAGCACCCGGCGCACCGCCTCTCGCCCGCCTTCCGAGCCCGCACTGACCGGCATCGAACCATGCGCGCATTGCCCGATCCCGGCGCGGTAGAGCGCGGCAAGCAGATAGCCGCAATCGGAGAAACCAACATAGGTCTTGGACCGAGCAGAGGCGTTCATCCGCGCCACTGCTGCCTCAGCAATGCGGTTGGAGCCATAGCCTCCTCGCGCAAACCACACCGCATCAAACGCCGGGTCATTGGCACAATCGAGCAAAGCGCCAAGGCGGGTCAGATCATCGCCCGCAAAATGCCCACTGCTGGCAAAACATTGTTCGTGAAAGGTCACACTGTGGGTCGGAAATTCCGCCGCCACCAGCGCTTCCAGCGCGGCGGCATGGTCGCGGGTGATTGGCGTGGCCGGGGCACAAATGGCGATATTCGTCATGCGCGTCAGCCTATGGCGCTTGTCAGTATCCTTGCAAGCCAATATCCGTGTTTACCATGGATGGATCAGACAATTCGGCGCTATCAGGGCGACCGTTCTTCTTCTGCGGAATCGGCGGGTCGGGGATGCTTCCGCTGGCACAAATCGCGCATGGATTTGGCCATCAAGTCGCCGGGTCGGATCGTTCCTACGATCAGGGCCGTACGCCCGAAAAATTCGCCTGGCTGGCTGGCAATGGCTTTGCGCTGTTCCCGCAGGACGGCAGCGGGATCACTTCGCCCGATCAGATCCTGATCGCTTCTGCTGCGGTCGAGGACAGTGTGCCCGAAGTCGCGCGGGCAAAGGAACTGGGCTGCGCACGGATGAGCCGCGCCGAATTGCTCTCAGCCTTCTTTAACGAGGCCGGATATTCGATTGCAGTCGGGGGCACCTCGGGCAAATCCACCGTCACCGGGATGATCGCATGGATCCTTTCCGAAGCGCATTTCGATCCCACCGTGATGAACGGCGCGGTGATGAAGAATTTCACCAGTGCAGAAAATCCCTTTGCCAGCGCGCGTGTCGGCAATCCGCGCATTTTCATCAGCGAAGTGGATGAAAGCGACGGTTCGATCGCGCTCTACAGACCCACCATCGGGGTCCTGCTGAACGTTAGTCTCGATCACAAATCGATCGAGGAACTGCGCGTTTTGTTTGGCCAATTCGTACGCGAATCGGGGTGCGCGGTCATCAATTTCGACAATGAAGAGGCCCGCCACCTTGCCCCTCAGGCAGGCCAATCGATCAGCTTTGCCTTGCACGAAAGCAGTGCGGACATCACCGCCGAACCCGGTTCGGTCGAACAAAGCGCGTTCGGAATCAGCGCCGCGGTGATCGACAACCGCACCCGCGAGGTGTTTCCGCTGATCCTGCCGATGCCAGGCCTTCATAATCTGTCGAACGCGCTTGCCGCCATCGCCGCCGTCAGCGCAGCGGGAGTCGAAATCGGGGCCGCCGCCGCCGCCTTGCGGGGATTCGCTGGCCTTGCGCGCCGCTTCGATGTGATTGGCACCACCGCATCGGGCATTACCGTGATCGACGATTTCGGCCACAATCCCGAAAAATGCGCTGCGACCCTGCGCACGCTCAAGGCCGCACCGGGACGAGTGATCGCGTTTTTCCAGCCGCACGGATATGGCCCCTTGCGCCAGATGGGCGATGAACTGGCGGAAACCTTTGCGCGCGAGCTTGGCCCGGATGACATCACGATCATGTGCGACCCGGTCTATTTCGGCGGCACGGTTGACCGCAGCGAGGGGACCGAGCGGATAATCAAGCTCATCGTGCAGGCAGGCGGCAATGCTGAACACGTCCCTGAACGCAGCGCTTGCGGGGATCGCATGGCCGAATTGGCACAGCCCGGCGACCGGATCGTTATCATGGGCGCGCGCGACGACACACTCACCAGCTTTGCCAAGGGCCTGTTCGAGCAGCTGACGTGAGCTTTTACGAACGCGCGCAGCGGCACGCTTGGTTCATGGCCGCAGCGCTAGGGCTGGCGATCCTGTTCGTAGTCGTGGTCGAGCAATTTGCAGGTCATTCCACAATCGCCTTTGGTGTCGCCATTGTCGGCCTGGTGCTGGCCAATGCGCGAATGTTGGGCTTTAATTGCCCAAACTGCGGCAAGAACATGTTCTTTCGCGGGATATTTGTTGTTCCTTGGCCCAACCGAAACTGTAGCAAATGCGGAAACGACCTGTCGCGCCCTCAAAATCGCTGATGGAATGGTGCGCCTTGTCGCGATAGGCCTGCCCGATGGATGCCCGTGATTTCTCGCTCAATACCCTGTTAAAAGCTTGCTCCACGCAGCACGCCAACCGGCTGGCCATTGTCGATGGCACGCAGCGGTTGACCTATGCTGAGCTGGATGAGCGGGTCGAACGAACCGCGCGGTGGCTCCTGGCCAAAGGGGTCGGTCCGGGCAACCGGGCCGCGCTGCTGCTGACCGACGGCGCGCCATTCGTAACTTTGCTGCTCGCCTGCGGACGAATTGGAGCAATTGCAGTGCTGCTCAACTGGCGGCTCGCACCGGCAGAGATCGCCTGGGTCGCGAGCAATGCGGAGCCTGCGCTAACCTTCGCCAACCCGCGCTTCATGGCCCTGCTGGCCGAAGCGAATGCGGGCGAAGTGATTGCAATTGACGAAGCTCACGATCCGCACGGGCAATTTGAAAACATCGCCACCTCACCGCATGGCGCAAGGCCTTTGCCTGACCTGAAATCCGAACGCCCGCTCTATATGATGTACACCAGCGGTACGACAGGTCGACCAAAGGGATGCCTGCAATCGGGCAGCGCAGTGGCCGCATCAGCGCTGGGTTATGCGGTGCGGCGCGGCTTTACCCGCGAAGAGCGCCTGCTCTCGGTCAATCCGCTGTTTCATGTGGTGGGGATGCAGCAGGTTGCGGCGATGCTCGCCTGCGGCGGATGCAGCGTGTTTGCCGGGCGCGACTATGACAGCGGCGCGATGCTCGATCTGCTCCACCGTGAGGCCTGCACCACCACCAGCGCCTTTCCCACCATCTGTTTCCCGTGGCAGACGATGAAGCCGGTGCGCGGCGGAGTAATGCCGCTCACCAATTATACCGGCGGTGCGGGCATGGGCCGCCCGCAGATATACGACTTTATCGAGCGTGATTGGGATGCGCGCGTCGTGGGCGGATATGGTCAGACCGAAGTGTGCGGTTTTGCTACCTTCATCGATTATCCCGAAATGATTCTGCATCCGCGCTCAATCGGTTGGACCATGCCGCATGTCGAAATGACTGTGCTCGACCCGGATGGCAATCACCTTGGTCCCGGCGAGGAAGGAGAGATTTGCCTGCGCGGGCCTTCGGTCATGCTCGGCTATTGGCGCAATCCCGATGCGAGTGAGGCAGCGCTGGGTCACGGCTGGCTGCGCACCGGCGATCTTGGCACGATGGATGCGCGCGGGCTTGGCTATCTGCTCGGCCGCGCCAAGGAATTGATCAAGACCGGCGGCGAGAATGTCTATCCGGCAGAAGTCGATGCCGTGTTCGCCGATATGCCCGAAGTTGCCGATGCCGGCTGCTGCGGCGTGCCTGACAAGCAATGGGGCGAAGCGGTCAAGGCGTTTGTCGTGCTGAAACCGGGCGAAACGCTAACCCGCGAAGAAATCACCTCGCGCTTCAAAAGCAAGATCGCCGGATACAAACGCCCGCGCTACATTGAATTCGTCGAAAGCTTGCCGCGCGACCCGATCGGCAAATTGCTGCGCCGCGAATTGTCAGCGCGCCCCGTTACGCAGGATCAATGCGCCCCTTCATAACCGATCACCTTGTGCAGGACAAAAGCGATCACCGCGCCCAATGCAAGCCCCAGCACCGCGCAAATCGCGGCATAGCTTATCCAGCCCAGGACCCCGCCCAAGGCACCCGACATGCCGGCGACCCAATATTCCGCGCCATGCGCCATGTCATAGAGCGCGTCGAAACCCAGTTCATGGGTGCCGTGAACGATGATCCCGCCGCCCACCCACAGCATCGCCGCCGTGCCGACCAGCGATAGCAGCGCGAGCAACGGGGGAACCATATTGACCAGAAATTCGCCCAGATTGCGCTCAAATCCGCTGCCTCTCCGAGTCAGTGCAAGCCCCATGTCGTCAAGTTTCACGATCAGCGCGACCACGCCGTAAACGGCCACAGTCACGACAAATCCGACCACAGCCAAAACCCCTGCGCGCAGCACCAGCGTTTCATCGGCGACCTCGGCCAGAGCGATCGCCATGATCTCCGCCGAGAGGATGAAATCGGTGCGCACCGCTCCTGCTATACGCTGTTTTTCAAAGGCAACCGGATCCGTGATTTCATCTTCCAAAGTCTTGCCATGCTTTTGCGCGCCAAGTTTTTCCATCACCTTTTCCGCGCCTTCGTAACACAGGAACGCGCCGCCTATGATCAGCAAATAGATGATCGCCCAAGGCAGAAACTCTGACAACAGCAATGCGCCGGGCAACAGAATGATCAGCTTGTTGAACAGGCTGCCCTTGGTGATCGCCCAGATGATTGGCAATTCGCGCGCGGGCGACAGGCCGGTGACATAGCTGGGCGTTACTGCCGCATCATCGATAACCACGCCTGCGGTCTTTGAACCCGCCCTGCCCGCCGCCGCCGCGACATCATCTGCCGAAGCCGCCGCTGCACGCGCGAGCACCGCCACATCATCAAATAAAGCAACCAGACCCGATGGCATTGCACGCAGCTCCTGCGGATTAAACTGTCCCGTCCGCTGCCTGCCCGCAGCGCCGCCTTCGCGCAAGACTTGCATTACCCGGTAAAGCCGCTATGGGCGCGCTTCCGCCTTTTACCGGGCGGAGCCAAGAAAGCCGGAGGGGCCCCGTCATCCGGACGGATCAGCCAGCGATCGGCGTAAATGTGAAAGGATGAAAGATGGCTCTGTATGAGCATATCTTCCTCGCGCGTCAGGATTTGAGCCAGGCTCAGGTTGATGCGCTGGCGGCCGCGGCGACCGAAATCGTCGAAGCAAACCAGGGCAAGGTCACAAAGACCGAAACCTGGGGTCTCAAAAGTCTCGCTTACAAGATCGAGCGCAACCGCAAGGCGCATTTCGTCCTGCTCAACATTGACGCCCCCGGCTCGGTCGTTGCCGAACTCGAACGCCAGACGCGGATTAACGAAGACGTCATCCGCTATCTCACCATCCGCGTTGACGAACACGAAGATGGCCCCAGCGTGATGATGCGCAAGAACGAACGCGAGCGTAAGCGCCGCACCGACAGAGAGGAGCGCGACTGATGGCCCGCCCGTTTTTCCGCCGCCGCAAGTCCTGCCCGTTCGCGGCCAAGGACGCCCCAAAGATCGATTACAAAGACGTGCGTCTGCTGCAGGGCTTTATGTCCGAACGCGGTAAGATCGTGCCTTCGCGCATCACCGCCGTTTCTGCAAAGAAGCAGCGTGAGCTTTCCAAGGCGATCAAGCGCTCGCGCCAGATCGGCCTGCTGCCGTATATCGTGAAGTAGGGAGAAGGCATTATGGATATCATTCTCCTAGAACGGATCGAAAAACTCGGATCGATCGGTGACGTTGTCACTGTGAAAGACGGGTTTGCCCGCAATTTCCTGCTTCCGCAGAAGAAAGCCCTGCGCGCCAACGCCGCGAACAAGAAAGTGTTCGAAGCCAACCGTGAACGGCTGGAAAAGGAAAACGCAGAAAAGCGCGCTGAAGCATCGGTCGCTGGCGAAAAGGTTGCAGGCGCACAGGTCATCCTGATCCGCGCTGCTTCCAACGCCGGTCAGCTTTACGGATCGGTCAACGTCCGTGACATGGTCGCAGGGCTCGTGGAACAGGGCTTTGACATCGACAAGCGTCAGGTCATCATGGGCGCCCCGATCAAGACGATCGGCGTGCACGAAGTGACCGTGGCGCTGCACCCCGAAGTGCATGTCACCGTCAAGGCGAACGTCGCGCGCAGCGATGACGAGGCTGAGCTGCAATCGCAGGGTGTCGACGTGCTCGCGCAGATGTTCGAAGACGAGCAACGCGAAATTGAGGAACAGGCCGATGCCAACCGCATCGACCCCAACCTTGAACCGGGCGAAATCCCCGCAGAGCTGCTCGACGATACGGCCGATAGCGGCGAGGACACCGCCGAAGCTTGATCGCAGCACTTCGATTGAATTTGGCACTTAACAGAAAGGCCGGCACCCGATGAGTTTCGCTCTCGATGCCGGCCTTTTTGTTCATCAGATCGACCTCGCCTCTGATCGTGCGCTGCTGGTCGCGATGAGCGAGGCGGATTACCGCGCCGCCAGTTTCCTCGACAATCGTCTGTTGCAACCGCAGCCCGGCACGGCGGGAGCGCAGCCAATTCAGCGTCCAATGCAATGGGCCGGGTGGAGCGATCTGGCCGCGCAGACCGCCGCTGCACCGGCAGGCGAAACCCGCAACGATGCGCAATTCATCTTTCATATTGGCCATGTCGGTTCGACGCTGATTGCACGGCTGCTAGGCGAGGCATCGGACACGCTGGCGCTGCGCGAGCCGCAGATCCTGCGCCAGTTTGCCGAGCTAAAGGGCCAGCGCGGCCTGCCTCATTCGCCGTGGTCGCCCGAAGATTTTGACCGCCGCCTGAACCTCGCAAGGCAATGGCTGGCGCGCACGTTCCGCCCCGATCAGCGCGCGCTTATCAAGGCAACGAGTTTCGCCAGCGAGATTGCGCCCGATTTGCTGGCAGGGAGACACAAGGCGGTGTTCCTTATGCTTTCACCGGAGCGCTATTTGCAGACAATTCTGGCTGGTGAGAACTCGCGCGCCGAACTGGCGGTGCTATCCGGTCCGCGGCTGGAACGGCTGCACCGGCGGCTCGACAGCGCACCCTTCAAGCTTTGGGAACTGGGCGAAGCGCAGCGCGCTGCGCTGTCATGGGCCTGCGAAATGACCGCGCTTGAATCCGCCGCCAGCGACAATGTGCGGTGGGTCGATTTCGATGCCTTTTTGGCGCAGCCTGCCGAAATGCTCGCAGAAATCGCCGCTTTCCTGAACATCGCCATGCCTGCGCAACAGGCGCAAGCGCTCGTCGCTGGGCCGATAATGCAGCAATATTCCAAAGCGCCCGAACATGGCTATTCTCCGCAATTGCGCGAGGAAGTATTGGCCGGGGCAGCCGCGGACTACCGTCAGGAAATTCATGCGGCGCTCGAATGGCTGGACGCCGCCGCGCGCGATCATGCCGCAATTGAGCGCGCGCTGACCCGCGCGAAGAAGGGATAGAAATGTTCAGGCTGATCGAAAACGTGCTGTCCTCTCAGCAATTATCCGAGCTTAAACGGATCGCGGATCAGGCGAGTTACGTCGATGGCCGGATCAGCAATCCGCACAACAAGGCGAAGAAAAACCTTCATATGCATGACGAACGGCTGCAACAGCAGGCCGTGCAAATCATGGCCAACGCGCTGCTCGGCAATGAGGATTTCGTCAATTTCGCGGTGCCTGCACAATTCGCGCCGCCGCTGATTACCCGATATGAGCCCGGAATGCGGTATGGTCTGCATCCGGATTCGGCGCTGATGACAATTGGCAATGTCACCATCCGGTCCGATTTGTCCTGCACGATTTTCTTAGGTGATCCAGCGAGTTACGATGGCGGCGCGCTCAGGATCCAGCTGGGAACAGAAGAAGTGCGGATCAAGGGCCCTGCGGGCTCTGCTATCGTCTATCCTTCGCATACACTGCACGAAGTCGAAGAAGTGCTGAGCGGTCAGCGGCTGGTCGGGTTGACCTTTATCCAGAGCCAGATCGCCGACACTTTTCACCGCGAACTGCTTTACGAACTCAACGAGGTCGCCGCGCTCGAAGGGCTGAACATGAGCCACGAAAACTTCACCAAGCTGCAGGCGGTGCAATTTAACCTCAAACGGCTTTGGACGCGGTCCTGATCGCACCCCGCCGTCAAACCTGCCCAGCCGCGAAATTTCCGTTGCCCTGCATGCAACAGGCTTTGTCACCCCGGCTTTGCAGCGCTATCGGCAAGACATGATCGATTCTGCGAAAATCCTCGACCAATTGCAGCGCCACTACAGCGATGCGGTCGCCGTCCTGCGTGCCGATGTTATCGCCTTTGGCCGCGACGGCACCGTTCCGCCGGAAACGCGGCGCACCGATGGCAGCTATGCCTATCCGCGTCTGAGGCTGCATTATTCGGGCGTGGGAGAGCCGCTGGATCGCAGCCGTGCCTTTGGGCGCCTGGAAATGCCGGGGACCTACACCACCACAATCACCCGGCCCGATCTGTTCGCACGCTATCTGGCTGAACAGCTTGAACTGATCAGCGCCGAATATGAAATCGAGGTCACGGTAGAGCGATCGCGGCAGGAAATCCCCTTTCCCTATGTCCTCGACGGCGAGGCGGGTGCCGCGATGCAGGGGATTGCGCCTTCGGATATTGCTCAACATTTTCCGTCGACCGACCTTGCTCTGATCGGCGACGAACTGGCCGACGGGATCGAATTTGACGACAATGCCGATATGCCGTTGTCGCTGTTTGACGGATTGCGCACCGATTATTCGCTGGCGCGGCTGGCGCATTACACCGGGACCAAGGTTGAGGATTTTCAGGACTTCATCCTGTTCACCAACTATCACCGCTATGTCGACGAATTTGTGAATTGGGGCGCGCGGCAGATCGGGACCGCTGGCTATACCGGGCTGACCGGTGCAGGCGGGCTCGATATAGCGGACCCGGCGGACAATGCGCAGGATCAGCTCAACGATACCGCTTGGCGGCGGCATCAAATGCCCGCCTATCACCTCAAACGCGCGGACAATCGCGGGATCACTTTGGTCAATATCGGGGTTGGCCCCTCTAATGCAAAGACGATCTGCGACCATCTGGCCGTGCTGCGCCCGCATGCATGGATGATGATCGGACATTGCGGCGGGGTGCGATCCAGCCAGAAGATCGGCGATTTCGTGCTGGCCCATGCCTATTTGCGCGACGATCATGTGCTCGACGCGGTTCTACCGCCAGAAATTCCGATCCCGCCGATTGCCGAGGTGCAGCTGGCGCTGGCGCGCGCGGCAGAGGCTGTTTCCGGGGTTCAGGGGGCCAATCTCAAGCAACGGATGCGCACCGGCACCGTGGTCACCACCGACGACCGCAATTGGGAACTGCATTACTCAACCAGCGCAAAGCGTTTCTCGCAAAGCCGCGCGATTGCCGTCGAGATGGAAAGCGCGACCATCGCAGCGCAGGGATACCGGTTTCGCGTGCCCTATGGCACCCTGCTGTGCGTTTCGGACAAGCCGCTGCATGGTGAGATCAAGCTGCCGGGTCAGGCCAACAAATTCTATGAAGAGGCGATTGCAGCGCATCTGCAGATCGGATTGGAAGCGGTTGCGCGCCTGCGCGACGAAGGTGATCGGCTGCACTCGCGCAAGCTGCGCGCGTTCAACGAACCGCCGTTTAGGTAAATTCACTGCGGTAAACCTACGAATACAGTCGGTCTGCGGGCGCTAACCAAAACCGATCATATATCGGCGCATGGTGTCTGAAACAGCAAAGCAGCCTCATAGCGCGGGTCAGACAGCCATAATCTGTCAGATCTTGCTCTGCACAATGGCAATCGCGGTGACGGTCTATGCCCCGCGCAGCGGTGAGCCCGCGCTGTTGGTGCCCCTGGACGCGGAGGCTGCTGGTGCAATTCCCGCCTTGCTTTCGCATCCGGAGGTGCAGATTCTGGCGCGCGGCCAGGTCAGCGGTTCGTATGTCATCGTCGGCAACCTCCCCGATTTTGCAACGGCCCTGACCGCACACAGGGTCTTGGTCTTGAATGCCGACGCCCCCGGCTGCGGCGCGGCTGTTGCGGGACAAATCGCATGAACCCTGATCTTGAAACGCTAAGGCAGCGCGGCATCATCATCGTCACGTTGCTGGGCTGGTGCGTAGTCCTTGCGCTCGGTCTGATGGCGCTGGACCGGGGGGAAGATGCAGCCCTTGCCGCCGCGCTCAGCGCCGCTGCCAATCTGATCCCGACATGGTGCGCTTTTAAAGGACGCACCGATCTGCAAGCGCGACTGGCAATCGGGATCATGGCAGCGGTTCAGCCCGCTCTGCTGCTGTATGCGATGCAGGGTACGCTGTGGCAGATCGACATGCATCTGTATTTCTTCGTCGCGCTTGCCGCGCTTGCCTTGCTGTGGGACATGCGCCCGATCATAACCGCCTGCGCGATCATTCTGGTGCATCACGCCGTGCTGTCCTTTGCCGCGCCCGATTGGGTTTTCTGGGGCGGAGGCCGGTTCGTCAGGGTGCTGATGCATGCGCTTGCTACGGTGACAATCGGGTCGGTGCTGTGCTGGATCACGTTCAGCCTGACGCAAATGTTCGAATCGGTCGAGCACGGCCGCAGGCTTAGTGAGGAACAGGACCAATTGCTGATTGAAGCCAATGCGGCGCTGGAGCGTGCGCGCGGTGAAACCGAAAGCGAACGTCAGATCTCTGCCCAAGCTCAGGTCGATGCCGAAAAATTGCGCAAGGCTCAATTGGACCAGATCGCTGCGGAATTCGAAACCACCTTTGGCGCAGTCACACGATGCGTCGCGGAAACCGCGGCATTGCTTGTACGCTCCACTTTTGACCTCAAGACAATCGCGGCCGAAGCGGATGAGGAAACCCGCGAAGTCGCATCCAACGCCGCAGCCACCAGCAGAGCGGCAAACACGGTCGCCGCCGGAATTGGTGAAATGTCACGTTCGATCGCGCATGTCGCCGTCAATGTTGGCCAGCAAAGCGAGTTGACCGCGCGTGCTACGGCGCGGTCTGGCGGCGGCGGGCGGGCAATCGGTTCTCTCTCTCATCAATCGCAAACCATCGGCGAGGCTACCCGCGCCATAGCGCGTATCGCGGAACGCACGAATTTGCTGTCGCTGAACGCGGCCATCGAAGCGGCATCGGCGGGCGCATCGGGGCGCGGCTTCACCATTGTGGCGCATGAGGTAAAGGCCTTGGCGGCGCAGGCGTCGCAGGCGGCGAGCGAGATCGACGCATTCCTGACCGGCGTTCGCAGCGGCACGGTCGAGGCAGAGCACAGTTTCAAAGCCATTGATGAGGCTATTGCACAGCTCAATCAAGCCGCCCGCACGATCCGACTTGATGTTGAAAGCCAGCGCCAATCGGCTGAAACAATTGAAAACTATGCCCGAGGCGCGGCTGGCGATGCCGATTCCATGATGAGCCGGATCAAAGTGCTGTCCGAACGCTCCGGCGCGGCGCGCGATCTGTCGAGCGAGCTCGAAACCACCACCGCCGGCCTGATGCAGAACATTCGCAATCTGGAACGGTCAACTGAGAGCTTTGTCTCTCGCCTGAAAGCGGCCTAAAACCGGCGCTCAGCGGCCCTGTTCAAATTCGGCAAGCGCCTGGCTCACCGCCACGATATTCTGCCCGAACACCAGCAATTGCGCCTGCGCATTGGCGTAACTGATGCCGTAGGACGAATTGATATAGGCCTGCAAGATCACGACGCCGCCACTGCTGCGATACACTTTGGCAGTGGCGCTGCGATCGTTGAGATCGTGGAGGAAGGCATCAAGCTGCGCTGGATTGCTCGTATCAATCCCGGTGTAGACCGCAATCATCATCAGGCCCAGACACCCGGTCTGCGGCGAACAGGCGCGCGGGGCGAGCGTGAAATTGATCTCCCCTTCGGCGCTGGCGCGGTAATTGATCTCACCCTGCGCATTGGTTTCGGTCCGCCAGGTCGCCTGTACATCGCGGAGCAACCGTGTGATGGTAGCATCATCGAATTGCGACACAACCTGCGGGGTCTGCCCTGCTGGCTGTTCCTGTTGCTGAGCCGAAACGGGGGCGGTTAACATCGCCAAGGCGGCAAATGCGGCGGATTTATTCATGAAGTTTCGCATAGTTTTCCGATAGAGCATTTGTGGAATACGGCAAAGCCCTTGCAGGCATGCTCTTGTGGCGCGGGATTGGTTGACGAAGTTTCAATGGCCTGCGGCGATCAACCTTTGCCCTTGGTCTTGGTGGCTCCAACCTTGGCCTTGGTTTCCATGAATTCGATGATCTGACCGGCAATGTCTTTGCCCGTGGCTGTTTCGATCCCTTCTAGACCGGGGGAGGAATTCACCTCCATAATCACCGGCCCGTGATTGCTGCGCAGCAGATCAACACCGCAGACATTCAGCCCCATATGCTTGGCCGCGCGCACCGCAGTGGAGCGTTCTTCGGGGGTGATCTTGATCAATTGAGCCGTGCCGCCGCGATGCAGGTTCGATCGGAAATCGCCCTCAGCGCCCTGCCGCTTCATCGCCGCGACAACCTTGCCGCCGACAACCAGACAGCGAATGTCGGAACCGCCCGCCTCTTTGATGAATTCCTGCACCATGATCGCAATATTGGCCCCGCGAAACGCCTCGATGATCGACGCGCCGCCTTTCAGCGTTTCGGCCAGCACCACCCCGATGCCCTGAGTTCCTTCGAGCAGTTTGATGACCACAGGCGGACCATTGACCGCCTTGATGATCTCTTCGGCCTGCTTGGGATCGTTGGCATAGGCAGTCAGCGGCAGGCCCAGCCCGTATTTCGCCATGATCTGCGTCGATCGCAGCTTGTCGCGGCTGCGCCCGATGGCGACGCTTTCGTTTAGCGACCACACCCCGCTCATTTCAAACTGGCGCAGCACCGCCAGACCGTAACTCGTGATCGAGGCACCGATGCGCGGGATAACCGCATCATAGCCCTTCAGCGTCTCCCCCTTGTAGGTCAGCGTCGGGCGATGGCTGGCGATATTAACGGTGCAGCGGGTGGTGTTGAGAATGTCGCAGGAATGTCCGCGAATTTCTGCCGCTTCGACCAGACGCCGGTGCGAATAAAGGTTCGGATTGCGCGCAAGCAGGGCAATTTTCATGTTCGGGTCGATTCTTTCAAGGACACGCTGAGGCCCTCCTTACGCGCATCGGGCGATTGTAGCCACGAATGTCCGCTATCGACCACAAACCGGCGGCGCAGGGCAGTTCTACCGATCAGCATGGGAAATCTCATGTCGCTCCTGTCGGCAAGGCTGAGTTCGGCCCGAAACGTGATATTGCCAATTCGCAGCGGCGTCTTGATGACAAAGCGCCGCTGCGTTTCACCATTGGAGCTGGTGATGCCGCGCAGATCGACCTGCACTGCCTCGCCAATATGTTCGATATTGTCCCAATCCACCGCGAATAGGACAAACGGCCTGCCCTCACGCTCATATTGATCGAGCACGCGGGCGTGGAGTGAAGACGTGCGCGCGCCAGTGTCGATCTTGGCCGGGATACTGGACAGCCCGATGCCCGGCAGGTCAACCAGCTCCCGCCAGCCTACCACTGCATGCGATTTCAGCACTTTACTCGGTGGTATCACGGCAGGATTGCCATTCCATCGCCGCCATCGCCAACCTCGAACCGCCGCAGCACCGTGCCGCTGGCGTAATCGACCTCCGCCACCGTGTCGCTCGCGGTTTCGGCGACGTAGATTTTCGACCCGTCGTCAGACCACAGGATCGTCACCTGAAATCTTTCTTGCGCTTCCTCGGGTGAGGAGACGGCGATCTGGCGGATCATTGTGGCGGTGGCCAGATCGATCACGCTGAGGCCGCCATCCTGAAGGTCTGAGGTCACCGCCACATCGCCCTGCGGACGGATCGCGAGCCGCAGCGGAAATGCGCCCGTTTCAAGAGTGGAGCGCACTTCCATCGTTATCGGATCAAGCGCAAAGGCCTGATTGGAGCCGCGCGCGGAGACCCACAAAGCGGCGCCGTCAATGGTCATGGCAATGCCTTCGGGCTCCTCTCCCACCGTCACTGACAAGGGGGCCCGCCGCGTCACCAGATCGACCCGCGTGACCGTGCGCGAGCCAAGATCGGTAGTCCATGCGGTGCGCGCGTCGGGCGACACGACCAGCATGTGGCTGCCCATTTTGCCCGTGGCGGATTCGAACACCTCAGGCGTTTCCGAAAGAGGATTGCGGATCCACGCGACGCTTTGTCGCCCTTCAGCCGTGGCATAAAGATCGCCATTCGCATGCCAGACAATTCCATGCGGGCGGGCATTTTCGCCAAGGTCGATGCTGGCCACGCGTTCCAGCGTATCGGTGCTAAAGATGTCGACCGTCGTCCCGCCATAACAGGCCAGCGCGACATGCTTGCCATCGGGCGAGGTCACCAATTCGTGCGGGTTGGTGCAGCTTTCGCGCTGCAAAACCACCTCGCCCGTCTCAAGATCAACCTTGGACAGCGTATCGCCGCGCTTGTTGGCGACGAACAGCGTGCCGCAGCCAGATGCAAGCGGCGCATAGACGGTCCACCCCTCCCCGGCGCCACAGGCCTCTGAGACCGATCGAGATGCGCCATCAGTTAAATGGCCACCGCCTGCTGGCACGCAGGCGGTAGCTGCAACAAGCACAGCGACGATGCCGAAGCGGCTGGTCACCATCCCGCAGTCTGACCCTCGTTCTGTTCATCCAGCCACGCTTTCAGCGGCGCGAAATACTCCACCATCGCGGTGCCGTTCATTTGCCGCTCGCCCGTGAAAGCTTCCAAGGCATCGGGCCATGGCACGCTCGCGCCCAATTCTAGCATTGCGTTGAACCGCGCGCCGACTTCCTCGCTGCCATAGAACGAACAGCGGTGCAGCGGCCCTTCCCATCCGGCCTGATCGCAGGCGGCCTTGTAAAACTGAAACTGCAGCAACCGCGCAAGGAAATATCGGGTGTAACTAACATTGCCGGGAACGTGATACTTTGCACCCGGATCAAAGGCGTCGGCGGGGCGTTCAACCGGCGGGACAATGCCCTGATATTCTTCGCGGATGGCGGTCCATGCGGTGTTGTAATCTTCTGGCGCGACCGAGCCATCGAAAAGGCTCCACCGATACCGGTCGATCAGCAGACCAAACGGCAGGAACGCCACCTTGTCCATTGCCTGACGCAGCAAAAGGCCGATGTCCTTGTCAGCGCTCGGCACTTGTTCAGGCGTCAACATGCCGATCTGCACGAGATATTCGGGCGTGATCGACAGCGCGACCGTGTCGCCGATTGCCTCGTGAAACCCGTCATTCGCCCCGTTCAGATGCAGGAAGTCCTGCTCATTATAGGCGCGTTGGTAGTAATTGTGGCCCAGCTCGTGATGGATCGTGATGAAGTCATCGGCGTTGGGCTTGATACACATTTTTATCCGCAGGTCATCGACATTGTCGAGGTTCCACGCGCTCGCATGGCAAACGACTTCGCGGTCGGCAGGCTTGGTGAACTGTGAACGCTCCCAGAAAGTTTCGGGCAGCGGTTCAAAACCCAGCGAGCTGAAAAACTGTTCGCCAATCCGGGTCATTTCGACCGCATCGAGATCGCGCTCTTCGATCAGCTCGGTCAAGTCATAGCCGATGTCGCCGGCCCCTTCGGGCGCGACCAACGGGTAGATGTTGCCCCATTCCTGCGCCCACATATTGCCCAGCAAATCGGCGCGGATCGGGCCGGTCGCGGGCTGCACCGCGTCGCCATGATGCTCGTTCAGCTTGCGCCGGACATAAGTGTGCAGCGCAACGTAAAGCGGCTTGACCTCCTGCCACATCCGTTCCGTCTCGGCGGAGAATTGTTCGGGGGTCATGTCATAGCCTGACCGCCACATCGTGCCGAGATTGTCAAAGCCCAGCTCCTGCGCACCCTCATTCGCAAGGCCGACATATTGGGTGTATTCCTCGCGCATCGGCGCGCCGACATTGTCGTGCCAGCTCGCCCACATTTCGGCCAATTCTGCGGGCGTGCGTTCGAGATTGCCCATTTCGGCCTCAATGTCGGAGCCGTTGATCGGTTCGCCGTTCAGCGTGCCTTTACCTGCCCCATATTGCGAGCCCATGCTTGTGGTGATCTCGGACAGCTCCTCTGCCGCGCCTTCGCGAGCGGGCGCTGGCAGGCCAATGCCATAACGCAGCATCGCCAGCTTGCGCTCGGCCTCGGGGGAAAGGCCCTCAAGCTCGGCATATTTCGCCGCTTCGGTCGCGTGACCGACGCTCATCAGAGTCAATTCCGCACCATATTGCGAGGCAAGCGTGTTCGAATCGTGATTGATATAGGTCGCGTTGATCCAGGAGACATGCGCGAAGGTTTTGGAAAATTCGTTCAATTCCTCCTCAACAGCGGCGAGAAATTGTTCGGCACCGGCGGGCGTTAGGGGGAAGCGGGTTGCGCTTTCTTCGGCCATGTCGGCAGTGGCTTCGGCGTGTCCATCGGCGAGCGCAGGCGCGGAAGCCGCCGCCAGCGCGATCGCAAGCGCGGCAGCGGAAGCCTTTAGGCTGAGGTGGGTAAATTTCATGGGAGGCGATCCTCTATTCTGGTTTCATAAATTCATGCAATTTTGACTGGAAGCGAGTTTGGACCTGCGCGCGGCGGTAATCAAGGCTTCAGAAAACGCACGATCGCTTCGCCCAAATCGGGCTTGGTCACGCTGTTGAGATGACTGCCGGGCACTTCGATATAGATCGCATCGGGCAACATCGCGGCGAGTTCCTCGGCAGAGCCATTGTCGTGATCTTCATCGCCGCAGATCACGCCTGTCGGCATCGTGATATTGGCAAGCCGGGCAAGATCAAAATCGTCCATCGCATCCAGCAACAGTCGCGCAGCAACCCGGTCCACCCCCTGAGATTTGAGGAAGGTGCGCGCCACGTATGCCGGATCGCCCGGTTTGATCGTGTCGAATTCGTCGATCACCCGCTTGAAATGCGCCGCGCGCCGCTCCCATTGGGCAAGGCCCGCCACGCCCATGCCGCAGATCGCCAGCCTGCGCGGTTCGAGTATTCCGTGCCCGGCCGCATGGATCGCAGTGCGCGCGCCGAGTGAGAATCCGACCAGATCAAACTCGCCCGGCTCCAGCCCCAGATGTTCCACCAGCGCCGCCGCATCGCGCACCAGCACGCCTTCGGGATAGGCCGCCGGGTCATGCGGCGCCTCGCTGTCGCCATGCACCCGGAAATCGAGCATGATCGCCTCAAACCCCGCATCGGCGAGGCGGGTGTGATGTCCCCACTTGATCCAGTTCATGTAAGCGCTTGAGAATAGGCCGTGCAGGAAAACGACCGGGCGACCCTCACCCGCGCGGTGGATGGCAAGGCGGGTGGAGTCAAAGGATTCGAAAAACTCCGGGCTCACCGCTTCGCCAGTCCTTTCTGCTCCATCCGCCAGCGCGCCATGGCGATGCGGTCCTGCCCGAAGAAGGGTTCGCCTTCGAACACCAGCGTCGGAACGCCCCAATGGCCCGCCGCCTCAAGCGCGGCCTGATTGGCGGCGATTTCCTCGTCCAGCGCCGGTGCGTCATTGGCGGCTTCCGCCTCAAGCTCGACAAAGTTCAGTGCCGCGCGCTCGGTCGCGCTCGCCAGATGGTCGCCTTCGTGCCAATTATCGACCGTGCCCGACCATATCAGCGGAGCGACCTCCGCAGCAAAAGCCAGCCCCTTTCCCCGGCGCGTGGCCGCCTGTCCAAGGCGGCAGATCCGGTGGATATACGGCTGCTCCGTCGCAATCTCGCGCGTCGCAAGGTTCTGCACCACCGGGTCGGGACGCGGCCAGCGAAAAGGCATGCCCAGCACCCGCGCGCTGCGGGCGGCGTCGATAAAGATATAGCGCCCGACATTGGGGCTGCCCGAGAACAAGATACCCGGATCGCGGATCGCAATCGGCAACACGGTGCGCAATGTGATGTCGAGATCATATTCCGCCGCCATGGCGCGGTAACGCCCGACGGCGAGATAGGAATAGGGCGAGCGAAAGCTGAAAAACAAATCGGCGTTGAGTGTCATTGCGCGAGCCTAGCCTGTTTTAGCGGAAGAAACATTGCAAGCCTGAATAGAGCATCGAGACTTTGCCATCCTCAAAGAAACCCGCAAGTTCATCGCCGACGACAAATTCCTCGCCCAGCGCGCTGTCTTCGATCATGGCAAACCCGCTCATACGTTCGACCTCGGCACGCGGCGCTCCGATTGCGATGCCGTTTTCCAGCGCAGTCTCACCGCCTTGCTCGTCAAGCAGCCAGCCAGCCAGCGCGCCGTTCTGAAAATTCACGGTGAGCCCGCCTGCATAGGTTGAGCTCCACATGGGGCCAGCCCCGCATTCGGCCATTTCTCCGCTGTCGGACGCCTTGCCAAGCAAGCGGGCCAGCGCGGCCTCGACCTCGGTTTGACCTGCCGCGAAATAGAACGCCTCTCCGCCTACGCTCAAGCTGTCGCTGCCGAGTGTTACCCCTGAAGGCACGGCCTGATCGCTGACGCCAGTGCGATCATCAGGACGCTCTGCGGGCGAAGGGGCGTTTTGCGAATCGCACGCTGCCAAAGCAAATGCAGCGATCACAAATCCTTTTGCCCGCATGGCCATTACCCCTTCTTCAGATGCCGCCGTCCCAGCAATTCCGCAATCTGCACCGCGTTAAGCGCCGCGCCCTTGCGGAGATTGTCCGAAACACACCACAAAGTCAGGCCGTTTTCAACCGTCGGGTCCTCGCGCACCCGGCTGACATAGGTGGCGCTGTCACCGGCGGCTTCGACCGGGGTGATGTATCCCTCGTCCTCGCGTTTATCGATCAACATGATCCCGGGCGCCTCGCGCAGGATGTCCTGCGCCTGGCTTGCCGAGATTTCCCGCTCGAATTCGATATTCACCGCCTCGGAATGGCCGACGAACACGGGGACCCGCACGCAGGTTGCGGTGAGTTTGATCTTGGGGTCGAGAATCTTCTTTGTCTCGACCACCATTTTCCATTCTTCCTTGGTCGATCCATCGTCAAGGAACACGTCAATATGCGGGATCACGTTGAACGCGATCTGTTTGGTAAAGGCGCGCGCTTCGACCGGGTCACCGACGAAAATCGCGCGGCTTTGTTCGAACAATTCGTCCATCCCCGCCTTGCCCGCGCCGGAAACCGACTGATAGGTCGAGACGACCACGCGCTTGATCGTCACAGCATCGTGCAGCGGCTTCAATGCCACCACAAGCTGCGCGGTCGAGCAGTTGGGATTGGCGATGATGTTGCGCCTTGAATAACCGTCAATTGCCTCGGGGTTCACCTCTGGCACGATCAGAGGCACATCCGGGTCCATCCGGTAAAGCGAGGAATTGTCGATCACGACGCAGCCCGCCGCCGCTGCCTTGGGGGCATATTCGCGCGCAGCACCGCTGCCCGCCGCGAACAGGGCAATGTCCCAGCCGGCCCAGTCGAAATGCTCGATATTCTTGCATTTGAGCATCTTGCCGGTGTCGCCGAATTCAACCTCGCTGCCATGCGAACGTGAGGAGGCGACCGCAGCCACCTCGTCACAGGGAAACTCGCGCTCGGAAAGAACCTGCATCATTTCGCGGCCGACATTGCCCGTCGCGCCGACGACTACCACCCGGTAACCCAATTCACATTCTCCTGACAAACATAAGGGCCAACCCGTCACCCTGAGCTGGTTTCAGAGTCCATCGAGCCGTGCTTGCCGATGCTCTATGGTGCGGGATGGATGTCGAAACAAGTTCAGCATGACCTGCATGTTCGTTTTGCCTCTATTCCGGCGGCGTTACTCCATGCGCCTCAAGAAAGCGGAAAATCGAATTCCACACATGCGGGCTGATCTTCTCACCCCCGACGCGGTGGGTGTAGCCGGGGTAGAGCATCATTTCGAAGGGCACGTTGTTTTCCTGAAAGACGGAAATCAGCCCGGACGAGTTTTCGAACACTACATTGTCATCCGCCATGCCGTGGATCAGCAGCAATGGATCGCTGATCTTGGTGGCTGCGGGGATCGCGCTGGCCGCGTCATAGGCTTCGGGCACTTCGCGCGGGTTCCCCATATAGCGTTCGGTGTAATGGGTGTCATAGAGTTCCCAGCGGGTCACCGGCGCACCCGCAATCCCCGCGGCATAGAGGCCCGGATCAGCCTGTAGCTGTTTCAGCGTCATATAGCCGCCATAGGACCAGCCAAAAATCGCAATCTTGGCCGGATCGACGAAATCGAGCGATTTCAGGAACTCCGCCCCTAACCTTTGATCGCGCACCTCGACCCCGCCCATCGCGCGGTAGATCGGTTGTTCGAAGTCAACGCCGCGATTGGCGCTGCCGCGATTGTCGAGCACGAAGTAGATATAGCCCCGGTCAACAATCGCCTGCGCCAGCGCGCCGTCCCAGCCCTTGTCCACCATTTGCGGACCCGGACCGCCGTAATGCGAGAAGAACACCGGATATTGCTTCCCCGGCTCCATTTCGGGTTTCAGCATCATGTAGTGCAGCGGGGTGCCATCCTCTGCCCGAATAGTGCCGTATTCGGGCATCACATGGCTCATCAGATAGGGCGTATAGGGGTGATCCTCGCCCAGCGCATTTTCCTCCACCCAGGTGATCCGCTGCCCCATCCGCCCGGCAAGATAGCTCTGCGGAGGTTGATCGGGGGCGGAGCGGGTGATGAGCAGAAATTTGCCGCTGGGGTCCATGCTGGCGCTGTTGGTGTATTCGGGGTCGGTGAGTTGTTCCTGGGTAAGCGTTCCATCGAGGCGTGCCCGAAAAATCCGCTGAGCAAGCACTTCGCTGGTCCGCTGGAAATAGAACTCGCCCGCTTCCTCGTTTACACCAACCAGCGTCGTCACCGGCTCATCATAGCTGGTTAGCTGCGTCCATTCGCTCCCATCGAAGCGGTAGAAATTGCCGAAGCCGTTGCGCTCCGACCACCACAACAGACTGCCGTCTTGCAGGAAGCGGTAATTGTCGGACAGGTTGATCCAGTAATCTTCGCGCGCCGCCTGTTCGGTGAACCACACCACGCTGGCACCTGTCGAAGGGTCAACTTTGAGCATATCGAGCACGGTCTGTTCGCGGTTCTGGCGCTGGACATAGAGGTAATCGTCCGGGCCCCAGTCGACCCGCGCAACATAGATGTCGGTGTCCGCGCCCAGATCGACCTTGACCCGGTTGCCGCCATCGGGGTCCATGATGAACAGCTCGACAATGGCATTGTCGCTGCCCGCCACGGGGTATCGTTGATCGTACACTTTGGTCCCCGTCGCACCGATCGCGGCGCGCGTGACGATGCCGACCGGGCTTTCGTCGGTGCGTTGCACCGCCAGCCGCGTGTCGGTGCCGTTCCACCAATATCCGGTGAGGCGGTTCATTTCCTCCTGAGCAACGAACTCCGCCTCGCCCCAGCGGATGGTGTCGGCTTCCTTTGGTGTGATCGCGTGAGGCGGTTCACCAACAGCACCAACCCACAATTGGCGATCACTGACATAGGTGAGATAGTTGCTCAAACTGCTGAGAGAGGCATTCAGCTCGGTTTCTTCAGAATCCGTCAATCGAGTAATCCGGTTCTCCGGGGCGCTGACAGCCGGCGGGCCTCCCACAACCGGCATGGTGCGGGTGATGCCAATCTGAACAAGGTAGATGTCTCCGTCGAGCGGAACAAGCACGCCCGAACTATCGGCGGTCCATTGATAAGAAATGATTCCCGTCAGCCCGCCGACCCGCGCGCGCTCGCGCTGCATCTTTTCGTCTTCTGAGAGTTCGCGGCCCGTGCCCAGCACTTCGGAATCGACCAGCATCCGCCACTCGCCGGTTTGAATATCGAAGCCCCACAGATCATAGCGTTGCAGATCATCCGCGCGGTTTTTCAGCAAAGTCAGATAGCGGCCATCGGGCGAAAACTTGGTCTGCCGCGGCACCGGGCCATTGAGCGACGGCGAGGCAAAGACGCGTTCGAAGGTGAGTTCTGCTGCGGTGGTCACTGAAGGATTGTCCGCATGGATCGGGCTGGCAAGCAGAACAGCGGCAGCGGCAAGAAAAAAACGCATTCCAAAACTCACCTCGTCTTTGCGGGCGGAGCGGAGCGATCCAGAACGTCTTGCGTAGCGCTCTGGATTGCCGCGCGACCTCATGGATGCTCGCAATGACGAAAAATCGAAGCGATTGCAAAGGTCCAACGAAAAAGGGCGCTCCAACGAAAAAGGGCGGCCCAACCGAGCCGCCCTTTTCACAAATTCGCTGATGCGATGGCTTACGCTTTGGGCGTGTTATCCCGGCGTTCAGCGATGCGCGCACGCTTACCGGTGCGGCCACGCAGATAATACAGCTTCGCACGGCGCACAACGCCGCGGCGCACCACGGTGATGCTGTCGACGATCGGCGCATAGAGCGGGAAGACGCGTTCCACCCCTTCGCCAAAGCTCATCTTGCGCACGGTGAAATTGCTGTTGATGCTGCGGTTCGAACGGGCGATGCACACGCCTTCGAACATCTGGATACGCTCACGCGTGCCTTCGACAACTTTCACCCCGACGCGCACGGTGTCACCGGCGCGGAAATCGGGAATATCTTTGGAAGCCTTGGCGATTTCCTCGGCTTCGATCTGCTGGATCAGGTTCATGGCCTGCGTTCCTTGTTTTTTCGCCGCGCGCCAGAGGCAGACTGAACCCGAACGCCCTCATAGCGTTCCCAAAGGTCCGGCCTGCATAACCGTGTGTGATCTTCGGCCATGGCTTTGCGCCACGCCGCGATCTTCGCATGATCCCCCGATCGCAGCACTTCGGGGATCGTGCGCCCTTCCCATTCCTGAGGTCGGGTGTATTGCGGGTATTCGAGAAGGCCGTCCTCAAACGACTCCTCGGTCCCGCTAGAAGCCGCGCCCATTACGCCGGGAAGCAGCCGAATGCAAGCATCGAGTATGGCGATGGCAGCGGTTTCTCCGCCCGACAGGACGATGTCGGCGAGGCTGACCTGCTCAATCTGCGGCCGCGCGTCGAACAGGCGCTCGTCAAAGCCTTCGAACCGCCCGCAGATGATGGTGACACCGGGGCCTTGGGCGAGTTCACGGATGCGCGCCTGCGTGATCGGTTTCCCGCGCGGGGTCATGGCAAGGATGGGGACTTTGACCTCCCCTCCCTTAAGGGAGGGGATTGTGGGGTGGGTGCGCGAGGTATCAGGCAAAGAGCCTCCCTTGACCGCAGCCCCCCCATCCCCAACCCCTTCCCCATGGGGAAGGGGCTTTGCGACCGAATCCAAAGCCGCCGCCATCACATCCGCCTTAAGCACCATCCCCGCCCCGCCGCCTGCGGGCGTATCATCAACAGTGCGGTGCTTGTCGGTGGTAAAATCGCGCGGGTTCACAGTCGCGCATGACCAGTCGCCGCGTTCGAGCGCCTTGCCCGCGAGCGATATGCCCAGCGGGCCGGGAAACATCTCCGGGTAGAGCGTGAGGATGGTGGCGGCGAAGGTCATGGATCGACCCATTCGCCACGTTCGAGCACAAAAGCAATGTGGCTTAGCTCAAGCCGTTCAAACGGACTTGGGTAGCTAAAACGACTGCGTAACGGCCAAGTCGCCAATTGCCAAACTAGAGCGAACGGAAATAGTGGCGATACGCCCTCATTGAGGTCGGTGAAGCGTTGCCACGGCCAATCAGCGACATGATCGCCGAAGCGTTCGGCCAGCCTTTGAGCGAAGTCATCGACATCATCGCCAACTATATCCAAGTCTTGCTCGATTGCGGAATTGGGTTCGGCTTTAGTGCAACCATGAGACTCTCGTACGACCCACAAGACAAACGCGAGCGCACCATCACTTTCAGGTGGAGGTTCACGCACGTTCCCAATTAACCCCATCCCTCGCCCGCATATCCACATTCAGCTCAAACACATCGGGCCGCGAGTAATGCCCGTCGGTGTCGAGGCTCGCCAGACCCTGTCCGATCTCGGAGAGGTCCAATTCGGCGTGGAGCACTTCCTCACCCTCGCCCGCCTGCGCCAGAACCCTCGCGTCAGGCGCAATAACCATCGAGCCGCCACGGTTCAGCTGCTCGCCTTCAATCGCTTCAAAAAGCGCCTTGGCCTCCGCAGACCCACCAACCCGCTCCAACCCCTCAAACAAATCCTCGCGCCGCTGCACCAGCCCCGCCGCCAGCACAAAGCACCGCCCCTCCATCGCGTAATGCCGCGAGGCGAGCGCATATTCCTCGCGCACGGTCGGCCACGCCGCCACATGCAGGCTCTCGCCCAGATTGTGCATCGCCGCGCGCGCCAAGGGCATCCAGTGCTCCCAGCAGATGAGGTTGCCCGCCCGGCCCCATTCGGCATGATGCACGCCCAATGTCGAGCCGTCGCCGCGCATCCAGATAAGGCGCTCGCCATGGGTGGGCACCAGCTTGCGGTGGTCGAGCGGCGCTTCGCCGGGGCGGAATAGGAGCTGGTTGTTGTAAAGGCTCTGGCGCACCCGCTCATGCGCGCCGAGCGAGATGCAGGCACCGCTCACATCGCACAGCTCTTGCAAGGGCAGCAGGCGTTCATCCCCCGGAACAATCGCCTGTTCGAGCATGATCGCGTGGAGCGCCTTGGTCCCCGGATGATCCCACAAAGCCGCTCCGGGTGCTTCATCCAGCCACAGCGGATAGCCGCCCAGAAACGTCTCCCCAAAGGCCACAAACCGCGCCCCACCTTCGATGGCTTCGCGGGCCAGCCGCACAGCCTTGTCGATCCCGCCAGCGAAATCGAGGGGGATCGGGGCGGCTTGGCAGATGGCGACGGGCAGCAAGGTCATTTGAATGTCTCCAGATCGAACTGCGTCAGCCGATCGAGCCGCCGCGTAGCGAACAGCGCCACAGGCAAGGAAATCAGGCCGAACAGCATTACGCCGCCAATCGTGATACCCAGAAAGATTGCCAAATAGTCGCTCTCGCCCTCAAACAGGCCGATCGAGAAAACAGGCACCAAAAACGAAACAGGGCCGACAATCGCGGCAATCGCGATCCGAGCGCTACGAGATAGGCGCAATGCGAAGAATTTGGTGAGCAGCACTGCTCCCAGAGTCATCATCGCAAGGATAATGATTAGCAAGGCAATGCTGACAATTCCGGCAATCATCCCCGCGCCCTAGCCTCGCACATCATCCCCCGCAACCGCCGCAGCCGCCGCCGCAGCCTCCTCCGCCGTCGCTATCGCCGCTGTCCCCGCTGGAGCCGCCATCGCCGCTGCCCGCCTGCCGCATGGCATGGAGCGGCTCCCACGGAGTGCCGACCAGCACGCCGGTGCCAAATATCGCCACGGCATAGCCTGCCTCCGCCTGTTGCGGCGCGCGTTTCATGCGGCTGCCCTGATCCTCGATCTCGCGCAGCAACAGATTTCCGGCAACAGTCCGCGGGTTGGTGTTGGAATATCGGATCGCGGCGAAAATCGCGGTGGCGACCAACAGCGCGATGAGGAACCCGGTCGGCTCTCCAGCGGCTGAACCTGCCTGCTGGCGATAAAGCCCGATCACGAACAGTGCGAGATATGGCAGGACCGAAAACAGCGCGAGCTTGCGCCGCTCGCCTGCGTCCATCATCAGCCCGCGCCGGATCAGCCGCGCCTCCACCCGCTTGGCATGGGTATCCAGCGAACTCTTCGCCTCAGACAGTTTGAAATCGCCCACCTTGTTCAGCACCGCACGCTCGGCCTCGCCCGCCTCCAGCCCGGTGCGCGCCACGCGCAGCTTGCCCTTGCCAGCTTCCGTTAGCGCGCCGCGCGTGAACAGATCGGCGAGGATCGCAGCGGTGTGGCGTTCATGACCGCCCGAAAGCACCGCAACCTCTTCCATATCCTCCACCTGCCCACGCCGTCCCGGTTCACGCAGATTGGCCGGGATCCACAGACCGGCGGCCACACAGGTCGCCAGCATCACCACATAGAAAGCGAGAAAATCAGCACCGGTATAAGAAGAGAAGAACTCCATCAGAACATCACTCCCACCAAAACGGCAATGACCACGCCCAGCCCTGTCCATCCAGCCGCGCCCAAAATGGCCACCCGCCTGTCGAGGATCATAACATCCTCGGGGTTAACGCGAAGTCCCTTTGGATCGGAATGAAACCGCTTTTGCGCAGCGGGCCAGATGTCATCTGGCGGCGGTTCGTCAAACGCCGCCTCATACGCGAGCAGTGTGGCGGCGTATTGATCGTAATAACGGGCGCGCTCTGCCTTGCCCCCGTTGGTGGGGCCGTGATGAAGGTCGATGCGCAGCACATTCGGGCAAAAGCTTTGCCAGTAATCGCGGCTGTAGGTCAGATGCAGGTGCCATGCCTGATCGACCGCGTCGGACGGGGTGACTTCATGCCCGGCGGTCACCGCAAGATAGCAGAACCGCTTGTATTCGTGGATGACGCGGGCGGCGTGGTCATCGGACCAACGGTTTTCCCGCGCCAGCCGCGCAGCAAAAGTAAGCGCCGCCGCATCTGGTCCCACCTCATACGCGGCAAGCCGGTGCCAGAGGTCGGAGGAAAGGGCCGGAGCCAGGGCGGATCGGCGAGCGCGCATGGGCGCTATTCGTCGGCGAAATCCTGCGAAATCACAAGCCGTGTTTCATCCCATTCAATCACCGCCGCCGCGGTCATCGGGACCATGAACGTCTTCATCCCCTTATCCGGGGCAGGATCGCGTTCGATTTCAAGCACATCGCTGGCGCCGAAATTCTCGACCGCGATGATCCGGCCAATCGCCGCTCCGGTGTCGGTGACGACCGCCAGACCGATCAGGTCGCGGTGATAATATTCGCCCTCAGCCAGAGGCGGCAGTTCATCGCGGGCAACGGTGATCGCGGTGCCGCGCAGCTTTTCCGCCGCCGCCCGGCCCTGCACCTCGGCAAAGCTGGCGATCGCGCCCCCTTTGTTGTCGGAGCGAATTTTCCTGAGCGTCAGGGTGCCGTCGTTGAACGCGCGGTGCTGGCGGAGGGCATCGAGGCCCTCCCCCAGCAATTTCAGGCGCACTTCCCCCGCCACGCCATGCGCGCCGGTAATGGCGGCAATCGTGATGGGTTCCTTCGTGCTCACCATGCGGCCCGTCCGGTCATGCGCGGGAGCGGCTTAGCCCTCGGCCTTTTCTTCGCCAGCGGCATCTGCCGGAGCCTCTGCGGCCGGAGCTTCGTCTGCGGTCGCTTCGTCAGCGGCGGCTTCTTCGGCCGGTGCTTCGTCTGCGGGCGCTTCTTCAGCCGGAGCCGCCGCTGCGGCCTTGGCTTCTTCCTCGGCAGCCTTTGCGGCTTCTTCGGCTTCCTTCAGCTTTTCAGCCTTTTCCTCGGCGCGTTCGGTCGCCTTTTCGCCGGGCTTGCCCTTGTTCGGGTTGCTGCGCGCGGCGCGTTCGAGAATTCCGGCAGCGTCAAAGAAACGCGCGACCCGGTCGGATGGCTTGGCACCAACGCCCAGCCAATAACGGGCGCGGTCCTCGTTCAGCTTGACGCGGCCCTCGTTGTCCTTGGCGAGCAGCGGGTTGTAGGTGCCGATCTGCTCAAGATACTTGCCGTCGCGCGGGGCGCGGGCATCGGAAACGACGATACGATAATAGGGGCGCTTCTTGGCACCGCCGCGCGAAAGCCGGATTGCTACTGACATTGTGTATTACCTTTCAAGTTTAACTGTCTGAATTTTAATATTGAAATTATTTCTTGCCTCTGGGGCCGGGGAGTCCGGGAAGCCCGCCCATCGCTCCGGGTCCGCCCAAGCTGCCCATGCCGCCCGGTCCGCCCATGCCGCCGCCGCCAAACATCGCGGCCAGACTTTTCAGCCCGCCCATCTTTCTGAGCTGCTTCATCGCGCGGCCCATTTCCTGATGCATTTTCAGAAGCTTGTTGACCGATTGCACGTCGGTGCCGCTGCCCGCTGCAACCCGCTTCTTGCGTTTGGCGTTCATCAGTTCGGGCCGCGCACGTTCTTTCGCGGTCATCGACCCAATGATCGCATCCATATGGATCAGCACCTTGTCGTCCATATTGGAGGCAGCCATCGCCGCCTTTGCTTTCTTCATGCCGGGCATCATGCCGGCAAGCATGCCCAGCCCGCCCATGTTCTGCATCTGCCGCAGTTGCATTCGCAGGTCGTTGAGGTCGAATTTGCCCTTCTCGAAATTCTCGGCGAGCTTGGCCGCTTCGTCTTCCTTGATCGTTGCGGCTGCGCGTTCGACCAGGCTGACGACATCGCCCATGCCCAGGATGCGGTCAGCGACAGAGCCGGGACGAAACGGCTCGATCGCGTCGAGTTTCTCGCCGGTCCCAGCAAATTTGATCGGCTTGCCCGTCACCGCGCGCATCGACAGCGCCGCGCCGCCGCGCGCATCGCCGTCCATCCGCGTCAGCACAACCCCGGTCAGCGGAACCTCGCCAGAGAAGCTCTGCGCCACGTTCACCGCGTCCTGACCGGTGAGCGAATCGACCACCAGCAACACTTCGGTCGGGGCAGAGACGCTGGAAACCGCCTTCATTTCGGCCATCAGCGCGGCATCGACATGCAGGCGGCCCGCCGTATCAAGCAACAGCACATCGAAATTCTGGAGCCGCGCCGCTTCCATCGCGCGCCGCGCAATATCGACCGGTTGCTGCCCAGCAACGATCGGCAGGGTCGCCACATCGGCCTGTTCGCCCAACACTTTGAGCTGTTCCTGCGCCGCCGGGCGATTGACGTCGAGCGAGGCCATCATGGCCTTTTTGCCGTGCTTTTCGCGGATCAGCTTGCCCAGCTTGGCGGTCGTGGTCGTCTTGCCCGAACCTTGCAGACCGACCATCATGATGACCACCGGCGGTTTGGCATCCAGCGTCAGGCCCACCGCGCCCGTGTCGCCCGCATCGCCCGCATCGCCCACGTCACCCGAAAGCATGGCGACCAGTTCGTCATGGACGATCTTGACCACTTGCTGGCCCGGTGTGACCGAGCGCAGCACCGATGCGCCCACGGCCTTTTCCGTCACCGCGTCGATAAACCGGCGCGCAACCGGCAGCGCGACGTCGGCTTCTAGCAAGGCGACGCGCACTTCGCGCATGGCGTCGCGCACGTCTTGTTCCCTTAACGCACCGCGGCCTTTGAGCTTGTCAAAGACGCCGCCAAGGCGGTCAGACAGATTGTCAAACATCGTCTTCAACTCCTCTCTTGGCAGCGGCAGCTGGGACTGCATCGCCAACCAGAGACAAACGCGAAAAACGCCGGCGAACGAAACCTCGTTGGCCAGCGTTGCGGATGATCCGGAAAATCACCCGACTGAAACTGTTTCGATGGTGGAGCCTAGCGGGATCGAACCGCTGACCTCAACACTGCCAGTGTTGCGCTCTCCCAGCTGAGCTAAGGCCCCCCAAAATACTTTGGTGCATCGATGTGTGGCCTTACCGAAGATAAGGCCGATACCTGCTTTCGCAAGAGCGGGCGCATTAAGGCCCGCCCCCACGAAAGGCAAGTGCTATTTGGCTGTCAGATCAGCTATCGTCATTCCCGTCGTCATCGCCCTTGCCCTTGGCCACGCCAAGGTCATCGTCGCCGCCAAGATCGACGTCGTTATCGGGCGAATCGTCATCATCGTCGATATTTTCGATGTCCTTCAGATCATCGTCATCGTCGCCGCCAAGATCGCTGTCGGGATCGATATCCTTCTTCTTTTCATCGGCTTCATACGGGATCGGCTGCTTGGACTTCAGCACGGGTTCCGGTTCCCATTCCTCGCCGCATTCGATGCAGGCCACGGGATTATCCTTGCCAAGATCGTAGAAGCGCGTCCCGCATTTGGGGCAGGAACGCTTGGTGCCCCATTCTGGCTTCGCCATTCGTGTAAATCCTTCGTCACTCCGCATCGCGGAGAGTGTTGCAACGCTGTGTAGTGGGATCGGGCTCGATCACATTCAAGAGCGGGAATCAAGAGCCCCAGCCCAAAGCTGGCGCGCCTTGCCAGAAGGGTAAGGCGCTGTCAAAGACCGCGCCTGAAATGCCACGTCATACTTTCACCGCTTCACCCCCGCTGACCGGCCGCCTGCGCGTTCCGGGCGACAAGTCGATCAGCCACCGCGCGCTTATGTTTGCAGGGCTTGCAATTGGCGAAAGCCGGATCACCGGCCTGCTCGAAGGCGAGGACGTGCTCGCCACCGCCGCCGCCATGCGGCAACTCGGTGCGCAGATCGAACGCGGCGCGGACAGCACATGGACCGTGCACGGCGTTGGGGTCGGCAGCCTGCTGGAACCTGCAGGCGCGCTCGACATGGGCAATTCGGGCACTTCGACCCGGTTGATGATGGGTCTGCTGGCCAGCCACGACATTACCGCGACCTTTACCGGCGATGCCAGCCTGTCGGGCCGCCCGATGAACCGGGTGATCGAACCGCTGAGCCAGATGGGTGCCTCGTTCGAGGCTTCGTCAGGCGGCACGCTGCCCTGTATGCTCCGCGGCGCATCGCCAGCGGTGCCGATCACCTATCGCCTGCCGGTGGCCAGCGCGCAGGTCAAAAGCGCGGTGCTGCTGGCGGGGCTCAATACCCCCGGAATCACCCGCGTGATCGAGCCGGTGCCGACGCGCGACCACACTGAGAGGATGCTGCGCGGCTTTGGCGCGGCGCTGGAAGTGGGTGAGGAAAAAGGCGAACGGATCATCGCCATCCACGGAGAGGCCGATTTGCGTCCGCTGGACGTGATCGTGCCGGGCGATCCATCTTCCGCTGCGTTTTTCATCGTGGCTGCATTGCTGGTGCCGGGCAGCGATCTGGTGATCGAGAACGTCGGCCTCAACCCGACCCGCGCCGGGATCGTCACCGTGCTGCGGCAAATGGGCGGCTCTATCGAGGAACTTGACCCCCGCGAAGTCGGCGGCGAGCCGGTGGCCGATTTGCGCGTGCGGCATTCGGCGCTGAGCGGTGTTGACGTCGATCCCGCCATCGTCCCCAGCATGGTCGATGAATTTCCCGTGCTGTTTGTCGCGGCCGCAATGGCGCAGGGCGTTACGCGGACCACGGGGCTAGAGGAATTGCGGGTCAAGGAAAGCGACCGGCTGGCAGCCATGGCGGCGGCGCTGACGCTGGCAGGCGCGCGCGTCGAAGAGCATGAAAACGGGCTGACCATCCACGGCTCCGGCGGCGATCCGTTCCCCGGCACAGCTGCGGGCGCAAGCGTCGTCACCCGGCTCGATCACCGCATAGCGATGAGCATGGCGGTCGCTGGCCTCGTCAGCCGCGACGGGGTGGGCGTTGACGATACCAGCCCGATCAACACCAGCTTTCCCACCTTCATGGGCCTGCTGAACGAGGCGGCGCGATAATGGCTTTCCTCCTTTGTCATGCTGAACTTGTTTCTGCATCCATTGATCGTTCAGGCGCTGCGCAAGCCGGAAAATGGACCCTGAAACAAGTTCAGGGTGACGGGATGAATTGGGGTGATCGGACATGACCGCACCGTTTGATTGGGCGAGCATGGTAGGCTTTGCCGGAACCGTCTGCATCATCGGGGCCTATGCCTATCTGACCTATGTCGACAAACCGAACCCCTATTTCCTGCACGGCACCAATCTGCTCGGTGCGGCCTTGCTGACGGTCAGCCTGCTGGTCCACACCAACTGGCCCAGCCTTGTGCTCGAAGGGTTCTGGGCGGCGATTGCGGTGTTCGGGCTGGTGAAGGCGATGCGGATGCGAAAGGCGGTGCCATGATCATCGCGGTCGACGGTCCCACCGCTAGCGGAAAGGGCACCATTGCACGGCGGCTAGCCGCGCATTTTGGTGTTCCGCATCTTGATACCGGACTGCTCTATCGCGCGGTCGGGCGGCAGGTGGCGATCAACGATGGCGATCCTGATAATCCCGCCGATGCGTTCAGCGCCTGCGCCTTTCCCGATCAATTGATGCAGGACGTTATCCTGCGCAGCGAAGAAGTCGGAGGGCTGGCAAGCCGGGTCTCGGTCCATCCCGAAGTGCGTAAGGCCTTGTTTGAACGCCAGCGCGCCTTTGCCACCCAGCCCGGCGGCGCGGTGCTCGACGGGCGCGATATCGGCACCGTCATCGCGCCCGACGCCGACGTAAAGCTGTTCATCACCGCCAGCGTGACTGAACGCGCGCGGCGGCGCTGGCTGGAAATGGTCGCCAAACGGATCGATCATGAGGAGGAAATCCCGTTGATCGAAATCGAACGCGACATCGTGGGCCGCGATGCCCGCGACATCAGCCGCAAGGACGCACCGCTGAAAGCCGCGCCGGATGCGTTGATTATCGACACCACCAGCTTTGATGCCGATCAGGCGTTTGAAACGGTATTGGAAGCGGTCGAAGCCGTGCTGGCGGGGGAATAGCAGGCTTTCCTACATTCTGCGGCGATGGCAAGGTCTGGCGATGGCTTCACCCAATGCTCTTTTCCGCGCAAATCCGCCGCTTTCCAAGCTTGTGCCCAGCCCGCAATTTCTGCTGCTGGACTGTGTTCCATGTGTTCCATCCTGTAGGGAATCGAAGCCCCAAATGGCTTGCATTCCGCCCGCCTTTGGCCTAGGCGCGCGCTCGTTCTCGCAATCTGCTGGATTGAAGGGACCTTCGCACTTGCATTCGGCGGTGCGGAGACTTCGGCCTCTTGCCCTGTCAGCCTGCGCAATGGTGCGAGGGAGACAGTTTAAGACCCCGGAAAAACCGGTGGCCGGTAGCACAATGAAACAGGATACGCCTTAACCTATGGCAACTTCTCCCATGCCCACGCGCGACGATTTCGAAGCGCTTCTCAACGAACAACTCGGCGGCGCCGACGATGGCGGCTTTGAAGGCCGCGTCGTCAAAGGCACGATCACCGCAATCGAGGGCGGCAGCGCCGTCATCGACGTTGGCCTCAAAAGCGAAGGCCGCGTCAGCCTCAAGGAATTTGCGCGCGGCGATGACGATCACGGCCTGTCGGTCGGTGACGAAGTCGAAGTCTATGTCGACCGCGTCGAAAACGCCGATGGCGAAGCCATGCTCAGCCGCGACCGCGCCCGCCGCGAAGCCGCCTGGGACAAGCTGGAAAGCGAATTTGGCGAAGGCAAGCGCGTCGATGGCCGCATCTTTGGCCGGGTCAAGGGCGGCTTTACGGTCGATCTCGATGGCGCAGTGGCGTTTCTGCCCGGCAGCCAGGTCGATATCCGCCCCGTGCGCGATGTCACGCCGCTGATGGAAGTGCCGCAGCCGTTTCAGATCCTCAAGATGGATCGTCGCCGCGGCAATATCGTCGTCTCGCGCCGCGCCGTGCTCGAAGAAACCCGCGCCGAACAGCGCAGCGAACTGATCAACGATCTGGTCGAAGGTCAGGTTATCGACGGCGTTGTCAAGAACATCACCGATTACGGTGCGTTTGTGGATCTGGGCGGCATCGACGGCCTGCTGCACGTCACCGACATGAGCTACAAGCGGGTCAACCACCCCAGCGAGATCATCGAAATCGGCCAGACTGTGACCGTGCAGATCGTGCGCATCAATTCCGATACGCAGCGCATCAGCCTTGGCATGAAACAGCTTGAAAGCGATCCGTGGGACGGCGTCGCAGCCAAATATCCGGTTGGCATGAAGCTGTCGGGTCAGGTCACCAACATCACTGAATATGGTGCTTTCGTCGAACTGGAAGCAGGCATTGAAGGCCTCGTCCATGTTTCCGAAATGAGCTGGACCAAAAAGAACGTCCACCCGGGCAAGATCGTCAGCACTTCGGAAGAAGTCGAAGTCATCGTGCTCGAAGTCGACAGCGAAAAGCGCCGCATTTCGCTTGGCCTCAAGCAGGCTCAGCGCAATCCATGGGACGAATTCGCCGAGAAGTTCCCGGTCGGCGCGGAAGTCGAGGGCGAAGTCAAGAACGCCACCGAGTTTGGCCTGTTCATCGGGCTCGACGGCGATGTCGACGGTATGGTCCACATGTCGGATATCGCCTGGGGTATCTCGGGCGAAGACGCTCTGGCGCTTCACCGCAAGGGTGAAATGGTCAAAGCGGTCGTGCTCGATGTCGACGTCGAAAAGGAACGCATCAGCCTCGGCATGAAGCAGCTTGAAAAGGGCGCGCCGACCGAAGCCGGTGCCGCCGCAGCCGGATCGCTCCGCAAGAACCAGACGGTTACCGTCACGGTCCTCGAAGTGCGCGATGGCGGGCTCGAAGTGCAGGTTGGCGACGATGGCGCAACCGGCTTTATCAAGCGCAGCGACCTTGGCCGCGACCGCGACGAACAGCGCCCCGACCGGTTCCAGGTCGGCAGCCATGTCGACGCGATGGTCATCGGTTTCGACCGTTCGAAAAAGCCCAACTTCTCGATCAAGGCGCGTCAGATCGCCGAGGAAAAGGAAGCCGTGCAGCAGTTTGGTTCGTCCGACAGCGGCGCATCGCTGGGCGATATTCTGGGTGCGGCACTGAAGAAGGGCGAGTAAAGCCCACTTCACATCACGTGAAAACAGAAAGGCCCGCTCTCCAAAACGGAGAGCGGGCCTTTCCTACGTGCGGCGAACGGGTTACTATGCCCGCCATGCTTACCGTTCATCAATTTCCCTGCCTGTCCGACAATTACGGATTTCTCCTGAACAATTCAGTGACGGGAGAGACTGCCGCAATCGACACACCCGATGCCAAGGAATATCTGCGTCAAGCGGCGGCAAAGGGATGGACCATCACCCACATCTGGAACACCCATTGGCACCCCGATCACGCTGGCGGCAATGTCGAGATTGTCGCGGCCACCGGTGCGCGGGTACTGGCTCCCCAAGAGGTCGAGAAGCTTTCTCCGATTGACCGGATTGTGAGCCACGGTGACACGGTGAATTTGGGCGAACACCGCGCCGACGTCATCGACGTTTCGGGCCACACCAACGGTCACATTGCCTATCACGTCGTCGAAGAAGGCATAGCCTTCGTCGGCGACAGCGTGTTCGCATTGGGATGCGGGCGCATGTTCGAAGGCGAACCGGAGCAGTTCTGGCGCAGTCTTGAGCGGATCAAGCGCCTTTCCACCGCCACGGTCCTCTATTGCGCGCATGAATATACGCAGGCGAATGCGAAATTCGCGCTGCATGCTGATCCGGACAATGCCGAGCTCAGGGACTATGCCGCCGAGATCGACGCCAAACGGGCGCGGGGCGAATGGACAGTGCCGACAGTGCTGAAACGCGAGTTGGCGACCAACCCCTTCCTGCGCGCCGACGATCCGGCAATGCAGGCACGTTGGGGCGGCAATGCCCCGCACGAGACATTTGCGGCGCTGCGTGCGGCCAAGGACAATTTCTAGCACCCGATGCAGGCATTGCGAGTCGAATCTCTGTCGCAGGATCTGTCCGGCGTAGCGCTGGTCGATGCGCCCCAACCTAGGCGCGGCGCAGGCGAGGTGCTGATCCGGGTGCGCGCGGCGTCGCTCAACTATCCTGACCTGCTGATGACGCGCGGCACCTACCAATTCAAACCCCTGTTGCCCTTCATCAGCGGGCTGGAATGCGCAGGCGAAGTCATCGAAGCTGATGCTGACACCGGCTTTGCGGCTGGCGACCGGGTTATGGGCGGTAACAAGACCGGGGGCTTTGCAGAGTATTCAAGCATCCCGGCGCGCGGATTGTCACACATTCCCGAGGGGCAGGATTTCGCTCAAGCTGCCGCAATGGGCGCGGCCTATTCCACCGCTTACACCGGGCTTGTCGAGCTCTGCGCCTTGAAACAGAACCAGTGGGTGCTGGTCCACGGCGCAAGCGGAGGTGTGGGACTGGCCGCCGCTGACCTCGCCAAAGCAATGGGTGCACGGGTGATCGTAGCAACCGGGAGCGAAGCCAAGCGCGCAAAGTTAGCCCAATGCTCCAAAGCCGATGCCGTCGTTCTGGCACAGGGAAGATTTAGGGAAGCAGTGACCGAAATCACTGGCGGCGCGCTGTGTGACCTTGTGTTCGATCCGGTGGGCGGTGACGTTTTCGACGAATCAACCCGCTGCGTAGCCTTCGGCGGGAAGCTGGTGGTGGTCGGCTTCACCAGCGGAAGGATCGCCGATGTTGCGACCAACATCCCGTTGATCAAAGGATTTTCCATCGTCGGTCTGCGTGCGGGGGAATATGCGCGCCGCTTCCCCGATCGCGGAGTAGCCATAAACACCGCCATCGCAGATCTCGCAGCCGCTGGGCGTATCACGCCGGTGATCGACCGGATCCTGCCCCTTACCCGCTGGCGCGAAGGATTTCGCGCGATGGCTGACCGCGCGCTGATTGGCAAAGTGGTGTTCGAACCGGGCGTCTAGAGCGAGGCGATGACCTCATCGGCGAGCGCCTTGTCAGCTGCACTGTCGTGACGTTCGGCGATCAGGCTGCGCGAGGCAGCTGCGGCGGCGTTGGCGGCACTGGCGCGGACCGCGTCGACCGCTTCACGTTCGGCCGCGGCGATCTTGTCTTCGGCCATTCGTTTGCGGCGCGCAACCATCGCTTCGCTATCGGCCTCGGCCTTGGTGAGGATCGCTTCGGCTTCGCGGCCGGCGTTTTCCATCATCGCCTCGGCGTCTTTTTCAGCGCCCGCAATCTTGGCGGCATATTCGTCGCGCAAGGCTTCGGCTTCGGCGCGCAGGGCCTTGGCTTCGTCGAGCTGCTGCTTGATCTCGGCAATCTTGCTGTCGAGCCCGGCCACGATCATGCCCGGAACTTTTTTCCAGACAAACACGCCGATCAACACGAGCATCGACAGCGACACCCAGACGTAATCCTGAATGCCAAAGGCCGACGGCCCTTCGGCGACGGTCAGGGTGATGATATCAACCATGGGCGAGCACTTTCTTTACCGCAGAGCGCGCGGAACGGATGTCGACCTTCGCACCAGCGAGCCGCGCGACGATGTCCTGCGCGGCTTCGGCAGCGACATCCTCAACTTCGGTCATCGCACTGTTGCGCGCTTCCTCGATCTCGGCTTCAGCCTTGGCAAGTTTGGTATCGAGCCGCTTTTGTGCAGCCGCCAGCTTCTTTTCCGATGCCGCAGCCGCCTTGGCCTTGGCTTCCGCGATTAAGCCCTGCGCAGCGGCGCGATTTTCATTCTCGCGCTCACGCCAGGCGTCTTCCTGTTCATTCGCAGCTTCCCGCGCGCCTTGTGCAGCGGCAAGATCGTCTGCGATCTGTTTGTCCCGCAGCGCCACCGTGCTCATCACTTTGGGCACCATGCCCCGACCGATAAGAAAGAAGGTGATGCCAAAGAACACCAGCAGCCAGAATATCTGGCTGGAATAGGTCTCGGCCAATTGGGCTATCTGAGGCATGGTCAGTGTTGCCTTTTGAGGGTCCGGAAAATCGTCAAATCAGAACGTGCCGGGCCGATCTGCCGTGCAGACCGGCCCGCACATCTTCACACGCGTATTAAGCGACGAAGATCAGGATCATTGCAACGACGAATGCCAGCAGACCGAGAAGTTCGGCTGCGGCAAAGCCGATGAACAGACGGCCCTGTTGACCATCGGCAGCGCCCGGATTGCGCAGCGCGCTTTCAAGGAACGATCCAAAGACGTTGCCCACGCCAATCGCGGCCATACCGGCACCGATTGCTGCAAGGCCTGCGCCGACGAGCTTGGCTGCTTCTGCTTCCATTATAAAAACTCCTTAAAAATCAATTCTGTTGGAAAGGGAAATTGTGAAAATCAGTGAAGATGCTCAGCGTCGTTGATATACAGCGATGCAAGCAGGGCAAAGACGTAGGCCTGAATGCCTGCGACCAGAATTTCGAGCGCGCTGATCGCCACCATCAGCGCAAAGCTGGGAATTGCCACGATCAGGCTGGTGCCGATACCGAAATTAAGCCCGTCAATGACAAAGCTCGACAGCACCTTGAGCAGAACGTGCCCTGCCATCATCGCCACAAACAGCCGCAAGGCGAGGCTGAACGGGCGGATCATGAACGAAAACAACTCGATCAGGAAAATCGCGGGGATCATCGGCAGCGGTGTGCCGTGCGGCACAAACAGCGCGAAAAACTTGATCCCGTGCTTCCAGAAACCCACGATCAGCACGATGCTGAAACTGATCGCTGCGAGCACGCCGGTCACTGTGAAATGGCTCGTGAAGGTAAATGGATGCAGGCCCAACACCCCGATCGGCAGCAAACCCAGCAGGTTGGCGAACAGGATGAACATAAACAGGCTGAAGATATAGGGCACATATTTGCGCCCTTCCTTGCCAACGTTTGCCTCCAGCATATCGTCGATAAACCCAGTGAAGGTCTCCACCGCCATCTGCCAGCGACCCGGCACCAGTTCGCGTTTCATGCCGCCGGCAACGAACACCCACAACAGGGCGACCGTGATTGCCATCCACAATGCGGAATTGGTGAATGCGATGTCGAACCCTGCGATTTCCCAGTCAGCCGAGCCGAACATCGGCTCGATCTGGAATTGCGCCATTGGATCGACTTTGCCTTCTTCGGCTGCCACGATCTCTTGTATCCCTAGTACCTGTAAAAACGCGCCCCGAATGTGCGAACCCTATTGTGGGTCCTCAGGGCGAGAGTTTGCCGCAAGAATAATGTTTCTGAAGGCGACGCCAATTCCAACGAACAGGCCGACCAACAGACCCCAGGGCAAGGTTCCCGCGAGCGCATCAAACGCCCAGCCGATAACCGTGCCGCCAAGAATACCGCCTAACAAATCCGCCAGCACTCGGTTTCCGCTGCGATAATTCGCATCGGTCCCCTGCACTGACGAACGATTGCGCTTCTCTTCACGCTCGCGTGCGGCTTTCAGCCGCGCTTCGAGCGCGTCGATCCGCGCATCCTCAGCGATTGGTTCTCGGGCGGGCTTCTCGTCGCGCATGCTTGGTTCCTGTTAGGAGACGCCAGGCACACAGCATAAAGGTGCCCGCCGAGGGCGACTGCCCCCTAGAAGAGGGCAAAACTCAAGTCAATGGCTGCGGCGCAGTGGTTTTGAACGCAAGCGCCTTAAGGGCAGATCGTCATCCGTTCAGGCGGGGCGTCGGTGCGCGTTTTCCACGATCCATCGGGGGCCTGATACTTCTCGCCTGGCACGGTGCGGGCAATCGCCTGACACCCGGCGGTGATTGCATATTGTTCGACCGTCGCCTCATTTTCGTTGGCCTTGTCTGTGTAAACGGTGCGGCGGCGGTTGTTGATATCGTTCACCAATCGCTGCAATTCGGGCGTCGCCGTACCCACGATACCGATATAGCCATCGGTTTTTTCACCAATCGCGCCGCTTGCGCGTGCTGCGGCATAGGCTGGATCGCGCTGCGCCTGTGCCGGGGCAACAAATCCCGTGACAGCAACAATGGCCGCAAGCGCGGCGGCGCTGGCAAGCCCGAAATGGCGAAGAGTGGTCATTTCAATCGTTCCTTTTGCCGCATCGGGCCTTTTGCCGCATCGGGCGTGTCTGCGCGGGATCAGAAAATATCCGCATTCTCGTCAATCGTGTTGCTGGCGTCCTCTGCCAGCCGGTAAAGAACTTCGGCCCGGATATTGATGTCGAGCTGAATGACAATCGGTTCATCGGGTGCGGCGATATTGATACATCCGCCCAGCGCCGCAATGGCTGCAATCATCAATCCGGCCCGCGCCGCAATCCTGTTCATCCCTGCCCCTCTGCCAGATCGGTTTGCGAATGTGGCATCAGCGCCGGTTGGGGTCAATTTCGGCTCTTTCATGGCAGGTCATCGCTTTCTGGAGGTTGAACGGACAATTCATCACGCCGGTCGGCATCGACGGGCTCTGGCGTTTTTTCAGTCGGCGGTACCGGGGTATCGGGACGTGGACCGGCAAACGGCCTGCGCGGCACGAATCGTCCACCCTCGACCCCCAGCAATCCTTGATCCACCGGATTGCCAAACACCGTCGGATCGAAAAGCCCGCGCACAATCGTCGCCAGCAGATAGAAATTGTCCGACCGAACATTAATCTTGAACCGGATCGGCAGCTTGGCGATTTCGCGGGTGATGAAATTCTGACTCGTTCCACTTCCCTGCCGCACGCCGTCAATCTGGAAATTGGTGACAATCTCACCTGCCAGATCGCCGTTGAGCTCAACGCTCATCTGACGGTAATCGAGCGAGCGCAGTGTCTGGAACGCATAATTCCCCATTGTGCCGAGGTCCTCGTAGGTCAGTTCGCCAACATAGGCGACATTGCCGCCAGGCGGACGCGAGATCAGCAGACCGCCCTGAATCGAGCCATTGCCCTCTGCGTCGAAATAGATCGGGATGGTCCCGTCGAACGTGCCGCTCGCCGCCAGATTGGTCAGTTCCATCTGCGAAACAAAGGTCGCCGCATCGAGCGCGATGAGCTCAAACACATAGCTTTGTCCGCCGCTTGTGCCATATTCGATCGAAGTGGGGCGCAGGATCAATTCGCCGCCCATGAACGGCCAGCGCCCGCCATCAACATTGATGATCTCGCCATTAGTCATCGAATAGGTGATGCGCCCGCCCAGCGCCTCTACCCCGGGATTGACCGAAGCAATATCAATGACCTGCGACGGTGCGGTGGTGAGATTGATGAGATCGGTGAAATGGATTTCACCCGCCACACCGCGCACCGGGCCAAAGGCGGCGGCGAAATCGAAATTATCGGTGCGGAACCTTCCCGAACTTCTGATGTCATCGGCGTTCCAGTCGATCCGGCCCTCGCCCTGCACCGTCCCTTCGGCGAGCGAGATAACACCAAAGGTCAGGTAACTGAGATTATCGGGCTGAAACGATTTGTTGAACCGAATTCCGGGCACTTCGATATCCGCATGGCCAATCCCGTCGGACAGACCGTGCCGGATGGTAGCGGCGGTAATGATCTGCCCCCCTGCTCTGGCCCGCAGCGGAGCATAGGCTTCGATGACATTGTCCCGCAGACTTAGCGTTGCCCCTTCGGCCAGCAGCGGTTCAAACCGTGCCTCTGGTGCGAGCCCCTCTCCGGTGCGTTCGGTCAGGGTAAAGGCCCCCCCACCGATGTTCAGCACGCTGTCGGCAAAACTCCATGCGCCTGACAGGTCAGTCAGGTCGAGCGGCACCACGTCAAGCGCCGCCGTTCCGCCCTCGAAAGTGCCGCCCGTAGCCTCGCCAATTTCGCCCAAGAGTGTTCGTGCCGACAATCGCACAGCATTGTCCTGCGCGCCAATTGCTGCGTCCAGCGCTTCAACCTCGAACGTTCCGGGATAGCGCAGCACGGCACGAGCAGCGTCTATTTGCGCGGGCGAACCGCCAATTTCTCCGCCAAGTGAGAGTGAGACGGTTTGCGCAGCGATTCGCAATTGATCGCGGTATGAAATCATCGGCTGGCCATCGACCGGGCAAAACGTGATTGCGCGGCCTGACACGGTGAGGTTGTAATAGGAAAGGCCAGAAAAGCGCACATCAGTGCAACGCGGAGCGATGGCGAGACCGGTTGACTGCGCCCAGTTTCCTATGACCGGCACCACCGCGCCCCGAAATGCACCGCCGGGGATAGCTCCTTCGGCCTCTATGACCCCATCAAATGCATACTGGCCGCGAATATCCTGCCGCACCTGCAACCGAGGGATTGCCAGTGCATTTTGCCCGGCGCGATATTCCGCCATGGTCAGCCGCAAAGCGAAATCGCCCCCCGCGATCTGCTCCATCCGTCCAGCGATGCGAGGCATATCCTCGCCCCCGGTCATGATATTGCCCGACAGCCGCGCGTCGCGGCTGGTGTAGCCGAGGCGGGATAGCGCCAGCACGGTTTCACCACTCGCGCCTCGCAAGCGCGCTTCGGGGATATTGATATTGAACGATTGGTCATTGACCCGCAGCGACATATCGCCCGAAAGCCGCCCACCCCGAAAGGCTCGATCAAGGGCGCGCTCAAATTTTTCCAGCAACGGCCCCATCAGTGTGCCCGCGGCCCCCACGCGGGCATCAGTCAATCCGGCGAAATAGTCACGCTCCAGTTCGATGGCCTCCCCGCTGAGCGAGGTGGTCCATTCGGTCCGAGAAAGTCCCGTGGTGCTGGCCAGATTGCCATAGGCGGCAAGCCTTTCCAGCCGCAAATAGGGCGTGCGCAGCCCGGTCGCGATCAGTGCGTGCGTCGCGCTGATCTCGCCCGCCGCATTGCCCTCATCCCCGGCAAAGCGCCACGCGCCGCTCAACTGTCCCGCGACACGGTCAAGCGTTGCGTCGGCGTAGGCCGCGTCCTCCACCACTAACCGCGCCTCGCCGGTCACTGCTCCGAAATCCTTGAGCAAATTGGCGGTAATCTGCGCATCCATGCGGGCCGCGCTTGCCCCTGCGCAGGCCGCGCCGCGCAGGCGGACGGGCCCCTCGAATTTCAGCGCCCCAGCGGCAGAGGAAAGATCGCCGTACAACGTCGCAGTCCGGACTTTGCAGCCATCTGAATCAAGCCCCGGAGCGGTCGCTGCAAGTTTCCCGGCAAAGCCATCGTCCAGCCGCCCTGCTCCATCAAGCTTCACCCCGATCACACCAAAATCGCTGTCAAACCGCGCGCGGCCATCGATAATCCTGAGGTTGAGAGCGGGTAACGCCGCGGGCTCATCGCTTTCGCTAAAGATCAATGGATCAAGCGCACCGAGGCTGAACACCCCTTCCCGATAGCGACCAAACAGGCGCGGCTTCACCAATTGCACCTCGCCGATTCCTGCCGAGCCAAAGCTATAAGCAATATCGACGATAATCCGTTCTGCGGTCAGGTCTGGCGCAGCGGGATCGCCGATCACCAGATTGCGCAGGACCTGCCGCTGCGGGCCAATCTCTTCAATCTCATAAGTTGCGGCGATGCCAGATTCAGTCAGCGCCTGATCGATGAAGTCGGCCGCAATCCGATCCCGACTGAACCACACAATGGCCAGCGCAATTGCAAGAACGCCCAGAATGACCGCTGCAATCTGCGCTAACCGCCCTTGCCGCCAAAGACGGCGACCGGGTGCAGACGGCGCTGTGCTCGATTCTGATGAAGATGCGGCCAGGGTCATTCTCGTCTTCACTTGCGCAGATCGCCTGCCAAAGGCAATGAGATCGGGGTCACAAAAGTGGTGAGGCGCAGATTGCCACAATCTGAAGACATTTTTGATTTCGGCGTCAACGGCGCACCCGTGGTTGCGCCTGCCTCGGATTCGAGCAAGGCGGCAGGCAAAGGACACCGCGAAAGATTGCGCCAACGCCTGCTGAAAGGCGGCGCAGAGGCATTGGCCGATTACGAAGTGCTCGAATACCTTTTATTCGCCGCGATCAAGCAGGGCGATACCAAGCCCTTGGCAAAGACATTAATCGCGCGCTTCGGGTCGCTTGCAGGTGTGCTTAATGCCGACCCAGCAGCGTTGCAGTTGGTCAAGGGCATGGGCGAATCGAGCGCCGCCGCGCTCAAGATTGTGGCGATTGCCGCGCGCCGCATGGCCCGCAGCGAAGTCAGCGAAAAGCCGGTTCTGGGAAGCTGGCAGGCGCTGATCGATTATCTGTCGATCGACATGGCGCACCTGACCTTTGAACGGGTGCGGGTGCTGTATCTCGACACCAGAAACCGCTTGATCGACGATCACCACGCCTCCGAAGGGTCAATCGACGAGGCGGCGATCCATCCGCGCGAAGTCATCCGCCGGGCGATGGATCTGGGGGCATCGGCGCTCATTCTGGTTCACAATCACCCCAGCGGCAGCCCTGAACCCAGCCGTGCCGACATCCAGATAACTCAGCGCATCGCCGAAGCCGGACGGCTGTTGGGCGTGACTGTCCATGACCATGTCATCATCGGACGCGAAGGCCATGTCAGCCTGCGCGCCAAAGGGCTGATCTGAATCTATCGCCCGGTGATCAGCCGGACGCCGGAATGCTGTGCAAAGAAATTCCAAGCCCAATTCACCACAACAGTAACCCGGTTGCGCGTCCCGGTCAGGAATCCGACGTGGACCAGGCCCCACAGCCACCACGCAAGCGCGCCCGACATCTTGATCGAGCCAAAATCCGCGACCGCCGATTTGCGCCCGATCGTCGCCAGACTTCCCTGATGGCAATAGGAAAACGGGCCGGGGCATGGTTTGCCCAGCAATTCAGCCTCAACAACGCGGCTGACATAGGCGCCCGCCTGTTTCGCAGCCGGGGCAAGCCCCGGCACTGGTCTGCCATTCCAGCCATTGCTGCCAGCGGTGTCGCCAATCGCATAGACATGCTTGATCGGTTCGCCGTCGGGGCCCAGCACGCGCATCCGGTCATCGACCAGCGCGCGGCCCGCGCGGTCTGCCTTTGCGCCAAGCCAGCGCGCTGCGGGCGATGCCGCCACTCCCGCTGCCCACAGCACCGTCTCAGTCTCGATCTGATCGCCCTCATCAATGCGCACATGCGCTTTTGCGATTTCGGTCACGCGGCTTTCGGTGCGGACTTCAACGCCGAGCTTTTCGAGCGCAAGGGTTGCGGCGTGCGATAGGGCCTCTGGAAAAGCGGGAAGGATGCGCGGGCCCGATTGCACCAGAATAACCCGCGCGCTGGCCGGATCGATGGTTCGAAACTCGCGCTCCACGCTGACCTTTGCCAGTTCGGCAATCGCACCGGCGAGTTCAACCCCGGTCGGTCCGCCGCCAACTATGACAAACGTCAGCAACCTCTTGACCCGCAGCGGATCGCCCGAAGCTTCTGCTTCCTCAAATGCGTTGAGGATCGAACCGCGCACCGCGACACCGTCTTCAACCGATTTCAAACCGGGCGCAAATGGCCCCCATTCATCGCGCCCGAAATAGCTGTGCGTGGCCCCGGTCGCCAGCACGAGGCGATCATAGATCAGGGTCTGACCATCGCCATAAGTGACCGATTTTGCCGTTGCATCAATAGCGCTGACTTCACCTTTCAACACGCGCACGTTGCCATCGCCGCGGAACAGGCTGCGGATCGGCGTGGCGATGTCGGCCGGGTTAAGCGTGGCGGTGGCAATTTGATAAAGCAGCGGCTGAAACAGGTGATAATTGCGTTTGTCGATCAAGGTTATCCGCAAGGGCAGCCGCTTGAACCGCTCCACCGCCGCCAATCCGCCAAATCCGGCGCCCACTACGACAATATGCGGCCAGCGTGCGGGAACCTCGGAATATTCGCGGTCGAACAGGATGTTTTTTTCCAGCCATGCAAGAATTGCACGGTCAGCCGATAGCGCCCCAGCCCCGCGCGCTTCATAAAGCGCCAGAAACAGAAAAGGGAACAGCGTCACATCGGGATGCGCTCCGGTTATCATCAACACTGCGATCAGGATAGCCAGCGCATAGGACACGAATGTCGCAGCAAAGCCTGAAATGAAAAATAGGGCGGTCAGGACTGCGAGCCATGCGGGAAATCCTTCAAAAACCGTCACCGGCAGCCATGTTTGCACTGCCACTGACGGCTCGATCAATCCGGCATGGGCGATCAGGGTCGCTCCCAGCCACAGCCGGGTAAGCGCCATGACCAGCGGCGCAGCATGCATCCGCAGCCAATCGCCTGCGGCGATCATCGGGCGCGCCAAAGGCAGGGCGCTGGATTTGAATCCCGATGCCATCGCCCGGTCCAGCGACAACGCACCCGGTCCATGGGCCGCATACCAGATCAACAGCGCAGCAACGATCAGATTGCTCGTGGTGGGAACATAGACCGCCTGTGAAACCAGCATCAGCGCCGCCATCGCAATTGCCGCTGGCCGGGTGAAGAATCCGGCAATCAGCAGCAACGGTCCGATCAGCTCAATCGCAAGACCGGTGACCGCCGCAGTCGACGGCTCCATCCAGGTGACAGGATATTCATTTGCGGCGAGGAACAGCGCGGTATCCCAATCCGCAGCCTTGACCATTCCAGAACGCAGAAACCATAGGGCGATAAACAATCGCGTGATCGCATCGGTGAACGGCCAGAACGTCTCCGCCCCATCCAGATACCATTTCACCCAGCGCCGCAAAGTCACTCGGACAAAGGGCGAATAGAGCTCCTCCTGCAATTTCTCCGGCTGCGAAGTGGGCGCAGCTGCGCCCCTCTCGCCCGTCTGCGATGCGCTTGACATGAATTGTTCCTCCTGCCGCCTCTTACGTAGAAAGCTGCCAATGCGTTACACCAAAGCGCGCGCTTGAACGGCGCAACCGGGGACACGCATGCATTGCGCGCCGCCCATGCGCTTGCAAAATGCGCGCAGCGGGAATAGCCGCGCGGCAAAGCACCGCCTGTCGCCCATCCCAGTTCAGGAAAGATCGCACCCCATGGTCCCGCGTTATGCCCGCCCCGAAATGTCCGCACTGTGGGAACCGGAAGCGAAATTCCGCATTTGGTTCGAGATTGAAGCGCATGCCACGCAAAAACTCGGCGAAATGGGCGTCGTCCCCGCCAGCGCGGCCAAGGCGCTGTGGGATTGGTGGGCGACCAATCCCAAAATCGACGTCGAAGCCATCGACGCGATCGAGGCCGTTACCAAGCATGACGTGATCGCCTTCCTGACATGGGTCGCAGAGCAGGTCGGCGATGAAGCACGCTTTATGCATCAGGGCATGACCTCGTCCGACGTGCTCGACACCACGCTGGCGGTGCAGTTGGCGCGGGCATCGGATATTCTGCTGGCCGATCTCGACGCGCTGCTGACGGCGATTCGGATGCGCGCAGAGGAACACAAATACACACCCACCATCGGTCGCAGCCACGGTATCCATGCCGAACCGGTAACGTTTGGGCTGAAACTGGCACAAGCTTACGCCGAATTTGACCGATGCAAGACGCGCCTAATCGCAGCGCGTGCCGAAATCGCCACTTGCGCGGTGTCGGGCGCGGTCGGCACCTTCGCCAATATCGACCCGGCGGTCGAAGCCTATGTTGCCCAGCAGCTTGGCCTGACGCCAGAACCGATCAGCACGCAGGTGATCCCGCGCGACCGGCATGCGATGTATTTCGCCACACTCGCCGTGATTGCGGGCAGCATTGAACGGCTCGCGGTGGAAATCCGCCACTTGCAGCGCACAGAAGTGCTGGAGGCAGAGGAGTATTTCTCTCCGGGGCAAAAAGGCTCCAGCGCCATGCCGCACAAGCGCAACCCGGTGCTGACCGAAAACCTGACCGGACAGGCGCGCATGATCCGCGCCTATGCCATGCCCGCGCTTGAGAATGTCGCGCTGTGGCATGAACGCGACATCTCACACTCTTCGGTGGAGCGTTACATCGGCCCAGATGCGGCAATTGCGCTCGATTTCTCGCTCGCGCGGCTGACGGGCGTGGTTGAAAAGCTGCTGGTCTACCCCGAACGGATGCAGAAGAACCTCGATGCGATGGGCGGGCTTGTCCATTCACAGCGCGTGCTGCTGGCTTTGACACAGGCCGGGGTCAGCCGCGAAGACGCCTATCGACTGGTGCAGCGCAATGCGATGAAAGTGTGGGAATCGTCCGGCGCACTGTCGCTGCTCGACCTGCTGAAAGCCGACGAAGAGGTCACAGCTGCGCTATCGCATGCCGAATTGGAGGAGAAATTCGACCTCGAATATCACTTCCGCCAGGTCGATACGATCTTTGCGCGGGTGTTCGGCAAAACGCTCTGACTGGACTCGAGCCGCAAAAGCCCTAGGATTCTGTCCATTGAAGAATGACCAAGAGGGGGTCGAAACCAGTGCAGATTATACGCACCATTATCTGGGTCCTGATCCTGTTCGGGATTTTGACTTTTTCCTTCTTCAATTGGGATACGGTCGAAGTGAACCTGTGGGAAAATCTGGTGCTGGAAACCAAGATTCCCGTGCTGGTGATTGTCGCTTTCCTGCTGGGGCTGGTGCCGCTCTGGCTGTATCACCGCAGCGTCAAATGGAGCCTTGGGCGCCGTATCCGCAGTCTGGAGGCGTCGATCAAATCCACCGCGCTGGCGCATCGGCACGAACCGCGCACGGCAGAACCGGCTCAGCAGCCTGTGGACAGGCCGGAGGATAATGCGGCGGATAGCGAAAACAACCTTGCGCCATCGCAGCCCAACCCGGACCGCCCCGAAGCATGAGCAATCCCATCTATCTCGCACTGGATGTTCCGCAAATCGAACCTGCCAAGGCGCTCATCGAAAAGGTGAAATCGCATATCGGCGGGGTAAAGCTCGGGCTGGAATTTTACTGCGCGCATGGTCCCCACGGGGTCCGCGAAATTGCGCATATGGGGCTGCCAGTCTTCCTCGACCTCAAATTTCACGATATCCCCAACACCGTCGCCAGCGCGATGCAAGCGGTGCATCTCTATGAACCGCGGATTGTGACCGTCCATGCCAGCGGCGGACGCGCAATGATGGAAGATGCCAAGGCGGCGGCAGCGGAAGGCTGCAAGGTGGTGGGCGTAACCATGCTAACCAGCCTCGATGAAACCGATCTGGCGCGCACCGGAGTTGGCGGGACGCCGCACGATCACGTCTTGCGGCTGGCCGAACTCGCACACACCGCCGGGCTGGATGGTATTGTCTGTTCGGGGCAAGAAGTGAAGCAGGTGCGCCGCCAATGGAAAGACGGATTTTTCGTCGTCCCCGGCCTGCGCCCTGCCGGTTCGCAAACGGGCGACCAGAAACGCACTGTCACCCCGCGCCAAGCACGCGACGATGGCGCGAGCGTGCTGGTGATCGGTCGCCCGATCAGCCGCGCAGAGGACCCGGTCGCAGCCGCACGGGCGATCGAAGCGACGCTTTAGACAATGGCTGGTTAGACGATGGCTGCCCAGATCAAGATCTGCGGGGTTTCCAGCCCTGAAGCGATCCGCGCGTCGATCACCGCCGGGGCCGAATGGTGCGGGCTCAATTTCTATCGCCCATCCCCGCGCTTTGTCTCATCCGACATCGCAGCGCGGCTGGCCGATGTTGCTGGCACGGCGATCCGAAAGGCGGGCGTGTTCGTCGATGCCGATGACGAGTTGTTGAGCTTGGCAGTGGTCGCAGGAAAGCTCGATGCGATCCAGCTCCACGGCCACGAAACCCCTGAACGCGCGGCGGAGGTTCGGGCGCGGTTTGGTTTGCCCCTGTGGAAAGTGCTGAGCGTGGAAAGTGCGGAGGATGTCGTGCGCGCCGATCTTTACGCGCAGGCAGCAGATTTTATTCTGTTCGATGCCAAGACTCCCAAAGGAATGATGCCCGGCGGCATGGGGCACCAATTCGACTGGTCGCTGCTCCGCCTCTACAATGGCGCGCTGCCGTGGGGCCTCGCAGGGGGGCTCACCGCCGCCAATGTCGCTGACGCGATCAGACTGACTGGTGCGCCGCTGGTCGATACATCTTCGGGGGTCGAGAGCGCGCCCGGTATCAAGGACGTGGACAAAATCGCCGCCTTCTGCAAAGCCGCGCGGCTATGAACACGCACCCTAACTCCTTCCGCACCCAACCAGACGAACGCGGCCATTTCGGCCAGTTCGGCGGGCGCTATGTCGCCGAAACGCTGATGCCGCTGGTGCTGGATCTGGAGCGTGAATACCGCAAAGCGCGGGCCGACCCGGCGTTTCAGGCCGAGTTCGACGATCTGCTCGAGCATTACGTCGGTCGCCCCAGCCCGCTCTATTTCGCGCCGCGCCTTACCGAGGAACTCGGGGGCGCGCAGGTGTGGTTCAAGCGCGACGAGCTCAATCACACCGGCGCGCACAAGATCAACAATTGCATCGGGCAGATCCTGCTGGCGATGCGGATGGGCAAGACCCGCATCATCGCCGAGACCGGCGCAGGGCAGCACGGGGTGGCGACCGCTACGGTTTGCGCGCGCTTCGGCCTGCCTTGCGTGATCTATATGGGGGCAGAGGACGTGAAGCGCCAATCGCCCAACGTGTTCCGCATGAAGCTGCTCGGCGCCGAGGTGATCCCCGTCACGAGCGGCGGGGCGACGCTCAAGGACGCGATGAACGAGGGGCTGCGCGACTGGGTCGCGAATGTCCACGACACCTTCTACATCATCGGCACCGCCGCAGGTCCGCACCCCTACCCGGAGATGGTGCGCAACTTCCAGAGCGTGATCGGCAAGGAAGCCCGCGCGCAGATGCTGGACCGCGTGGGCCGCCTCCCTGACCTGCTGGTCGCCTGCATTGGCGGCGGGTCGAATGCGCTGGGGCTGTTTCACCCGTTCCTCGACGATGCCGACGTAAAGATGCTCGGTGTCGAAGCGGCAGGCCACGGCCTCGACGGTGACCAACACGCCGCCAGCCTGCTCGGCGGATCGCCCGGCGTGCTCCACGGCAACCGCACCTATCTGTTGCAGGACGAGGACGGCCAGATCACCGAAGGCCACTCGATCAGCGCAGGGTTGGACTACCCCGGTATTGGGCCAGAGCACGCATGGCTGAAGGAATCAGGCCGCGTCGATTACACTGCCGTCACCGACGACGAGGCTCTCGAGGGCTTCCAGCTGCTCTGCAGGACCGAGGGGATCATTCCCGCGCTCGAGCCTGCTCACGCGATTGCCGCTGTGGCGAAGGTCGCGCCGACCATGCCCAAGGACAGCATCGTGCTGATGAATCTGTGCGGGCGCGGGGATAAGGATATTTTTACGGTGGCGGAAAAGCTGGGGGTGGAGCTTTGACCTCCTTTGGCTATCTTATCAAGCAACTGGCTCTTTATCTCATCCTGCTCTGGCTCACGATCATTGCTGTAACCTATTTCAAAGATGGTGCTTTCAGCTGGGAAGCGGCAAAAAGCGGTTTGATCGGAGTAACTCTGGCATCGCCAATACTCGCGCTTATGGATTTACGGCGCTGGAAGAATCACCCAAAATGACCCGCCTCTCCACCACCTTCGCCGCCTCCCGCCCCGCGCTCGTCTGCTTCATCACCGCAGGCGATGGCGACACGGCGGCCAATCTCGATGCGCTGGTGGAAGGCGGCGCGGATGTGATCGAATTGGGCATGCCCTTCACCGATCCGATGGCCGATGGCCCCGCGATTCAGGCCGCCAACTTGCGGAGCCTCGGCGCAGGCACGACCACCGCAGATGTGCTGCGCTACGCCAGCACCTTTCGCGCCCGGCACTCTAACGTGCCGTTGGTGCTGATGGGCTATGCCAACCCGATGGTGCGGCGCGGGCCGGAGTGGTTCGCCGAGGCCGCAGCCGCTGCGGGCGTGGACGGCGTCATTTGCGTCGATATCCCGCCAGAAGAAGACGACGCGCTCGGCCCAGCTTTGCGCGCGCACGGCATCGCCCCGATCCGCCTCGCCACCCCCACCACCGATGCCGCGCGCCTGCCGCAGGTGCTCGAAGGCTCAGCCGGGTTCATCTACTACGTCTCGGTCGCCGGGATCACCGGCAAGCAGCAGGCCGTGCAGGCCAGCATCGAGGAAGCCGTGGCGCAATTGAAGGCTTCGACCGATCTGCCCGTCGCGGTCGGTTTCGGCGTGCGCACGCCAGAGCAGGCCGCCGCCATTGCCAAGGTCGCAGATGGCGTCGTGGTCGGCTCAGCATTGGTGGAAATTGTCGGCGAATATGGCGCAGAGGCTCCTGCCAAGCTAAGGGAGTTGACGTCCGCGCTCGCTGCAGCCGTCCACGCCGCCCGACAGGAGACCGCACAATGAACTGGTTCACCCGCGTCCGCAATTCGCTCGGTTTCAGCGCCGACAAGAAAAGCACCGAGAAAGATCTCTGGATCAAATGCAAGAGCTGTCAGGAAATGCTGTTCGTTGCCGAATATGAGGAAAACCTCAGCGTCTGCCCGCGCTGCGAATATCACGGACGGATTGGCGCGGATGCGCGCCTCGCGCTGTTGCTCGATGCCGGGTTCGAGCTCTTGCCGCAGCCGCAGGTCGAAGAGGACCCGCTGAAATTCAAGGACACCAAGAAATACAGCGACCGGATAAAGGCCGCGCGTGCCGCAAACCCGCATGACGATGCCTTTGTGGTCGGCTCCGGCACGATTGACGGCCACAAGGCAGTCGTCGGGGTGCAGGATTTCAGCTTCATGGGCGGGTCGATGGGCATGGCGGTCGGCATGGCTTTTTGCGCCGGGGCAGAGCGCGCGCTAACCCGCAAGTGCCCCTATGTCGTCGTCACCGCAGCGGGTGGCGCGCGGATGCAAGAGGGGATTCTCAGCCTGATGCAGATGCCGCGCGCGACGGTCATGACCCGGCGGCTGAAAGCGGCGGGCCTGCCCTATATTGTCGTGCTGACCGACCCGACGACCGGAGGGGTCACCGCCAGCTATGCCATGCTCGGCGATATCCACATTGCCGAACCCGGCGCGCTGATCGGATTTGCGGGGCAGCGCGTGATCCAGGACACAATCCGAGAGCAATTGCCCGAAGGGTTCCAGCGCGCTGAATATCTGCACAAACACGGCATGGTCGATATGGTTGTGCCACGACGTGAGTTGAAAGCGACGCTGGCAAATGTGCTGGATTATCTCGCGCCGAGCAAGGCTGCGTAATCCGCTGACTTGCCGTGAAGTCGCTCGATTTCGGCCATTCTGACGACCCGGCGGTGCAGGCTCAGCTTGATCGGCTGAGCGCGCTTAGCGTGCCGCAGGGCCGCTTGGGCCTCGACACGATCCGCGCAATGATGGGGCGGCTCGGCAATCCGCACCGCAGATTGCCCCCGGTTTTCCACGTTGCGGGGACCAATGGCAAGGGTTCGACCTGCGCTTTCCTGAGGGCGATGCTGGAGGCCGAAGGATACCGCGTCCACGTCACCACCTCGCCGCATCTGGTGCGCTACAACGAACGGATCCGGCTGGCAGGCAGGCTGATCGAAGACGGTCCGCTGGCCGACCTGCTTGAGGAGGTGCTGGATACGGGCGCTGACCTCGCCCCCAGCTTCTTCGAAGTCACTATCGCCGCCGCGTTCCTCGCCTTCAGCCGCACCCCGGCGGATGCCTGCGTGGTCGAGGTTGGCATGGGTGGGCGGTTTGATGCGACCAACGTACTGGAGCCTGACGTGCTGGCGGCCTGCGGGATCGCGGCGCTGGGGCTGGATCACGAACGCTTCCTGCTGGCACCAGAGGAAGGGGTGCCGACTGAGCCGATGGCGCGGATCGCGTTTGAAAAGGCGGGGATCGCAAAGCGCGGCGTGCCGCTGGTGACCCTCGGCACCCTCTACCCCAGCGAAGCGCAGGCCGCGATCCATGATGTTGCGGGGCCGGTTGGCGCACCGCTGTCGGAGTTTGGCCATGGCTGGATTTGCGACTCAGCCGAGGGCGGTCGCCTCTACATGTTCGATTACTCCGAATCTGGTGTTGGACAGGACTTCCCATTCCCGATGATTCCCGGCGCACATCAGGCGCGCAACGCTGCACTCGCCATCGCAATGATCAAGTCGCAGGACAAGATTCCAGTTTCGATCACCGCAACAAAAGCTGGCATCCTGAGCGCCAAGTGGCCTGCCCGCCTGCAAACGCTTGGCGAAGGGCCGCTGACTGCGCTCACATCCAGTCCGAAAGTCATTCTGGACGGCGGTCATAACCCCAGCGCCGGTCAGGTCATCGCCGATGCCTTGCCGGATGATACGCAGTCACTGCATCTCGTGATCGGGATGATCGAAGGCAAGGAACCCGGCGCAATCATTGGCCCGCTGGGCGATCGGGTTCGTACGCTGACGGTCGTCCCCGTGCCGGGCCATCCGTCGCACCCGGTCGAAGCATTTGGACCAGATGCCCGCACCGCGAGCAATCTTGAAGACGCCCTGCTCAACATGCCCGACGACGGCTACCCTATCCTGATCGCCGGATCGCTCTACCTCGCGGGCGAGGCATTGCGGCTGAACGATGAAGTGCCTGACTAACCGCTCTCCGGCGCGGGTTCGGTGCCCGCCGTGCCGATCGAGGCGTCGATCAACCCGGCGCGCATCATCAGCCAGAACAATACGATCCCCGGCAGCGCCGCCGCCGTGGTGAACAGGTAGAAATTCACATAGCCAAACGCCTCCACCAGCGCACCTGCCGTGGTCCCGGTCAGCACTCGCCCGACGATGCTCGCTGCCGCCGAGATCAGCGCATATTGCGACGCGGTGAAGCGCAGGTCAGTGAGCGCAGCGAAATACGCCACGACGGTCACTCCGCCGATACCGCTGGCGAAATTCTCAAAGGTGAAGGTCGCCGCCAACCCCAGATTGGTCTTGTCCACCGCCGCAAGCAGCGCAAAGCTGAGGTTCGACACCCCCATCAGCACAAGGCTGAGCAGCACCGACCGTTTCATCCCGAGCCGCGAATAGAGCACCCCGCCCACGAAAATCCCGATCAGAAACGCCCAGAACCCGACGCCGACATCGTAAATGGCGATCTCATCGTTCGAATATCCCTTGTCGTCGAGCAGCAGCCGCGCTGTCAGGTTCGCCAGTGTGTCGCCGATCTTGTGCAACAGGATGAACAGCAGCACCAACAGCGCACCCTTGCGCATGAAGAATTCAGTGAAGGGGCCATAGATGGCGCGAAACGCCTCGCGCACGCCCTTGGTTCGCGCCGGGATTTGCCGTCTTGCCGGTTCTCCCATCACCAGCGCGGTCAGCATCGCAGGCAATGCGAACGCCGCGCAGGCGATATAGGCGATCTCCCATCCCACTCGCGCTGCCAGCACCAGCGCCAGCGCGCCCGCCGCCGCTGCCCCGATCCGCCAGCCATATTGGGTCATCCCCGATCCAACGCCAAGTTGTTCGGGTTTCAGCGTTTCAATCCGGTAAGCATCAATGACAATATCAAATGTCGCCCCGGCTATCCCGACAAGGATCGCAGAGGTAGCGACCCAGCCGATATTCGCCGCGGGATCGACCATTGCCAGATTTGACACCGCCGCAATCACCAGCACCCCGGTCAGCAGCATCCATGACACACGCTGTCCCAGCCGTCCGATTACCGGCAAGCGCACCCCATCAATGACCCACGCCCAAAGGAATTTGAAATTATACGCAAGGAACACCAAGGTGAAAGCCGTAACGGTTTTCTTGTCGATCCCGTCCTGTGCCAGTCGAGAGGTCAAAGTCGCGCCGATCAACGCATAGGGAAAGCCAGAGGACACGCCGAGAAAGAACGCCGCCAGCGATTCCTTTTCGAGATAGGGTTTGATCGCGCCCCACAGGTTCCGCTCTGCGGCTGCCCCAACCTCGTTCATGCTCCCATGTCCTTTTGTAATCGGCAAATTTCGTGCAACACTACGCACGGATGGCAGGAATAGGAAAGCCGCGATGAACGCAGCCACTACAGATTTACCCCACTTGCGCGCCACGCCGGGTCAACTCGCGCTGGCCGAGGCGATCCGTGAAGGCAAGACGCGCGTCACAGACCGGATCGAAAGCGTGCCCGTCAGCCGTTACACCGACCCGGCGCATTTCGAGCGGGAAAAGGCCGGATTGTTCGGGCGGTTGCCGCAGGTCATCGCGCCCTCTGCGCTGTTGCCCAATCCCGGCATGGCGGTCCCTCACGACGCCACCGGACGGCCGCTCCTGATCACCCGCGATGCCGATGGCAAGGCGCATGTGTTCCTCAACGTGTGCAAGCATCGCGGCACCCGGCTCGTCGAAGGGGAGGAGGTGCAATGCGCCAAGCGGCTGGTCTGCCCCTATCACGCCTGGACTTACCGGCTTGATGGCAAGCTGCTTGCCCTGCCCCGCCCCGAAACCTTTCCCGGCATGGACAAGCGCGACCATGGTCTTGCCGAATTGCCAAGCGTCGAGGCGGGCGGGCTGATCTGGTTCTCACCGAACAAAAATGCCGATTTCTCCGAGGCGACCACCTTGGGCGAAGACTTCGCCGCTTTCGGAATGCCTGATGCGCACCTGTTTCGGCGCAAGACGCACACGGTCAAAGGCAATTGGAAACTGATCATGGACGCTTTTCTTGAAAGCTATCATGTCACCCGCCTGCACGCGAAGACCATCGGACCGTTTTTCAAGGACGGGATCACCAGTGGCGATTCGATCGGGCCGCATATGCGCTCCGCCGTCGGACGGCTGGAGGAAATGGAGGGCATCGATTTCAGCAATATGACCGCGATGCGCCGCGTCGTTACCTTCGCCTATCAATTGCTCCCCGGAACCGTGATCGTTCCCAGCCCCGATTACGTGAATGTGATGGTGCTGATGCCGCAGGCACATAATTTGACTCTGGTCGAGGATTTCATGCTGATCCCCGAAGCGCCCGCGACAGACAAGGCGCACGATCACTGGGAGCGCAGCTGGAACCTGCTGGATGGCGGCGTGTTCGCCTCTGAGGATTTCCGCGCTGCCGAACTGGGCCAACAGGGGCTTGAAAGCGGCGCGGTGAACGAAATCACGCTCGGCACGCTCGAAGGCGGGATCGCGCGGTTCGACGCGATTGTGCAGGACGCGCTGAACGCCTAAGGCGCGCTCCATGCCCACCAATCCCAAACAATCAGAAGACCGCCCCGAAGGCGACCGCATTGCCAAATTGCTCGCCCGCGCCGGCGTCGCCAGCCGCCGCGAGATCGAACGGATGATTGCCGATGGGCGGATCACGCTGAACGGCAATCCGGTGGAAACTCCGGCGACCTTCCTCGCCAGCCTCAAGGGGGTGAGCGTTGATGGCAAGCCGGTTGGCCCGCCCGAACCTTCGCAGCTTTACGCGTTTCACAAACCCACCGGCCTGCTCACCGCAGAGCGCGATTTTTCGGGCCGGGCGACGATTTACGATGCGCTGGCCAATGCCCTGCCCAAGGATATGCCGCGGCTGATGCCAATCGGGCGACTCGATCTCAACACCGAAGGGCTGTTGCTGCTTACCAATGACGGCGAATTGAAACGGATGATGGAACTGCCATCCTCGGGTATTCCGCGCACCTACCGCGCGCGCGCGTTTGGGGGGGTGTCGCAGGAACAACTTGAAGGACTGATCGAGGGGGTGGAGATCGACGGCGTGCGCTATGGGTCAATCAACGCCAATCTGGAACGCGGCGCGAGCGGTCAGGGCGTAAAAAACCAGTGGATCGAGATGACCATCACCGAAGGCAAGAACCGCGAAGTGCGCCGCGTGCTGGAATATCTCGGGCTCAAGGTGAACCGACTGATCCGCACCTCCTATGGTCCCTTCGAACTCGCTGATCTGCCGCGCGGACAGGCAGTGCGTATCCGCAAGGGTGATCTCGACAAATTTGTCAGCACGCTGAAACGCGGCCGCAAGCCGGAAAGCGCGGGCTGATGCGGATCATTTCGGGCGAGTGGCGCGGGCGCAAGCTAACCTCGCCAAAGGGCGACGCGACCCGCCCGACCGCCGACCGCACGCGTGAAACGTTATTTTCGATGCTCACCAGCCGGCTCGGCAGTTTTGAAGAACTGCGGGTTGCGGACCTGTTTGCCGGCTCAGGGGCGCTGGGGCTCGAAGCCTTGTCGCGCGGCGCGGCGCATTGCCTGTTCGTCGAACAGGACCGGGATGCAGCTTCAACCATCCGCAGCAACGTGGCCGCGCTGGATGCTGGAATGCGCACCGCGATTGAGAGCGGATCGGTGATGGGACTGCGCGCCGCGCGCGAACCGCTCGACCTTATCATGCTCGACCCGCCCTATCGCACGGGCGCGGGCGAAGTGGCGCTGGACCGCTTGCTCCGTCTCGGCTGGATCGGGGATGCAACCTGGATCGCGCTTGAAACCGCGTTCAACGAAGAGCCGGAGATCGCCGGTCTCACCATCGAAACCTCGCGCAAGGTGGGCAAAGGCAGGCTCACGCTGTTTCGGCGCGAGCCTGCCTGCGAACCAGCATAATAACGGGCGCTGGCGTTTTACCCTTGTTACCCGCCACCGGTCATTGGATTGGGCCGGTCAATTCGTCTCGGGATTGCCCGATGCGCGGGCCTCAATGCGGGTCCATGCCGTATCGCGTTCGGGCCCGGTCATTAAGGTAAGCGCAACCTTGTCCTGATCGGTCAGCCTCCAGAACAACCCTTGCCTTTGCGCTGACAATTCCCAGTAATAGGCCTGCGTCTCAGCGGGCCATATCCGATAGGCAGCCTGTTGCTCGGCGGTCCAACCGTCAAACTCGGCCTGTTGCTCGGCGGTCAGGTCTGGTGAGGTCTGAGCGATCGCCGCGAGCGCGCCGGGATTGGCTGACGCTCCGGGCGATGCGGCAACGAATCCGACTGTTACGATCGCAATAGCGGCAAGATGCATGTGGGATTTACGCATGGAATTCTCCTTCGGGACATTACCCTTGTGTTCACCCCCGGATTTGAACGAACGCATCACGATCCGAAGGCTGATTGCTTGGCACATCGGATATGTCTGATTTACATCGATATTATGCCGATGCGAAGCGCCCGGCCCGCTGCACGTCCCGGACCTCACACGGATTAGCGAGCGCTGTTGCAGAAACGGGCCAAGGCGATTTTGGGGGACGACCAAGGCGCGCCTGATGCATTCAACCGGCAAATATGCGACCTTGCGTGACCAATTTATGTTCTATATCTGTTCCGCTCATCTATGACCAAACCTGCCACCCATTCACCCGGCCCCGACGCCAATGTCCCCGCCTATGCCGCGCAGCTCAACCCGCCGCAGCGTGAGGCGGTGCTGACGACCGAAGGCCCGGTGCTGATGCTGGCGGGAGCAGGTACGGGCAAGACTGCGGCGCTGACCGCGCGGCTGGCGCATCTGGTGGCGACCCGGCGCGCCTATCCCTCGCAAATCCTCTGCGTCACCTTCACCAACAAAGCCGCGCGCGAAATGCGGGAGCGCGTTGCCCGGCATCTGGGTGCGGGCGCAGAGGGGATTCCGTGGCTCGGCACGTTCCATTCGATCTGTGCGAAAATGCTGCGCCGTCATGCCGAACTGGCGGGTTTGCAGAGCAATTACACGATCATTGACACCGATGATCAACTGCGGCTGCTCAAGCAGCTTATCAATGAAAATGATCTGGATGAAAAACGTTGGCCTGCGCGCCAGCTGGCGGGGCTTATCGACCGCTGGAAGAACCGCGGGCTGAACCCCGCTGACCTCGATGCAGGCGAAAGCGAAGCCTATGCCAACGGGCGCGGCGCGGCGCTGTATCAGTTGTATCAGGACCGGATGAAGGCGCTCAACGCCTGCGATTTCGGTGATCTGATGCTGCATATGCTCAACATCTTCCGCGCGCATGGCGACGTGCTTGCCGAATATCAGCAGCGCTTCAAATATATCCTTGTCGACGAATATCAGGATACCAATGCGGTCCAGTATCTGTGGCTCAGACTGCTGGCGCAGGCGCATAAGAACATCTGCGTTGTGGGCGATGATGATCAATCGATCTATTCGTGGCGCGGCGCAGAGGTCGCCAATATCCTGCGGTTTGAAAAGGATTTTCCCGGAACGCATGTGGTCCGGCTGGAACAGAATTACCGCTCCACTCCGCATATCCTTGGCGCAGCATCGGGGTTGATCCGCGCCAACAGCCAGCGCCATGAAAAGACGCTCTGGACCGAGGTCAATGGCGGTGACAAAGTCCGGGTCATCGGCGTGTGGGACGCCCCCGAAGAGGCGCGGCGCGTGGGCGAAGAGATCGAGCGGCTTGAGCGCGAAGGCGCGCCGCTGGACCGGGTCGCAATCCTTGTACGCGCGCAATATCAGACCCGCGAATTCGAAGACCGCTTTATCCAGATCGGGATCAATTACCGCATCATCGGCGGCTTTCGGTTCTACGAGCGAGCAGAAATCCGCGACGCGCTCGCCTATCTTCGGGTCATTGCTCAGCCGCAGGATGATCTGGCGTTTGAACGGATCTACAATCAGCCCAAACGCGGGCTCGGCTCAAAGACGCTCGAAAAAATGCACAGCCATGCGCGCGCGGTGAACTTGCCACTGGCGGCGGCGGCGCTGCAACTGGCCGATAGCGACGAATTGCCCGCGCGCGCGGCGAATACGATTGGCGGGCTGCTGCGGCTGTTCCTGGCCTGGCGCGAAGCGGCGGAGGTGATGTCGCCCGCCGACCTGCAGCGGCTTGTGCTGGATGAGAGCGGGTATAACGACATGCTCGCCAAGGATCGCAGCGCCGAAAGCGCCGGACGCGCCGAAAACCTCTCCGAACTCGCGCGCGCGATGGAGGATTACGAAACACTCGGCGATTTCCTCGAACATGTCAGCCTGGTGATGGACAATGACCGCAGCGATGCGGAGGAAACCATCACGATCATGACCATCCACGCCGCCAAGGGGCTCGAATTCGACCATGTGTTCTGCGTCGGCTGGGAAGAAGGCGTGTTCCCTTCGCAGCGCGCGATTGACGAAGGGGGGCTGGCATCGCTCGAAGAAGAGCGCCGCCTCGCCTATGTCGCGATTACCCGCGCGCGCCGGCGCTGCATCATCCTGCACGCCGCGAACCGGCGGATTTACGGCCAGTGGACCAGCAGCATCCCCAGCCGGTTTATCGAAGAATTGCCGCCGGAGCATATCGATCAGGAAACCACGCTGACCGGCGGCGCATCGCTGTGGCAGGCCAACTGGTCGGAAAACGAAGACCCCTTTGCCCATGTCGCGCGTGACCGTCCGGGTCGCGCCGAGACACGCGGCCCCGGTTGGCGGCGCGCGGTCGCCAGCGGCTATGAAACGCAGCAAAAGCGCCTCGCCGAACCGGGCCGCAGCGCCGCCAGCTTCGCCGCCAAACCCCGTTCAGACATCACCATCGGCGTCATGGTCAACCACGCCAAATTCGGCACCGGCTGCGTGATCGATCAGGAAGGCAACAAACTGACCATTCAGTTTGAGGATGCAGGCGAAAAACGCGTGATCGACAGTTTTGTGACGGTGGTGGGATAGAGCGAGAGCCATGTGGGTAGCTCGATGAAGTATTTTCTAATCCTACTGGCCGTGCTGTTCGGCGTCGCGGCGCCTGCCAATGCCCGAATGGCGGCGATTCATGCCTTTGCCGCTGAGGCATGGGAGGAATCGGGCGCTCCAGGAGCGGCTTATGCCGTGATCGACGGCAATGCCACCCAATCTGCCGCGTTGGGAATTACCCAATCGGGCGGCGATATTCCCGTATCGCCCAAAACGCCATTCCGGATCGGTTCGATCACCAAGAGCTTTACCGCGATTGCGATCATGCAACTGGTTGAAGCTGGAAAGGTTGACCTTGACGCCCCGGCTAGCCTTTATCTGGAGATTAAGAGCGAAACCTCAGCGCAGCCCATCACCCTCCGGCAATTGCTCAGCCACACCAGCGGATTTTCAACAGTCCAAGGCAACGCGCTGCATGACGCATCCGGCACTCAACCTGCCACTCTCGCCGCGCTCGCCGCGCGTCTTTTCGCCCAAGGTCCGGCCTATCCACCCGGCACGCGCTGGGAATACTCGAACGCGAATTACCAATTGCTTGGTGCGGTGATTGAGGCGGTCAGCGGCACCGCATATGAAACCTATATCAAGGATCGGATTTTCACTCCGCTTGGCCTTCCCTCAGGCCAATTCGCTTACGAGGCCGCGCAGCTGGGTGCTGCCATCGGGCACAGGCCATGGTTTGGGGGGCACCGTCCGTTCGACGATCATGGCGATTCCCGCCTTAACGCCCCCGCGGGTGGGATACTCCTCAGCGCAACGGACCTTGCCACCTATCTCGCGGTGATGATGAATGGCGAAGACGATATCGTCAGCGCAGCGACGAAAACGCGAATGCTGGCACCGGCCAGCGATATAGCATCCTTTTACGGACTCGGCTGGTTTCTCGACGCCGAGGCAGGAACAGTATTTCACGGTGGGCTTGTGCCGGGAAGCGAAGCGTTGGCGACCATGATGCCCGACGCACAAAAGGCCGTTGTCGTGCTTGTCAACACTAACGGGGGGATCGGTTTCGGTGAAAGCACTGCCTTGCGCAACGGAACCACCGCTATGGCGCTGGACCTGCCCTATGCAGGGGAAGGAACGCGGTGGGTCCAGAAGCTGACTTATCTTTCAGTCATGCTGCTGCCGCTGTTCTACTTGGGTGCGATGGTGTTCGCATGGATCAAGCGGCGCGCGCTGCGAGCCAAGCGGACCAGTTTAGCGGGAATGTTCAGCGTGTGGTTCCCGCTGCTTATGATGACGATTCTCGCCTTTGTACTGCTCTGGCTGGTCCCGCAAATGTTTGGGGGGTCGATAGGCACGATCTTACTTTATCAGCCTGATTTCGGTGCGGCGATGACGATTGGAGCAATATTGGGCCTGGGATGGGCGTGTTTTCGAATATTTCTGGCCTATTCCCGCAATCGTTCAATCGCGCTTTAACCCAGACTCAAATCCAGGAACCCCGGTTTCGGGCCGTTCCACTCGCCTGCGGGGACGGGTTCGTCGTCTTCGTTGCGGTGGCGGGGGGCGTCGTTTGCGCGGGGGCGGCGGTCGGGCTGATCGTTCGCGCGCTCATTCCGATCTTCTGACCTGGGTGCCGACCTTGGCGCGCGTTCGCTGCGAGCTTTGCGGGGTCGCTTTTCGGCATCCGGGGTGGATTTCGGAGCGGGCTCGCCCGCATCGCTGGAATCGCTGCGCTTGCTTCTGCGGGCACGTTTGGGCTCGTCTCTCCGGGAAGATTCTTCACGGCGAGGCCTTGCTTCGCGTGGTTCGTCGCCCTCATCACCCTGCGAACCGCTGCTCGCGCCCGGATCAATCAGTTCAACGCGGACGTCGGCTTTACCGAACACCTTGATTTTGTCGCCGGTCAGCTTTTCGACATTGCCGATTGCCTCAGCGTCTTCTTCGGAGACCAAGGTGAACGCGCGGCCCAGCGCTCCGGCCCGGCCGGTGCGGCCAACGCGGTGAACGTAATCATCGGGGTGCCACGGCGTGTCGTAATTGAAGACGTGGGAGACGCCCTTGACGTCCAGCCCGCGCGCCGCAACATCGCTGGCGACCAGAATGTTTACAGCACCCGATTTGAACCGTTCAAGCTCCTTGATCCGGCTCGACTGGTCCATATCGCCGTGGATTTCGCTGCTCGAAAACCCGCTCTGCTGCAGATATTTGTTGATCTCGCGCACGGTGGTCTTGCGGTTGGCAAAGATAATCGCGGTTTCCACCTGATCATTTTGCAACAGCCAGCGGAGCGTTTCGCGTTTTTGCCGCGATTTCACCGGCACTTTGAAGGCGGTGATATTCTGATTGGTCGATGCCGCGCGGCTGACCTCGATCCGTTTGGGATTGCTGAGGAAAGTCTTGGCCAGTTTGGCAATCGGCGGCGGCATGGTCGCCGAAAACAGCATGGTCTGGCGGGTTTCGGGAAGTTTGGAACAAATAAACTCGATATCGGGAATGAAGCCCATGTCGAGCATCCGGTCCGCTTCATCAATGACCAGCAATTCGCAGCCATTAAGCAGGATCTTGCCGCGTTCGAACAAATCCATCAACCGGCCCGGCGTCGCGATCAGCACGTCAACGCCTTCGTTCAGCGCCTTGACCTGATCGCCCATCTGCACGCCGCCGATCAGCAGCGCCATTTTCAGATCATGGTTCTTGCCATATTTCTCGAAATTCTCAGCCACCTGCGCGGCCAATTCGCGCGTGGGTTCAAGGATCAGCGAACGCGGCATCAAGGCGCGGCGGCGACCCGAGGCCATGACATCGATCATCGGCAGCACGAAACTCGCAGTCTTGCCCGTGCCGGTCTGCGCAATGCCAATCAGGTCCTTCATCATCAGAATTGCGGGAATTGCCTCTGCCTGAATAGGCGTCGGCTCGCTGTAGCCCGCGTCTTCGACGGCCTTGAGCAATTCCGGTGAGAGGCCGAGATCGGCGAATGTCATACGGTTCGAAATGTCCGGGTAAGGGGCAGCGTAGGCTGCCGGTTTTTATGCCGCACACGAAATCCTGCGGTCAGCGAAACCGCGATTGGCCAAAAATGCCCGAAAAGTCAAGAAATGCCGTGCGCGGGCCTGTGCTGATCCGTGGTAGCGAAACGGCTCAATCGTTGACGGCGACCAATTGCCGCATCGCCTGCACTTCGCACTTTGCCCCGCTGCGCGATTGCAGTTCGTCACGCCCGCTGCAAAGCTGGCCATCGTCGCTGCGTTCAACGTAGAAACCAGAGTAGAAATCGCGCGCCCGGCACGCGCGTTCCAGATTGACGCTGACAATCCTGTCGTCGTTCAAGAACAACAGCAGCCGGTTGCCCGTACCGGTCTGCACCCCCGAAATCCGGCCGACCGGCAAGCAGCGATCCATCTCGCGCTCTTCATACCTTGTGCTGAGCCCGCGCTGAGGCAGCCGCGCGAGCAGGCTGTTGGTGTTGCTGGGGCGCTGCGGTGAAATGCGAATAATCACCCGCTGTTCAATGCGGACCTGCCGCGCAACCTGTCCGCCGTAAAACGCATCGAGCGGGCTGGTCGCAGGGCGTGCCGAGGGAAAGGCAGGCGAATAAGGCCCGTCAGGCGGGACATCGTAATCGGGTGCCGAAGCGCGCGGTGCATCGGCACTGCCACCCCCCTCCGCCAGCCGCGGCGCAAGCGCCGCGCCATGACCCAGCAGCGGCAGGATCAGGGCAAGCGGCGCAGTAAGGGCGAGCAAGCTCGGCATGAGGGTTCAGGGCGTCCTTCCCAAGGGCAATGCGGGCGTCATGCCCAACGAAACAGGGTGCAAGAGCTAGCGGCAGCGATTGAACGCTGGCTTAACTGCACCGCCCAAGACACGCGAATAGGGCCAAAGTGCTGGCGCATTAGCGGCGCTGTGTGGCATAGGGGCAACAATGACTCACAGCGCAAACCAGCTCGATCCGTTTCTGACCGAGGCCGCCAATCTACTGGGGCCAAAGGGGTTTTCGACCGACCCTGAGGATTTGTCGGCATGGCTGACCGATTGGCGCGGACGCTACACCGGGCGGGCGCGGGGGCTGGCCTCACCCGCTTCGACCGCCGAAGTCGCCGCGCTTGTCAATTTGTGCGCCGCGCATCGCGTTCCGATCGTTCCGCAAGGCGGCAACAGCGGTATGGCGGGCGGCGCGACCCCAGATGCCAGTGGCGCGGCGATCCTGCTGTCGCTGCGGCGGATGAACAGCATCCGCACCATCAACCCCGACACCGGACAAGCAATCTGCGACGCGGGCGTCATCCTGCAAAGCTTTCACGAAGCGGCAGCAGCGGAGGGCATGCGCTTTCCGCTGACGTTGGGGGGCAAGGGTTCGGCGACCATCGGCGGGCTGATCTCAACCAATGCGGGCGGCACACAGGTGCTGCGCCACGGCACGATGCGCGCGCAGGTGCTGGGGATCGAAGCGGTGCTGGCCGATGGGCAGGTGTTCGATGCGCTGACCGTGCTCAAGAAAGACAATCGCGGCTTCGATCTCAAACAATTGCTGATCGGGTCAGAGGGCACCTTGGGGATCGTCACCGCGGCCACTTTGCGGTTGCTGCCCGCGCCGCGCGCCCGGGTCACGGCATGGGCCGGGCTGCCTTCGATCACCAATGCGCGCAACCTGCTGCGCCAGGTGGACCGGGCGCTGGGCGATACGTTGGAGGGGTTCGAAGTGGTGCCCGCACATTGCCTCGACAGCGTGCTGGCCCATCTTCCCGATGCGCGCGCACCCCTGACTAATCGGCACGATTGGAACGCGCTGATCGAATGTGTGGGCGTGGAAGGCGACGATGCCGCCTTGCGCGAACGACTCGAAAACGTGCTGGCGGATGCGGCTGAGGCAGGGTTGCTGAGCGATGCAGTGATTGCCGCCAACGAACGGCAGGCGGAAGATTTCTGGACCTTGCGCGATTCGATCTCCGCCGCCGAACGCGCGCTGGGCCCGGCGATGCAGCACGACATTTCGGTGCCCGTGGATCAGATGCCCGAGTTTATCCTCGCCGCATCGCCCGCGATCGAAGAGGAGTTTCCGGGCACGCACGCCGCCGCCTTTGGCCATCTTGGCGATGGCAATGTCCATTTCCACGTGCTCGCCCCGCCTGGCGCGGTTCCCGGCAAATGGGAGGAGACGCAAGGCAAACAGATCAGCGCGCGCGTCCATGACCTCGTCACCAAATGGGGAGGTTCGATCAGCGCCGAACATGGCATCGGGCAGATGAAGGTCGATGAGCTGGGGCGGCTCGGCGATCCGGCGGCGCTGTCGATCATGCGCAGCGTAAAGCAAGCGCTCGACCCGCTGGGCATACTCAATCCGGGCAAATTGATCCCCGCTGCGCAGCCCTGAACCGCAGCGGCCTTGCGCCGTGCGGGATCAACGCCTAAAGCGCCGCCATCCGGCGTTGGGGGAGCGCAATTGTGATCCCCGTAAACGCGCCGCACGACATCAGTTTTCAGCCGCAATTCTTCGGAGAGATTCCCATGGCCACCGCGCCGCAGCCGCAACTTCCGCTGTTTTATAAAGACCTGCTTCCGCTCAACAGCCGCGATCATGCGGACTGGAAAGTTGGCACTTTCGAGGATGCCGGTTTCCTCGCCAGCTCCCACGCAATCCCGCTGACAGTGGACGAATTTGTCGATGCGCAGCGCGATTATCCGATCGTGTTCACCGCCGGTGAAAACCCGCTACCGATTGCGCTGATGGGCCTGAACGAAGGGGTCAACACCTACATCGCTGATGATGGCAAGCTCGAAGCGGGTCTGTATGTTCCCGCCTATATCCGCCGCTATCCCTTCATTCTGGCCAAGCTGAGCAAGGATAGCGATGACATGTCGCTGTGCTTTGACCCAACCGCCGGTGTGGTTGGCAAAAGCGCCGATGGTCAGGCGCTGTTCGATGGCACCAATCCGACCGAATACACCAACAGCGTGCTCGATTTCTGCAAGCGTTTCGAAGAATCGGGTCAGCGCACCCGGTCTTTCCTGACCGAGCTCAAGAAACTCGACATTCTGATGGATGGCGAAATTGCGATCACCCGCAACGACATGCCCGACACCCCATTCGTCTATCGCGGGTTCCAGATGGTCGATGAGAAAAAGCTGCGCGAAATTCCCACCGAAACCGTGGAAGCGCTCAACAAGAACGGCATGTTGATGCTGATCCATGCGCATCTGTTTTCGATGAACCTGATGCGCACGCTGTTCGAACGCCAATCCTTGCAAGGCAAGGTTCCGCTCAAGAACACCGGAGCGCCTGCGGTTCCGAACGGCACCGTGTAAATCGCCTTTCGAACATCGCCGCACTGGCGATTGACCGACGGAAATGAATGCGGGTCAGCTGCGTCTTGAACGCGGCTGACCCGTTTCCTATGTATGGTTTGCAGGTGGTCGCCCCCTCATTGGCCGCCTGCCGGAAGCGCCTCGCCCCCGGGGCGTTTCCCTCCCTGAACCTGGCCACCTCGTGCCTCGCCATCGGTGATCTGCACGGGGTGGCATTTTTCTGTGCGACGTTACTCCGCAGCCTGCGCCAACTGACCACCCGCGCCCAGCCCCGCAGTTTCTGCGCCCAATTCACGCACCAGCCCGGCCAACAACTTCGCCAAAGGTCCCGCCGCAGCGGTTGGCTGCGACAGCGCATCATCAAGATAGGCAGCACGGCACACTTCGACTTGCACCGCATGTATGCCGCGCGCCGGTGAGGCGTGGCGGTCCAGCACATAGCCGCCCGAATAGGGCCGGTTGTGCGCCGCCGGGCAGCCGCGCGCTTCGAGATACTGGAAGGCGCGGGCGACCACCGCATGATTGCAGGACGTGCCAAACCGGTCGCCCAGCACAATTTGCGGTGCGGCTTCTTCGCCATTGCTGCCCGCATTCTGGCGGCGCAGCGGCGGCATGGAATGCAGGTCGATCAGCAGCGCCGCGCCCCATGCATCGCGGATGCGCGCCAGTTCGTGCTCCAGAAATTCGTGATAGGGGCGATGAATGCAGTCAATCCGCCGGACGAGCTCAGCGCGCGGCAATTTGCTCCGCCAAATCTCGCCAAATCCCGGCAAACGGCGCGGCACCAGCCCCAGCCCGCTGCGCGCACGGGCATTGCCGTTTCGCGTCGCGCCTGCCGGATTGCGGGCATTTCGATTCGTGCCCGCACCAGCACGCGGCTGTTCAACCATGTCCCAATCGACATCATCGGCCGCGCGGTTGAGATCGAGCACGGCGCGCGGGGCATGCGCGACCAGCAGGCCGGTGCCGGTCGCGCGGGCAATCTCTACCGCCACTTTATCAATGTAGCGGTCTTCCAGACGCAGCTGGCTAAGCCCGGGGTCGCGCATCTGCGCCAGCGTCTCGCCCGGATAGGCGCGGCCTGCATGCGGAACCGCGATCAACACCGGCATTGGCATGGAACGCGGCGCAATATGGACAAAGGCGGCGTCCCCCCCCTGCCCGTTGCCATTCCCGCCAATGGAACCGCCGCGCAAGGAGACCAGATCGCCGTTGCCGATCCCATGCGCCGGACGCCTTCCGGGCGAGGCAAGCGGTTCTGGAGGGAGGTTCGGCATAGTCTGGTTTGCTGCCCGGTTTGGACGCCTGAGTCAAAGCCGTAAGCGCCGGGGTGCGCTGCGCCGGCGTCTCAAAGCAGGTCAGGCGTGCAATCCGGGAAAGATTTCTTAAGCGAAAGCCTGTATCACGCCCGTCATGACAGCAACCCCTGCCCCGCGAATCCTTCTTGCCGAAGATGACGAAGCCATGCGCACCTATCTGGAGCGTGCCCTGACCAATGCAGGGTATGAGGTTTGCAGCGTGGACCGGGGCACCGATGCCTTGCCCTTGCTGGAAAGGGAAACCTTCGACCTGCTGTTGTCCGACATCGTCATGCCGGAAATGGACGGGATCGAACTGGCGCAGCGCTGCGGCGAGGTCAGCCCACGCACCAAGGTAATGTTCATCACCGGCTTTGCCGCCGTATCCTTGCGCGCCAGCCGCGAACAGCCGCATGCCAAGGTGCTGTCAAAGCCGTTTCACTTGCGCGATCTGGTGCTCGAAGTGGAACGGGTGTTCGAAGACCAGCGGCAGGCGTCGGTCTGACGATATTTGCTACAGGCGCGCGCGAATCGCTTGCACACAGCGCAGCGCTTCGCTACCGCGCCGCTTCGCTTTGACATATCGGGACCGCGCAGGCAGCATCTGCCCCGTTGCTCCGGTCAAAGCGGTTTTTGGCGACGCGTGGGCGTATAGCTCAGTGGTAGAGCACTGTGTTGACATCGCAGGGGCCGGGAGTTCAACTCTCTCTACGCCCACCATCGCCGCAATCCGTGCCCGCATTGGCCCGATTTGCGCCTTTCCTACAGCGCTGATTTGCGATTAACTGCCCGCTATGAATGGCGCTGCGATTCCTCTGAGTAAACGGGGCGTGGGGGCAGTTTTCGCCATTGGCATTTCACTCTCTGGACAGTGTGTCAGGTGTGTCAGGGTTGTGACCGCAAGGCGCGTGCCACCCCTCCCCTTGCGCCCGTCTGCGCCTCTGCTAGAGCCCGGTTCTGGGATCACATCAGACATCGCTGTTGTGTACATTCACTCCAAAGGGATGAGGCGCTAGCCATGCAGAAAATTCAGGTCAAAAACCCGGTAGTCGAACTAGACGGCGATGAGATGACGCGGATCATCTGGCAATGGATCCGTGAACAGCTGATCCTGCCCTATCTCGACATTGATCTGAAGTATTACGATCTCTCGATCGAGAAGCGCGACGAAACCGACGATCAGATCACTATCGACGCGGCCAATGCGATCAAGGAGCACGGCGTCGGCGTCAAATGCGCCACGATCACTCCCGATGAACAGCGGGTCGAGGAATTCAGCCTCAAGAAAATGTGGAAATCGCCCAACGGCACAATCCGCAATATCCTTGGCGGGGTGGTGTTCCGCGAACCGATCGTGATCGACAATGTGCCGCGGCTGGTGCCGGGCTGGACCGATCCGATCGTGGTCGGGCGTCATGCCTTTGGCGACCAATATCGCGCGACCGACACGCTGATCCCCGGCCCCGGCAAGCTGCGAATGGTCTTTCATGGCGATGACGGCACCGAAATCGACCTCAATGTTTTTGACTACCCATCCGCCGGGGTAGCGATGGCGATGTACAATCTGGACGATTCGATCCGCGATTTCGCCCGCGCCAGCCTGAATTACGGGCTCGACCGCAAATGGCCGGTGTATCTGTCGACCAAGAACACGATCATGAAAGCCTATGATGGCCGTTTCAAGGATCTGTTTGAAGAGGTGTTTCAGGCCGAATTCAAGGACCGTTTCGAAGCTGCGGGCATCACTTACGAACACCGCCTGATTGACGACATGGTTGCCTCTGCGCTGAAATGGTCGGGCAAATTCGTCTGGGCCTGCAAGAATTACGATGGCGATGTGCAGTCGGATACCGTGGCGCAGGGCTTTGGCTCATTGGGCCTGATGACATCGGTGCTGATGACTCCCGATGGCAAGACCATCGAAGCCGAAGCCGCGCATGGCACTGTCACCCGCCATTACCGTCAGCATCAACAGGGCAAGGCGACCTCCACCAACCCGATTGCCAGCATCTTCGCCTGGACGCGCGGGCTGATCTATCGCGGCAAGTTCGACGACACCCCCGATGTGGTCAAATTCGCCGAGACGCTGGAACGAGTCTGCATCGAAACGGTCGAAGACGGCAAGATGACCAAGGATCTGGCGCTGCTGATTGGCCCAAGCCAGAACTGGCTGACGACCGAGCAATTCTTTGAAGCAATCGTGCAGAACCTCGAAAAGGAAATGCAGAGCTGGGCATGAGCCCGAAGGAGGCCGCGTAAGCCATGGCAAGCGGATCGCAGGCCCGGCTTGAAATCCGGCAGGCCAAGCTAAAGGATGTGCGCGCCATCGGTGATCTGGTCCGGCGCGCCTATGACGATCTGCCTGCCTACACTCAGGGCGAGATACGCGGGCAGATCAACAATTACGCCGAGGGCTGCTTTGTAGCCAAGCTGGACGGCAAGATCGTCGGTTATTGCGCCTCGATGCGGTTGGATGAGCGGGTCGCCCTGTCCGATCACACCTGGGACGAGGTAACCGGCAACGGTTTTGGCTCGCGCCATGATCCGACTGGCGACTGGCTTTATGGCTATGAGCTCTGCGTCGATCCGCAAGTTCGGGGCACAAGGCTTGGGCGCAGGCTATACGAGGAACGCCGTGCGCTCGCAGAGCGGCTGGACCTGACCGGCATCGTGTTCGGCGGCCGGATGCCCGGTTATGCGCGGGCGAAGCGGCGCAAGTCCAACCGGGCCGATAGCCCGCAAGAATATCTGGACCTGATACTTGAAGGCAAAGTCCACGATCCCGTCTTGCGGTTTCAGCTTGCCAACGGGTTCGAACCTTCAGGGGTGCTGCCCAAATACCTGCCCGAGGACAAAGCGTCGCGCGGCAATGCGGTTCGTATGGTGTGGCGCAACCCCTATGTCGATGCCGATGCCCCGCCCAAGCACCGCCTGCCGCGCGATGTCGAAGGCGTCCGGATTGCCACCTGCCAGCTTCAGGCACGGGCCGTTTCAAACTTTGATGAATTTATGAAGCATGTGGAATACTTCATTGATGTTGCATCAGATTATGAAAGTGACTTCATCGTTTTTCCAGAGCTTTTCACGCTCATGCTGCTCAGCGCAGAAGAACGCGAGCTCAGTGCAATTGAGGCCATCGAAGCTTTAAGTGATTACACCCCGCGCATTCGCCAGCGATTGTCTGAAATGGCGCTGTCCTACAACATCAACATCATTGGCGGATCGCATCCGACGCGGATGCCCGACGGCGATATTCACAATGTCGCCTATGTCTGCCTGCGCGACGGATCAATCTTTGCGCAGGAAAAGATCCATCCCACGCCCAACGAAGCCTATTGGTGGAACATCAAGGGCGGCGACACCATTGACGCCATTCCCACCGATTGCGGCCCGATTGGCGTTTTGATTTGCTACGATAGCGAGTTTCCCGAACTTGCCCGGCGGCTGGTCGACGAAGGCGCGCGGATCATCTTCGTGCCGTTTTGCACCGACAGCCGACAAGGCTACATGCGAGTGCGGTATTGCGCGCAGGCCAGAGCAATCGAAAACCAGTGCTATGTCGTCATGAGCGGTAATGTCGGCAATTTGCCCAACGTCGCCAATATGGACATCCAATACGCACAAAGCTGCATACTCACGCCTTGCGATTTCCCCTTTGCCCGTGACGGTATCGCCGCCGAGGCATCGGAGAATGTGGAAACGCTCACCATCAGCGACGTGAACCTTGCCGATCTGCAATGGGCCCGCGCCGAAGGCACGGTGCAGAATCTCGCTGATCGCCGGTTTGATCTCTATCGGATCGAATGGGACAAGCGGGTGGGCAACATTTCCGATCCGCTGGATGAACAGGCGAGCTTCCCCGCTGCGCGATCCAGCGGAGCGAAGGGCCATGGCGGTGGGTGACTTGCCTGCGCCCGCGCGCTAATCCGGAACTATGGCAGGCGAACTCACACTTTCCCCGGTAATGTCCGATGCACTGGTGATTCTCGGGTCAGCAGGCATCGTGATTCCGGTGTTCGCGCGGTTTCGCATCACGCCCATCATTGGCTTCATTCTGATCGGCATTCTGGTTGGCCCGTTTGGACTCGGCTCCTTGGTCGATGAAGTCCCATGGCTGACCTACATCACTATCTCGGACCCGGGGGGATTAACGCCCTTTGCTGATTTCGGGATCATCCTGCTGCTGTTTGCGATCGGTCTGGAACTGTCGTTCAACCGATTATGGGAAATGCGCAGGCTGGTGTTTGGCCTAGGCAGTCTGGAGCTGCTGATCATAGGCAGCATTTCGGCGGCATTTTTTGGCTATTACAGCGGCATGAACAGCACCGCAGCGCTGGCTCTGGGGTTTGCCTTGGCGTTCTCCTCTACTGCCATTGTGCTCCCGATTTCCGGGACGCGCACACCGGTCGGACGGGCGGCGCTGTCAATGCTGCTGTTTGAGGATATCATGATCGTTCCGATCATCTTCATCCTCGGCGCGCTGGCCCCCAATGCGCAATCGGGCGGTATGGCGGGATTGACCACGACCTTGGTTCAGGGCGGGTTGGTGATTCTGGCCCTGTTGGTCATTGGCCGGTTTGCTCTGCCGCGTCTATTTAGCCAGGCCGCGCGGACCAAGAATCCCGAATTGTTCCTTGCCGCATCGCTACTCGTCGTAATCGGAGCGAGCCTCGCCACTTCGGCTACCGGACTTTCCCCGATCGTCGGCGCGCTGATTGCCGGGCTTCTGATCGCAGAAACTGAGTATCACAGCGAAGTCGAAACGATCATGGAACCGTTCAAAGGCCTCGCTTTGGGCGTGTTCCTTATCACCATCGGGATGAGCATCGATCTGATGCTAGTCTGGGCTAGTCTGGGAGAGATTGCCGCCGCCGTGGTTGGGGTGCTGGTGTTCAAGGCGATCATCACCGGCGTCCTGCTGCGCATGATGGGCGCGCGGCGCAGCACCGCTACCGAAACCGGGGTGTTGATGGCCAGCCCCAGCGAAACCTCGCTGATCGTGCTCGCAGCGGCAACCAGCGCGCTGGTGATCGATTTGGAAACAGCACAATTCTGGCAGATCGTGATCGCTATTGGGCTGACAGTGACCCCGCTCCTCGCACGGCTTGGGCGCGTGATTGCCCGGAGGGTCGAAGCGGTGCCCGAATTGCCCGAAGAGGACACTGGCGAACCGCGCACCATTATCATCGGAGGCGGGCGCGTGGGCCGATTGATCGCCGACATGTTGGTGGCGCATGATCAGCATTACGTCTTGATTGATTCTGATCCGGATCTGGTCGACCGCGCAAAGCGAGATGGTTACCGCACGACCTTTGGTGATGCTGCCAGAGGAGAAGCGCTGTCGCGGTTGGGCGTAGACAGAGCACCTGCAGTGGTTCTGACCATGGACGAGCCGGTGTTGGCGCAGCGTCTGGTGGGCAAATTGCGCGGCGAACACCCCGACCTGCTGATCGTTGCACGCGCGCGCGACACCGATCATGCCGCCGCGCTTTACCGCGCAGGGGCAAGCCACGCGGTTCCCGAAACGCTTGAAAGCTCGCTTCAACTTTCCGAAGCAGTGCTGGTCGATATCGGGGTCGCCATGGGGCCGGTGATCGCCTCAATCCATGCCAAGCGGGACGAATTTCGTGAACAACTGGAACGCGATGGCGGGCTTAGCGAAAAGCCGCAACTGCGCACCTCCACCGCCGAAGCTTAGATCGGCAACGCACGCTTATTCACCTATCAACCAGACTGTGCTCCAAACAAAGGGCCGTGGATCAGGCGTGCGCAGCAACGTAAAGGCCTTCCTCGCTTCAAGGCAAGTATCATAAGCCATTCTTGAAGTGTTGCTTGAATAGATCGGGCGGCAGGATACGACTCTGCCATCCTCGCCGAAAGTAATGGCCACCGTTACACGCGCTTCGATGGCCCGGCGCAAAGCTCCAATGGGATATCGCATCGGCTTTGCATTAACATCCGAAAGGGTGAGGCGTTGATCCAAAGGAGGGATCATGAAAGTGCCAAAGCGGATGGCCGAACCTTCCAGCGGATATCCCACGCGGGTCTGAATTAACTCAGCGCGCCCGGCGGAATTGTTGCCGCTGCTGCCAACGCTTATCCGGTATGTGGCCTGTGTGAAGTCGAGCAAGATTTGGGGGAACGGCACAAAGCGCCCGCTACCCATTGCATGTTGGCAAAGCGCTATTCCGGCAGCCTCCAGCCTGTGAGAGCTTTCGTTCCGGCAATGGAGAATTGCGCCTTCGCGGTCGACAATGACCTCAAGTTCAAGCGTATCGCTGACTTCGCGGAAATGACGACGGAAAGGGCGTAGGAAACTATTAATATCGCCCAGTTCGAGCTGACCTGCTCCAGTAACGTCAAACACGGAACCGCGGAATTCGATGGCCGAGGGCCCCTGCGCAACCGCAGGCGCGGCAAGCGCAAAGCCAACCAAAGCAAACAAGGTCTGCGCTATGGTACCCAAACGCAGCCGCCGCACGGTCACCCGGCCAACACAGCCTTAACAGCCTCAATCGCGTCTGCCGCCTTTGTACCATCGGGACCGCCGCCCTGCGCCATATCGGGACGGCCGCCGCCGCCCTTGCCGCCGAGCGCTTCGACGCCTGCGCGCACCAGGTCGACCGCGCTTAGCCGCTCGGTCAGATCATCGGTGACCGCAGCGGCGATGCTTGCCTTGCCGTCATTGACCGCGACAATTGCTGCCACTCCGCTTCCTAACCGCGCTTTGGCTTCATCAAGCAAGGGGCGCAGTTCCTTGGGGTCGAGGCCTTCCAGAATTTGTCCGCTAAAGGCAACGCCGTCGACATCTTCGTCAGCCGCAGGCGCAGGCGCGCCCGATCCTCCGCCCAATGCCAGTGCCCGCCTTGCCTCCGCAAGCTCCTTTTCGAGCCGCTTGCGTTCTTCAAGCAGGGCGCCGATCCGGGACGGCACGTCTTCAGGTGCCGCACGGATGACACTTGCCGCTTCCTTCAACGCCTCTTCGCGTGCGACAAGCCAGTTGCGCGCGGCGTTTCCGGTCAGCGCCTCGATCCGGCGAACACCAGATGATACCGCGCTTTCCGAAACAATCCGGAACAGCCCAATATCTCCGGTCGCCCTGACATGCGTGCCGCCGCACAGCTCGACCGAGTAATTTGTCCCGTGCGATCCCTTGCGCCCCATGGACAACACCCGCACCTCATCGCCGTACTTTTCACCGAACAGCGCCAAGGCACCGGCTTCGACCGCGTCATCGGGGCTCATCAATCGGGTCGACACAGGTTCATTGGCGAGGATTTCGGCATTCACCTCTGCTTCGACTGCGGCAATCTCGCTCGCGCTCAACGGCCTGGGATGGGAGAAGTCGAAACGCAGACGGTCTTCGGCCACCAGCGACCCTTTCTGCGTCACATGCGCACCCAGCTGGTTGCGCAAAGCTGCATGTAGCAAATGCGTGGCTGAATGGTTGGCACGGATCTGGCTCCGGCGCGCGGTATCAACCTCCAACTGGACATTGTCACCAATAGATACGGTACCCGTTTCGATGTGCAGGTGATGAGCGTGCAACCGCCCGAGCGGTTTGCTTGTTTCCGTAACCAGACCATGCAAACCCGCTGGCGTGGTGATGGTGCCCCGATCGCCGGTCTGACCACCGCTTTCGCCATAGAACGGGGTCTGATTGGTCAAGACAACCACATTGTCCCCTGCGCGCGCGCATTCCACTTCGGCGCCTTCCTTGACGATGGCAACCACTCTGCCCTCGCCCGAAGTCGACGTATATCCGGTGAATTCGCTTGCGCCTTCGCGTTCGGCAATGTCGAACCAAATTTCGCCCGATGCGGCATCGCCCGAACCCTTCCACGCGGCGCGCGCAGCGATTTTCTGGCGCTGCATCGCGCCATCGAAGCCCGCCCGATCGACGCTGATTCCGCGGGCGCGCAGCGCGTCTTCGGTCAGGTCATAGGGGAAACCGAAAGTGTCGTAGAGCTTGAACGCGGTCTCGCCATCAAGTTCGCCGCCGCTCGCCATATCGCCGGTTGCTTCGTCGAGCAGCTTCAACCCTTTGTCGAGTGTCCTTCGAAACTGCGTTTCCTCGCGCAGCAGCACTTCCTCGATCAACGCCTGGCCGCGCTGCAATTCGGGATAGGCCTGACCCATTTCGGTAACGAGCGCGGGGACCAGACGGTGCATCAGCGGCTCTGCCGCACCGAGCAAGTGTGCATGCCGCATGGCGCGCCGCATGATCCGGCGCAGGACATATCCGCGCCCTTCATTCGAAGGCAGAACACCGTCCGCCATCAGAAACGAAGTGGAGCGCAAATGATCGGCGATAACGCGGTGCGAGCTGGCGTTTTCACCCGTCACCGGCACGCCTGTGTGGCTTTGCGATGCAGCGATCAACGCCTTGAAAGTATCGGTGTCGTAATTGTCATGCACCCCCTGCATGACCGCAGCGATGCGTTCGAGCCCCATGCCGGTGTCAATCGACGGGCTGGGCAAAGCGCGGCGGGTGCCATCGGCGCTCTGGTCGAATTGCATGAAGACGAGATTCCATATCTCGATAAAGCGGTCGCCGTCCTCATCCGGGCTGCCGGGCGGGCCGCCGGGAATATGGTCGCCGTGATCGTAGAAAATTTCCGAACACGGGCCGCATGGTCCGGTTTCGCCCATGGACCAGAAATTGTCGCTGGTGGCGATGCGAATAATCCGCTCCTCGGGCAGTCCCGCAATCTTGCGCCACAAATCAAACGCTTCGTCATCGTCATGATAGACGGTTGCGGTCAGCCGGTCGGCAGGCAAACCCCATTCGCGGGTCAAAAGCGTCCATGCATTGAGGATCGCCTGCTCCTTGAAATAATCGCCGAACGAAAAATTGCCGAGCATTTCAAAGAAAGTGTGATGCCGGGCAGTATAGCCTACATTGTCGAGATCGTTGTGCTTGCCGCCGGCGCGAACGCATTTTTGCGAAGAGGCAGCGCGCGGCGCGGGCGGAGTTTCGAGGCCGGTAAAGACGTTCTTGAACGGCACCATGCCCGCATTCACGAACATCAATGTGGGATCGTTGTAGGGCACAAGCGGAGCGCTTTGCACCTGCACATGATCCTGCCCCCCGAAGAAGTCGAGGAAGGAACGGCGGATGTCATTGGTCGAAGTCATGTTTTCGCAGTTAGGCAATGCGCAGGGCCGGGACAAGCCAAAGCGACAGCAAACTCACGGTTCAGCCTGTCGCTGTGGCTGCACGGCCCGCCTCTGCCGCGACATCCGGGCAAAACAGCGCCCGATCAGAGCGTTCGTGAAAGCCAGTCGTGACCTTCCCGAACGCCCATTCATGCTCAGTCTTCGGGTTCTTCGTCCGGCCCCGCCATCATTTCCTCGGCGACTTTGTCCGTCCTGCCGCGAATGGCTGCCTCCAACTTGTCGCAAGTTTCCGCATTTTCTGCGAGGAACGTCTTCGCGTTCTCACGCCCCTGGCCAATGCGGACGCTGTCATAGGAATACCAGCTCCCCGATTTCTCGACGATGCCCGCCTTGACCCCAAGATCAAGGATCTCGCCGATCTTGGAAATGCCCTCACCATACATGATATCGAACTCGACCTGCTTGAAAGGCGGGGCGACCTTGTTCTTCACAACCTTGACGCGGGTCGTGTTGCCAATCACTTCATCGCGGTCCTTGATCTGACCGGTCCGGCGAATGTCGAGCCGCACAGAAGCGTAGAATTTGAGCGCATTGCCGCCAGTCGTAGTCTCTGGATTGCCATACATGACACCGATCTTCATGCGCAGCTGGTTGATGAAGATCACCATGCATTTCGAACGGCTGATCGAACCCGTCAATTTGCGCAAGGATTGAGACATGAGCCGCGCCTGAAGTCCAACGTGCGAATCGCCCATCTCGCCTTCGATTTCAGCGCGAGGGACCAGCGCTGCAACCGAATCGATCACCAGCACATCGATGGCGTTAGACCGCACCAGCGTATCGGTAATTTCAAGCGCCTGCTCCCCGGTGTCCGGCTGAGAAACGATAAGTTCGTCAATATCCACCCCCAGCTTTCGCGCATAAACCGGGTCAAGCGCGTGTTCCGCGTCCACAAAGGCCGCAGTACCGCCCGCCTTTTGCGCCTCGGCGATGACATGCAGCGCCAGCGTCGTCTTGCCCGAACTTTCCGGACCGTAAACCTCAATCACGCGCCCTTTGGGCAACCCGCCAATTCCGAGCGCAATATCAAGGCCGAGCGAGCCGGTTGAAATCGCTTCGACCTCCATCGCCTCTTTCGAACCCAGCTTCATCGCTGAACCTTTGCCAAAGGCGCGATCAATCTGAGCGAGTGCGGCGTCGAGCGCTTTTTGACGGTCCACTGACTTTTCCTTGTCTACCAGCTTGAGTTGAGTAGCCATCGCACGCGCTCCTTCGATTGCCTAGGCCCGGTTAGCGAATTTTAACCGGGTCCAATGGAACGGCCCGTTTGCCGCCCCGTCAAGGGACTCATGTATCGGGTTTGTTCTAATAGAACAAGAGCGGAACAAAATTTTTTCGAGCCGCCCTCTACGCGCTCTGCCGGGTCTTTGCCTGGAGCATTACGCTGTGAACTTTCTCGCCGATTTCTGCCACGCTGAACGGCTTGGCGATAAAGTGCATATCGGGAATATCGATTTCGCTGCGCAGGGCTTCCTCGGCGTAGCCCGACATGAACAACACCGGGATTTCGGGGCGCAGCTGGCGGATCGCGCGAACCATCGCCGGGCCGTCCATTCCCGGCATGACCACGTCGCTCAAAACCATGTCGAACTCGCCGCCCTCCGTAATGGCAGCAAGTCCCTCTTCACCGCCCGGGCAGGCGGTGATCTGATAGCCAGCGCGTGCAAGTGCGCGTTCGGCAACGGCGCGGACCATATCTTCATCCTCGACCAGCAGGATGCGGCCGCCTTTCGACCATTCCGAAGAACCGGCAGGCTCTGGCGCGGCGGGACGGCGCGGCGCCTCCCCGTGATGAACCGGGAAATAGATGGTGAAGCGAGCGCCAATCGTCCGCCCGCCAGTGTCGGTCACATTATCGGCAAAGATGAACCCGCCCGATTGTTTGACGATGCCGTAAACGGTCGACAGGCCCAGCCCCGTGCCCTTGCCCATTTCCTTGGTGGTGAAAAAGGGTTCGAACAGTTTTGGCAGGACATGGTCGGGAATGCCGCCGCCATTGTCCTGCACGATCAGCACGGTGTAATCCGCCGCCGGCAGGATTTCTGAGCCCAGCTTGACGACTTGCTGCGATTTGACGCTGCGGGTGAGCAACGAAATGCGCCCTTCCGCCTTTGCCGTGCCCGATCCGCCATGCGCGCCATGGGCGTTGATCGCATCGCGGGCGTTGACGGCAAGGTTCATGATGACCTGTTCAAGCTGCTGCGGGTCAGCGCGCACGGCACCCAGATTGCGATCGTGCTGAACGTAAAAGCCGATCTTTTCGCCCAGCAGACGCTTGATCAATAGGCCAACCTCGCTCACCACATCGGGCAATTGCAGGATTTCGGGCCGCAGGGTCTGCTGACGCGAAAAGGCGAGCAATTGCCGCGTCAGCGAAGCGGCACGGTTTGAATTGGCGCGAATCTGCTGAATATCGTCATAATCGCTGTCGCCCGGCGTGTGGCGCAGCAACATCAGATCACAGGTGCCAATGACTGCGGTGAGCACATTGTTGAAATCATGCGCCACCCCGCCCGCGAGCTGGCCGACCGCCTGCATCTTGGTCGCCTGCGCCACCTGCCGTTTAAGCTGCGTTTCTTCGCTCGAATCGGCGAGGCTAAGCAGCACCGAAGCCTCCCCCAGACCGCGCACACCGGAAAGGCCGATGGAGACGGGCTCTTCGGGCTGCGAAACAAGACGCACCGCCATATCGCCGCTGGTCGCAGGTCCGCGCCCGTGGCGGCGCACCGCATCGGACAGCGCGGCCTTGTCTTCGCGGGTGACCAGATCAGTGGGAAAAGCGGGAAGCCCGCGTTCTGCCCGCCCGACCGAACGGAGAAAGGCATCATTGGCGAACAGGAAACGACCGTCGCGATCGGTCATCGCCAGACCCAATGGCAATTGCGCAAGCAGAGCCTCCAGCTGAGCAACGCCCGCCTGAGCTGTCCCGTCCCATCCGCTGCCGATCCCGACCCCGCTATCCACCATCAGCATCAACGTAGCCCCATCGTTGGGGCCGGGCGCGGTGCCCGATTGCGGCGGTTCACCCAGCGGCACGTCGATCAAGGTCTGCGGCGTCCCCGCGCGGCCTTCGCGCGCAAAGAATATCCGATCCCGGTCATCAGCGCGCAGCAATCCGGCAAAGTCCTGCCCCGCCAAGGTCGCAGCTTCATCGCCCGAAGCGCGCTCTGCAAAGCCTGCGCTGACGCTGCGAATTGCGCCGTCTGGCCCGGTTATGGCGGCTTCGATCCCTGCGCGGCTGAGCATCGCACCAAACGGTCCGGCAAGGTCAACATTGGCAAGAATGTCAGGCGCCGCCGCGATTGCGCGCCTGAAACGCCAGATCAGGTGATCTTCGCCCCTGCCCGCGCGCACTGCAAAGGCGGCCCATTCTCCGCCCTGCCGATCGTGAAAAATATCGAGCTTGCCCGCGCCATCGCGCCAGCTTTCACGGGCCAGCTTGGTCAGCGCTTCAAGATCAGCGCGCTCCAGTGCAAGCGCCGGCGGTGCACTGCCAGCGCCAAAACCGTCGACAAAGGCAGAGTTGGCGCAGACAAGGCGGTTGGCGCGGTCGGTGATCGCTACAGCTTCGCCTTGCTCTTCTATTGCGGCCACCGTGACCGACCAATCCGGCGCTGCAAGCCCGATTGGCACAGGCCGCCCATGCATCCGTTCAAACGCCAGAAAACCCGCCAGTAACACCGCAAGGCCCACCGCATAGGCCGCGCTCAGCATCCAATCGGACGTGGCAAAAAACAGGATCCCGGCGCTCAACAGCAATGCACCGGCAACGCCCGCCAGCATCGGGGCGGTCGCGATCGCTGCCACGGTGCCAGTTTTCTCAGCAATTTCGGTGTTTGCGCTTGTCATGGTTTTACAACGGAGGCTTCTCGCCGGGCATATTCTGGCATTTGCGCCCCCCAATCACCTGCTCTAATTCGCGTTGAGCCTCTGGTCGAGCCGCTCTTCCATGTGTTTGAGACGTTTTGCCCGCCGACGCGCAACCATGACGCGCCAGATTGCGCCCGAAACGAGATAGCCGACCGCCGACGAAACGACCGCAAGCACAAGGAAGCCGACGACCGTAACCCCTGCGACTTCAAAGGCATCGATGAACCATTGCCATGCGCCGCTTTCCAGCTGCTCAGTCGCCACCCCGGCGGTCGCTGCATCCAGCCGCAAGGTGAATTGCCCGACTTGATTGGCAATCACCAGCCAGAACGCCAATGTGAAGGGGTTGGTGATAAAGGTCGAAAGTGCCGCCAGCGGCACATTGGCGCGGGCCGGCAGAGCCAGAAAGGCCGCAAGGAATATTTGTCCAACCGGAATAATGAACGCCGCAAACAGGCCCAAGGCCACCCCGCGCGGCACCGAACGGCGCGTAAAGCGCCACAGCTCTGGGGTCAGAAACCGGTGCGCAATAGGACGCAAATACTTATTGCGCGCCATCTCATCGCGTTTGGGCATATATTTGCGGATGAGGTCAGAACCCCAAGTGTTGCTGCCAAACGAAAGGGGTGGGCGCTTTTTCAACATGGTAGGCCGCGCTTCCGCCGATTAACGGCACGCGCACAGCGCGGCTCTGACCCCGGCCCGCGCCGTTCTGCAATTGCAATATATGTCAGCCTTGCCACCATCATCGCTGATATGGGTAAGCCGCGAGGCCTGACCAGTGGGTTAACCCGGCGCTGCGCCTGTCCACATTAAAAAACCGCCGCACTTTATCCGCGCTCCCGCATGAGGCGCGCCTTGTCGCGCTGCCAGTCGCGATCCTTGATGGTGGCGCGCTTGTCATGCGCCTGTTTCCCCTTGGCAAGCGCCAGTTCAACTTTCGCGCGCCCGGTTTTGTTGAAATAAATCGACAGGGGCACAACCGTCATGCCCTTTTTCTCCACCGCGGCGAACAATTTGTTGATCTCGCGGCTGTTCAACAACAGCTTTCGCGGGCGGCGCGGTTCATGATTGAGCCGGTTGCCGTGGCTGTATTCGGGAATATTGGCATTGATCAGCCACACTTCCCCGCCACGGACCTCGGCATAGCTTTCAGCAATTGTCGCTTCGCCCGCGCGCAAGGCCTTGACCTCCGTCCCTTGCAGCGCGAGCCCCGCTTCGAACTTGTCCTCGATATAATAGTCAAAGCGCGCGCGGCGATTTTCAGCGACCGATTTATGCTTGTCGAATGTTTCTGGTTTGGGCCGTGCCATAGTGCCTTGCAGATAGGCACGAATGCGCGCTTCGCAAAGCCCTGCGTGCGCCAACAGCCTGTGCAAAAAGGTTGATTCGGCTCTGCTAATCGGTTCTAGATCGCACATCGCAGACTGGTGCCGCCTGACGCCAGAATTTACGGGGTCAAAATTCATGCGTTCAGTTTTCCGCGCTGTCGTCGCCGCAGCGGTCGGCTTTTGCATCTTTGCAGGTCCGCCTGCCTCGGCACAGCAAGCGGATGCGCCCACCCCGCTGCCAGTGGCATTGGAAGAATACGGCGAATTGCCCGATGTAGAGGATGCGTCGCTGTCCGTTTCGGGGAACCGGATCGCGGTCTTGACGACGGTGCAAGGGACGCGCGCCCTGTTGGTGATCGAAGACCAGACCAGACTGGCCAGCTCCTTTGCCATTGGCGATATGAAAGTTCGGTACTTTGAATGGATCGGCGATGATCGCATTCTGCTGGTGTCCAGCATGACGCAGGATCTTGGCTATTCCTTCACCACCGACAAAGCAGAATTTTACATCGGGACAATTCTTCCAATTACCGAGGGCACCGAAGGCGGGGTAATCTTCGCAAATCGCCGCGATCTTTTTGGGGCGATCATGGGCAATTACGGCATCCGCCAGATCGACGGGCGCTGGTATGGCTTTTTCGGCGCACTCGAACTCGAACGCCGGGGCCGAATGGAGTATTCCTTCGATCACGGCCGCCCATTCCTTTACCGGGTCGATTTGCAGGATTTTACGGCCAGGCGCATCGCCAATGCTGCACCCGAAGGGCAGGATTCCGATTGGTTGGTGGATGCGGATGGCAATCTGGCTGCGACGCTCGAAGTCAGCAACACCACCGGATCGTGGAAATTGCGCAATGGAGAAAGCCAGACCATCGCCCAAGGCACCAATCCGCTGGGGCGGATCGGTTTGATCGGTCTGGGCTATGACGGGACAAGCGCGCTCCTTTCGGAACGAAATGAAGATGGCATCGAATGGTATGAGATTCCGCTTGCAGGCGGGACATTGCAGCCATTTCTGCGCGAGGTCGATGTCGACCGGCTGTATTTTGACGACCTGAGCGGACATCTGATGGGGTATCTCGAAGGAGGAGCTTCACCCCGACCTGTGCTGCAGGACCCAGCGCATCAGGATGCTGCGCGCAAAGTGCGCCGCGCCTTTGCAGATTCCGACATGCGTATGGTCGACTGGACTCGCGATTTCGGCGATGTTGTGGTGCGCACCAGCGGCAATTTCGACAGCGGCACCTGGTTTGCAGTCGATCTTGCCAGCCTGCGCGCCAACGCAGTCGCCTATGAACGCACCGCAATTGGCCCCGATCAGGTTGGACCGATCTCAGTGGTGCAATACACCGCCAGCGACGGGTTGGAGATGGACGGTATTCTCACCCTGCCGCCGGGCCGTGATCCGCGCGGGCTGCCAGCCATCGTCATGCCGCATGGCGGCCCGCATAGCCATGATACCAAAAGCTTCGATTGGTGGGCGCAGGCCTTTGCCTCTCGCGGATACGCCGTGTTTCAGCCCAACTTTCGCGGCTCAACCAATCGGTCCGGTGAATTCCGGTCGGCGGGTTATGGCCAATGGGGGCGTCTGATGCAGACCGACAAATCCGATGGACTGACAGCACTGGTGCAGCAGGGCATCGTGGACCCCGCGCGCGTTTGCATCGTCGGCGCGAGCTATGGCGGTTATGCTGCGCTCGCGGGCGTCACACTGCAACAGGATATCTATCGTTGCGCCGTGGCCGTCGCCCCGGTCAGCGATATTGGCAATATGTACCGCGAAGACTATCGCGCGTCCGGCCGCGAGGCCACAACCCGTGCGTCGCTGCTCGATCAATTGGGACCGCGCGAGGGCTGGAATGAGGTTTCCCCGCTGCGCGCCGCCAGCCGCGCCTCGGCACCGATCATGTTGATCCATGGGCGCGATGACGTGGTTGTTCCCTATAGCCATTCGACCCGCATGGCGGATGCGCTGAAAGACGCGGGCAAGCCACACGAATTCGTCACGCTCGACGGCGAAGATCACTGGCTCTCACGCTCGCAGACGCGGCGGCAGATGCTCGAAGCGGCGGTGGAATTTGTCGAACGCCACAATCCACCGGCACGCTGAGACCCGGCCCATGCCGGTCCGCTGCTGACAGAACAAAAGATACTCTCGACGAAGGCGCTGTAGTGGAATAATCACAATCGCTTGCGCAGTCGCTTTTGCGTTGCGCGCGGCGGGGGGGCCGGGACATGTCGCAGACGCAATCGCAACCATTCGTTATTGGCGACACGACTATCGCGCCGGGAAGCTGGGCCGAGGTTGGCCTGCCGACAACCACACTGGTCACCGGATATTCCTCGCAGCTCGCGGTTCGTGTCCTACACGGAGCAAAGCCGGGACCAACCGTGTTCATCAGCGCCGCAATCCACGGCGATGAAATCGTCGGCACGGCAATCATCCAGAGGATCGCCGCCGCCATCGAACCCGAAAACCTTTCGGGCACGCTGATGTTGGTGCCGGTCGTCAACCTGTTCGGGTTCATGAGCCACACCCGCTATCTGCCCGACCGGCGCGACCTCAATCGCTGTTTTCCAGGAAGCCCGAACGGCTCGCTTGCCGGACAGGTCGCGCATGTGTTCTTCAGTGAAGTCGTGCGCCGGGCTTCGCTGGGCATCGATATCCACACCGCTGCTGTGCACCGCTTCAACCTGCCGCAAATCCGCATCGACGCCGGGAACAAGCGGCTGGTCGAACTCGCAATGGCATTTGGCGCGCCGGTCATCATCGAAAGCCCCTTGCGCGAAGGCTCCTTGCGCGAACTGGCCAAGACAGCGGGTGTCGAGATGCTGCTGATGGAAACCGGAGAGGCGCTGCGGTTCGATCGGTTTTCGGTTGAAACAGGCGTAAACGGGGTGATGCGCGTGCTCGCTCATATGGAGATGATTGAGGCCGATGATGGCCTTACCGAAGTCGGTATCCCTGCGCGCGCCAACAAGACTCAATGGGTCCGGTCCCCGCGCGGAGGCGTAACGCACCGAACACGCAAATCGGGCGACGCGGTGAAGAAAGGCGATCTTCTAGCGGTGGTCGGCGGAGTGTTTGGCGAAGACCCGCTGCAAATCATCAGCCCGATCGACGGGATCATCATCGGACACGCAACCCTTCCAGTCGTCCATCAGGGCGAAGCGCTGTTCCATATTGCGCGCATTGCCCACCCTGAACGGGTCGGCGCACGGATCGAAAGCCTCGCCGATGCGATCTACGCCAGCGAACCCGAAGGCCCGGCAGAAACCCTGCTGGACGAAGACGAAGTGATCTGACTGCCGTTCGCGTGGCACTTTGAAAGAAGGATAGTCTTTGTTTTACAGTGCTTTAGCGTTGCTACTTCTGACCCCGCCGGTCGACCCGGAACTTTCGCAACTGAGCGACGAGCATTTTTGTGACGTGGTGCGCTACGCCACTGGCCAAGCCGGTCCGCCAGGCAAGGCAGGGCGGCCAGTCTCTTCGCGAACCGTGCATGTCAACTGCAATGAAAAACAGGTCACCGTCGAACACCAGTTGACGACACGGGACATACAATTTCGCCGTTGGGTTAGGGCCTATTTGCTCGAGATTCAGCCTAAGGCTTGTTCAGACAGCGATAAATTGATGGTCGCTTTCAGAGACCGAGACTGGGAACAGCACTATTCATTCCAGAGCCGCGACCGAAGAACGATCGAGCACAGGATCGAGTGCTAAATCAGCCCCGCGTGCTCCAGCGCTTCGTCAACAGCGCGGCGCGATTCGTCGCTCGCTTCGATGATCGGCAGCCGCACCGTTGGCTCGATCCAGTCGTGCACCCGGCTCAGCGCATATTTGACCGGCGCCGGGCTGGCGTCGGAAAACATCGCATAATGCAGCGGAAACAGCCGGTCGTTAAGCTCCCGCGCCTTTTTCAGCTCATTGGCGGCAATCGCATTGTGAAATTCTGCGCACAGCGCCGGGGCGACATTGGCGGTGACCGAAATTGCTCCCCTGCCCCCGGCCGCCGAATGTGGCAGCCACAATTCGTCATTCCCCGATAGCTGGCAGAATTCGCGGCCGATCCCCATCCGGTGATCCGCCACACGCGACAGATCCCCGCTTGCGTCCTTTATCGCCACGATCCGGTCGGGATATTTGCGCACCAATGCCACGACCGTCTCATCCTCAATATCGGTGACAGTGCGGCCCGGCACATTGTAAAGCACGATGGGCAATTCGCAGGTTTCGGCAAGGTAGCTGAAATGGGCAATCAGCCCAGCCTGACTTGGGCGGTTGTAATAGGGCGCAACGCACAGCCCCGCTGCCGCGCCCGCCTTATGCGCAAATGTCATATGCAGCGCGGCGTTGCGGGTGTCGTTGCTGCCGCATCCGGCGATCACTGGCACGCGCCCGGCGGCCTGTTCGATGCACACCTCAATCACCCTGTGGTGTTCGGCGTTGGACAGCGTCGATGCCTCTCCGGTGGTTCCGCAAGGCACCAATGCGGCGCTGCCTTGCTCGATCTGCCAGTCGACAAGTTTGCGAAATGCGCGCTCGTCAAACGACCCGTCGCGGAAAGGAGTCACCAGAGCGGGAATGGAACCGCTGAACATTGCTTTTATCCTGCCTCTTACAATAAATGTCGGGATGGCGGATTCACAGTCAGCCCATCCTCTTGTTAAGCGCCTGATAAGGAGCCTATCGGCACAATGTCCAGCATGGCCAGAAATTTGCTTACCCGTCCTGTCGCTATTGCTGCATTTGCTGCCGCCGTCTTTGGCGCGGTTTCCGCGCCTTCTTCGGCGCGGATGGACGGGCAATCTGGTGGCACCCATATGGTGGCGCAGCAACCCGGTCAGATCGGCGCGGCAATCGCCCGCTGGGAAATGCTGCAAGGCAATGGGCAGTATCGTTTCGGTGACTATGCGAGCTTTGCGACCACCTATTACGAATTCCCGCGCAATGAATTGATCCGCGCGAAAGCAGAGCGCTCGCTCGATGTGGAGGCCCCTTCACAGGCAGAGATTCTTGCATTTTTCGACGCCCTGCCCCCGCTCTCAAACTCCGCACGGGCGCGCTATGCGTTGTCGCTGGCCGGGGCGCAGCGCGAGGAAGCTTTTGCGGTTGCGCGTCAGGCATGGCGCGGCGGCACGATGAGCGGGCCAGCCGAAGCCTATCTGATCGGGCTATACGGCAGCCGCTTCACCGCCGAAGATCACGCCGCACGCATGGATGCGCTGTTATGGCAGGAAGAGGCAGACGCGGCGGAACGCCAGTTGATAAACCTTGCCCCGGCGGACCGCGCATTGGCGTTGGCGCGGCTGGCGCTGGTGCGAGGTTCGATGCCGGAGGATGCCGGTATTCCGGTTCCCGCCGATGCAGTGCGTGACGCGGGCTATGTCTACAATCTGGTCAATTTTTATCGCTCGCGCCGCAATACTGAGGCTGCGATAAACCTGCTCGCCAATCGCCCCACCTTTGCAGTTCCGGCGTTTGAGCCAGAACAATTGGTCGGGGATATGCTCGCGGTGGCAGAGGCTGCAGGCGCGGCCACCACGGTGCAGATTGCGAGCCGGATCGACGATCTGTTCGCGCCTGATACCGATATTTCGCAAGGTTCGTTTGCCTTGCGCGACCGCTACACCGATTTGATGTGGATGGGCGGCACCAATGCGCTGTGGCGCTTGGGCGATGGGGCGGCAGCAGCGCCCTTGTTTCTGCGCTATGGCAATGCGGCGCAGACACCGCTCACCCGGTCAAAGGGCTTTTATTGGGCGGGCCGAGCCGCGCGTCAGGCAGGGCTGCACGCCGATGCGACGCGCTATTTCGAAATGGCGGCGCAATACCCGCATTATTATTACGGGCAATTGTCGATCAGCGCGCTGAATCGCCCAATGCCCGCCTTTGCCCCGCTGCCTGTGGTGCAGATTGATGCGCCAATTCGCGCCGAGTTTGAAGCCCGCCCGCTGGTCCGCGCAATCCGCAATCTGGCCGCAAACCGGCGCGACTGGCGCACAGAGCGGCGCTTCTTTCAGGCGATTGGCGCAGGTGCCGATACACCCGCAGAGCTCGCCATGGTTGCACAGCTTGCGGCTGAAACCAGACTGCCAGAAATGGCTGTGGTCGTCGGAATGGAAGCGGGCGCCAACGGGCTTGCAGGATTTGAGCGGATCGGATTCCCGACCTATCCCACGCCGGTCGTCAATGACTGGACGATGGTTCACGCAATCAGTCGTCAGGAAAGCGAATTTGACCGCACTCGCCAAAGCCACGCGGGCGCTCGCGGAGTAATGCAATTGATGCCGGGCACCGCGCGGGAACAGGCCGGGATGCTGGGCGTGCAATATATGTCGGCCAGTCTGTTTGACGATCCTTCGTATAACATCCGTTTGGGCGACGCCTATTTTGCCCGGATGATGGACTATTACGGCGGCGCCTATCCGCTTGCGGTTGGAGCCTACAATGCCGGGCCGGGCCGGGTAAATCAGTGGCTGCGGCTCAACGGCGACCCGCGCCGAGGCGAAATCGACTGGGTAACCTGGGTGGAGAAGATCCCCGCCAATTTCGAAACCCGTTATTACATCATGCGCGTGCTCGGCAATGCGGTGAGCTATTCACACATGTATCCGCAAGAGGCGGGCCTGGCTCGCCCGATCGATACATTTCTGCCATAGCCCGTCCGAATGACGGCTCAGCCAAAGACAGCAGGCGCGCCGCCGATCACGCCTTCGGGCATGGCCGCGCTCAAGGCGCGCTATGACCATCTGCTGGGCAAGGAGCGCCCGGAGATCGTTGAGATTGTCAGCTGGGCAGCGGGCAATGGCGACCGCAGCGAAAATGGCGATTACCTGTATGGGCGCAAGCGGATGCGCGAGATCGACCGCGAACTGGGCTATCTAGCCCGGCGGATGAAGGCGCTTCGGGTGGTCGATCCGGCCCATCAACCAGACCGCAGCCGCGCCTTCTTTGGTGCGACGGTCGAACTGGCGGATGATGATGACCAGCGCAAGATTGTCCAGCTTGTCGGCGATGATGAACAGGACGCAGGCGTTGGCCGGATAGGCTGGAATTCGCCCATGGCAAAGGCGCTGAAAGGAGCGGCCGTGGGCGATCTGCGCAAGGTCCGGCTGCCATCGGGGGTCAAGGAATGGGAGGTAATGGCAATCCGCTATGACTAGACTTGCTCTGTCCCTGGCCCTCTGCACCGCAATCGCCGCACCGCTCGCGGCGAAGGACAATCTGGGCGTCTATGCCAATTGGGCCGCCTTTCGAGACGCCAGCCCCGCGCGCTGCTATGCCATTGCCAAACCGCAGCGCAGTCGCAGCCCCGGCGCCTTTGCCAGCATCGCCAATTGGCCCGCACAAAACATCCGGGGGCAATTGCACATCAGATTGTCACGCGATGTCCGGGCAGATTCAGATACGGTGCTCACCATCGCAGATCGCCGCTTTGAACTCGCTGCAAACGGCAAAGATGCCTGGGCCCGAGACGCGCGTATGGATGCAGCCGTGGTCGCCGCCTTGCGATCCGCCACCCGGATGACCATCTCCGCTCGTGACAGCTCCGGCGCACGCTTCACCGATCAATATGATCTCACCGGGGCGGCGACCGCAATCGACGCCGCAGTCGTAGGATGCGCATCATGACCGACAGACAGCCTCTTTCCCCCGCCATCACTGCGATGAATTATGTGCTCGCTGTGCCTGACGCGATGCAAACTGCACGGTTCTGGATCGATGTCATGAAGTTCGACAGCCTGCGCGATCTGGGCGGCTGGGTCTTTGTCAAGCGCGGCCCATGCGTGATCATGTTGGGTTCGTGTCCCGACGCCATTGCCCCCAGGGAATTGGGCGATCACCAATATTTTGGTTATATCGAGTTTGATGACATCGATGCCTATTTTGATGAAATTGACCAAAGCAAGGCGGCCATAATCAAGCCGCCCACCACCGAAGAATGGGACATGCGCGAATTTGCGGTGCGGACGCCAGACGGACACCGCGTCATGTTCGGGCAGGATTTGGTGGCCCACCCGATCAGCTGACACATTGCGCCGCTGGCATATCGTCAAATTTGGGACTATAGGCCCCGCCAATCATGCCAGATACGACCCTCATGACAATCCCCGGGCAAGTGGACCCGGTTCCCGTCGCGCGTGACATAACGCCGCGCGATGATGGCCGTATTGACCTGATCGGCCTTTCCGCTGCGCGCATCCGCGAATTGTTCGAAGAAGCCGGGCTTGACGCGCGTCAGGCCAAATTGCGCGCCAAACAGGTGTTCCACTGGCTCTATCACCGCGGGGTCACTGATTTTGCGGCAATGAGCGACATCGCCAAGACCATGCGACCGTGGCTGACAGAACGCTTTGTGATTGGCCGCCCCAACGTGGTCGAGGCACAGCACAGCAGCGACGGCACGCGCAAATGGTTGCTGCAAACCGACGATGGCCACGATTTCGAGATGGTTTTCATCCCCGATGCAGACCGCGGCACATTGTGCGTCTCCAGCCAAGTGGGCTGCACATTGAATTGCACATTCTGTCACACCGGAACGATGCGACTGGTGCGCAATCTGACTCCCGGCGAAATCGTCGGTCAGGTGATGCTCGCGCGTGACGCATTGGGGGAATGGCCAAAGGGCAAGATGGATTTCGCCTTTGCGGATGACGAGAGCGAAGAAAGCGCCGCGCATTACACCGCCGACGGGCGCCTGCTCACCAATATCGTGATGATGGGCATGGGTGAGCCGCTGTATAATTTCGACCATGTGCGCGATGCGCTGAACCTGGTGATGGACGGCGATGGCCTCGCCCTGTCAAAACGCCGGATCACCCTTTCGACCAGCGGCGTCATCCCGATGATGAAACGCTGCGGCGAGGAAATCGGCGTCAATCTCGCCGTATCGCTTCACGCGGTGCGCAAGGAAGTGCGCGATGAAATCGTGCCGCTCAACCGGAAATACGGCATTGAGGACTTGCTGCAAGCCTGCGCCGACTATCCCAAAGCCTCCAATGCCCGGCGCATCACCTTTGAATATGTGATGCTGAAGGACAAGAACGACAGCGACGACGATGCGCGCGAACTGGTGCGCTTGCTGCGCAAATTCGATTTGCCTGCCAAGGTCAATCTGATACCGTTCAATCCCTGGCCGGGTGCAGGGTATGAATGTTCCGCGCCCGATCGAATCAGGGCATTCAGCGACATCGTGTTTGCCGGGGGCATCAGTGCCCCGGTGCGCACGCCGCGCGGGCGCGATATTGATGCCGCCTGCGGTCAGCTGAAAACCTCGGCCCACAAGAAAAGCCGAGCCGAACGCGACCGCGAAACCGCATCAGCCGGTTAAGATCCGCGCCCATCGTCCTTGGCGTGACGGTCAAAACCGCGTAGAGTGTCGCCAGAGAGGTAGGGGTCATGATCAAGACAATCAGGACAATTTCGCTCACGTCTGCTGCGGCAGCCTTCGCTTTTTCAGCGTTTCCGGCGCAGGCCCAATTGGGCGGCATGTTCCGCGACGCACAGCGCGGTGCGCAAGCGGCCGAGGGCTGCGAGAAGGGCTCATCAGGAGACACCGCACGCGGAGTTATCGGCGGGTTGCTGAGCGGTGCTGCGGGCCGCACGGCGCAGCGTGCGGGGCTTGGCCAATTTGTGCCTCTGTCCGAATTCACCGACCAGATATCGAAGGAAATCGCCTGTAAACTCGATCCCGAAGAGCAGAAACAGGCTGCTGATGCGACTTTGGAGGCCACCCGCAGTATCGACGAAGATGGCACCGGCGGCCCGCCGGTTGGTCAGACAGCAGCATGGACTTCGGACACGCGCAGGAATGTAAGCGGGACATCAACGGTAACCGCCCGCGATGCCAGTTCTGGAGACAACGACTGCATCACCGTTACCGATGTCATCATTGTCGAAGGCGAAGAAACCCGCGCGGACAAACGAATGTGCCGCCTTGCCGGGTCGCCGCGCTACACAATTGTCGCGTGAACCGGGCATTTGTCTCCAAAGCCTTTGTCACCGTCGCCAGTCTCTCTCTGCTGGCTGGTGCCAGCGAACGCGATCCTGAAAACCCAACCTGCCCAGCTGAACCGAACTGGGCATCACCCGAGCCGATGAAGCTTACCACGGTGGAGCGCGACGGGATGAAAGTCCTGCTGGCCGAGGGGCGCATCGACGCGAGCCTGCCCGCAAGGCTGAAACAGACGCTCGACAGCGACCCAATGATTGCCGAGGTCTGGCTGCGTTCGCAGGGCGGAAACGCAATTGCGGGCAATGAAGCGGGCCGGATCATCCGGTCCTATCCGGGTCTGCCCACCCGCATCCCGGCGGGGTGGACCTGTTTTTCCGCCTGCAATTTCATTTTCATGGGTGGAAACCCGCGCTTCGTGGATCAGGGCGGCGTTTTCATGGTGCATATGTTCACCCACACCGCCGATCGCTGGATCATCGACGACGCGGTGATTGACGGCAGCGAAGCCACCACTGAATTGATTGCCAGCATCGAACAATCCTCTGCCCTGCTCGCGACCGAGGACAACGATTTCCTGATCCGCATGGGGATCAGCCGCAAATTGCTGACCGATGTGATGTATCAACAGCAGGCGGTGGGCAATGAGGATGACCCCAGCACGCGATATTGTCTGACACAGGCCGAAGTGCGCGAATACAACGTTTCGAACGGATCGCAGTGAGCGATCAAGCCGCTGATACGCACATCGACCCGGCGACCTATGATTTCTACCAGAGCGAAGCTCCGTTCTATTCCTTTTGCTCGGCCATTGGAACCAGCCGCCACCTTGATGGGTTTCTGGACCGGCTGAAACCCGGTGCGCGCGTGCTGGAATTGGGGTGCGGGGCCGGCCGGGATTCTGCGCGGATATTGGAACGCGGATTTGATCTGGATGCGACCGACGGCATTCCCGCGATGGTCGCCAAAGCGAATGAACGCCACGCCATCAATGCGCGGCTAATGCGCTTTGACCAATTGGCCGCCGTGCAGGAATATGACGCGGTCTGGGCGCACGCTTGCCTGCTTCATTGTCCGCGCGCGCAATTGCCCGATGTGCTGGCTTCGGTGCATCGCGCACTCAGGCCGCAAGGGTGGCATTATGCCAGCTACAAACTGGGAACAGGCGAAGGGCGCGATCTGCTTGGCCGCCTGCACAATTTCCCTGCCGCGCAATGGCTGCGCGACACCTATCGCGCCGCGATGTTCGAAATTGTCGAGGAGCAAGTGTTTGCGGGAATGGGTTCTGACGGCACGCAGCGCGACTGGATGGCTCTGACGGTTCGCAGAGCACGTTGAACCACGCGCTTTCCTACCCGGCATGATTGTGCTGAAACAGCCAGATGATGACGCTGCTTCCTTCTCGCCCTGAACCGGACTTTCGCGGTGCGCGCGCGGGTGAAGTTTTTCCCGTCAGGACTGTGTTCCATGTGTTCCATCCTGTAGGAAAGACGCCGGTATGAAGGCCGATATGAAATGGGCTGTTGAAGCGATTTGCACCGGCACTGCGCGCCCGTTCAATGGCGCTGAACTGAGCGCCATTGCCAAGCGTCCGCGCGAAGAGGCGGTGCAGGTGCTGATCGAAGGGCTCGCCCCTGATGAACAGGCAGACCGCCGAGTGCATGGGGGGCCGGAAATGGCGCTGCATCTGTACCCTCTCGATCATCACGTGTTCTGGCGAGACAAGGTGCCCGATCCGTCGCTGCTCGATGAACCCGGCGCGTTCGGATCAAACCTAGCGGTGCGCAATCTCGATGAAGCCCTGGTGCATATTGGTGACCGGTTCCGCCTTGGCAGCGCGCTGATCGAGATCAGCCAGCCGCGCCAGCCGTGCTGGAAGATCGAGCACCGCTCTGGGGCCAAGGGCATGGTTGCCGCCATTATCGAGACGGGGCGCTGCGGATGGTATTTCCGCGTGCTGGAAATCGGCGAAGTGCAGGCGGGCGATTATCTGGAGCGCGTCAGCGTCGGGGAACGCAATTGGAGCGTATCCCGAGCGTTCAAGACGCTCGTTGCCGGAAAAGGGAGCCGCGACGATTGGGCTGAACTGGCTGATATGCCCGCGCTTGCGCCAAAGATGCGCGATCGGGCCCGCGCCAAACTGGGCTGATGGCTTGGTTTGGCCTCGCTTTCCTTGCGTTTCATCGCAGACAACCGGCATTTTGCCATAATCGGACCAATAACAACAATTCATTCATGTTACGTTCGTTTACAATGAACGAAATGGGGATCACCCGCTGATCGGGTCGGAAAGGAACTTCACATGAAAACGATCGCTTTGATTGCCGCAATGGGTTCACTCGCTGCGGTAACCGCCCCGGCCAGCGCCGCCGAAATTGGATCGCCAGCCTTGGCTTGGCAGGAAAATGCCTCGGCGCAAAACGCTGCCTCCTTTGGCGGCTTTGATTTTGGCACACGATCTCAATATGCCGATGACCGTTATGACGATAATCGCCGCTATCGGCGCGGTGACCGTTATCGTGGTCGCGGATACGATGATGACCGCTATGATGATGACCGGATCTATGACCGCCGGGGCCGGTACCATGAGCCGCGCCGCATTGGTCACCGCGACCGAGTCTGGCGCGGGCGCGATGGCAATTATTACTGCGAGCGGGACAATGGCACAACCGGACTGGTGATTGGCGCAGGATTGGGCGCGCTGGCCGGTCGTGCGATTGATACTCGCGGTGATCGCACCGTCGGCACATTGCTGGGCGCGCTAGCGGGGGGCCTGCTGGGCCGGGAGATAGACCGCAATGAACTGCGTTGCCGCTAATCTTGAAGAAACTCACTGTTGCGGGCGCCGCGGGTCAGCAATGACCGGCGGCGCTCTGCCTTTGTGCGCGCGATTGATGCGCGCAGCGGGCGCTGTTAGGGCGAGAGCATGCCAGAGCCCGAGCCCCTTCCAGCAGTCCTTGTTACCGGAGGCGCCACACGTATTGGCGCAGAAATCGCCAAAGGTTTCGCTGCAAACGGATGGCACGTGGTCATCCATTATCGCAGCTCTGGCATGGATGCAGAAGCATTGGCCGCCGCCCTGCCCTCGGCCGAAACATTCTGCTGCGATCTGGCCGACATTGCCGCCGCCACCGAAATGGTTGAGGCATTGGCCGCGCGACTTGCCGATTGGCGCTGCCTGATCAATTCCGCATCGGTATTCCGCTATGACGATGTAACCTCGCTCAACCCGGATACGAACCGGGAGGCAATGCAGATCAACGCGCGCGCGCCCGCATTGATGGCAAAGAGTTTTCTAGAGAACATAAAAGGGGCCGGAACGCACTGTGTGATCAATATTACGGATATGAAGCTGGAAAACCCCAATCCTGACTTTTTCAGCTACACAATGTCCAAACATGCGCTGGCGGCGACCAATGCCATGTTTGCGGTCCACGCACGCTCGGCAAAGTGGGAGCGGGCGCGTGTTTATGGCATTGCGCCGGGTGCGATCCTGGCAAGTCACGACCAATCCGAAGGCGAAACCGAAGTGTCGCACAGACTCAACCTGCTAAAGCGCAAGACCCAGCCGCAGGAAATCGTTGAGGCCGCGTTGTTCCTTTCCACCGGCGTCTTGCGCAGCGGTTCCACTTTGTTCATCGATAGCGGCCAACATCTGCTTTCTCAGGACCGTGACGTTATCTATCTTGCTCGGCAGAAATCAGCGGCTTGCCCATGAAGCGGCACGCTCTGGTCACCCGGCTATGGCACTGGGTCAACGCGCTGGCGCTGGTCGTGCTGTTCATGTCGGGCTTGAATATCTCCAACGCCCACCGGTATCTCTATTGGGGCAATTACGGTTTTGATCCGGCGGATGCCTGGCTCAATGTGATCCGGTTTCCCGCATGGGCCACCATCCCGCAGCGCTATGACCTTGCCGAGGCACGCGATTGGCACAACACTTTCGCATGGGTCTTTGCGGCCAGTTTGTTGGTGATGTGGGGGGCAAGCCTCATCAATCGGCATTTCTGGCGTGATATTGCCACTGGTCCGCATGATTGGTCACCGTCAGCGCTGCTGATGTCCATTCGCGGCCATCTGAGTGCAAAGGCAGAACGCGAAAGCGATGCCTACAATCCGGTTCAGAAAATCATCTACGGTATCGTGCTTGGAATATTCCTGCCGATGATGGTGTTCACCGGCCTTGCGATCAGTCCGGGTTTTGAGGTGATCGCGCCTTGGCTGGTCGACCTGCTGGGCGGTAGGCAAAGCGCGAGGAGTCTGCATTTCATTTTTGCGTGGGGGCTGTTTGCCTTTGTCGTCCTGCATCTGGTCATGGTGCTCCTATCGAACCCGGTCAGACAAATCAGCCAGATGATCACCGGAGGGCCGCAGCGGGAGAATTCAGATGGCAGAGATTGAACGCCGTGCATTGCTGGCCGGGCTGGCGGCGTTGCCTGCGGCAGCTTGCACCGACCTTGCTCAGACCGGACCGGCGGGCGACCTGTTTGATACAGCGGAGAATTGGCACCGCGCCGCCCATCGGACGCTTGCCAGCAGACAGGCGCTTGCCCCGGAATATGCGCCAGAAGAGCGCTCTCTTGACATCCGCGGCAATGGGTCTCTAACGGTCGACACGGACGAATACCGCGCGCACAAAGCCAGTGGTTTTGCCGATTGGCGGATCGAGGTGCGAGGGCTGGTGACAAATCCACTCAGCCTTACCCTTGCCGAGTTGCGCGCCTTGCCGCAACGCATCCAGATCACCCGGCATGATTGTGTTGAGGGATGGAGCGCAATCGCCGAATGGAGCGGGCCGCAGCTCTCCGAACTGCTCGACATGGCGCGGGTCCGCGAAGAAGCGAATTTCATCGTCTTTCGCTGCGCCGACACGCTTTATGGCCGGGACTATTATGAAAGCATCGATATGGTCGATGCCTATCACCCGCAAACCATTGTTGCGCATCAACTAAACGGACAGCCGCTGCCCGAGAAAAACGGCGCGCCTCTGCGTATGCGGATTGAACGGCAGCTTGGGTACAAACATCCCAAATACCTTACCGCCATCGAAGCTGTCGCCAGTTTTGACGATATCCACGGCGGCAAAGGCGGGTTCTGGGAGGATGTCGGCGATTACCAATGGTATGCCGGGATTTAATGCGCGTCAGTCTGGATATATCCGCTGCATCGCCGCCCAGTCATCGGCGATCATGCGTTCGAGCACACATAAATCGATATCAGCCAGCTGGTTGATATACAGACAGCTTGCGCCGGTTTTGTGTTTTCCGAGCCGCGCCAGCGCCGCCGCACGCTTTTCGCCAGCGCCCTCATCGCAGTAACCTCCCATTAGATAGAGGGAGATTTTCGCTTTGCGCGGTGAAAATCCGCTACGCATCCAATGAACATTGCGGCCACTGGCATAGGTCGTACGATATTCACCAAATCCGACTATTGAATCGCCCCACATTCGCGCTTCGGCCCCAGTCACCCTCTCGAACAAGGCAAGCAGAGTGCGAGCATCGTCACGCCTAGCCATGGGTTCAACCTTGGCGATAAAGTCCGCCGCAGAAGCGTCACTAACTTGCGTCTTGGTTTCGGTCACAGGGTTTGCTTTCATTCAGTTGCGCAAAGTGACATTGACACTCTGATACACTCCGCGTCAATTGTAGGCACTTTCGTATCAGCTTGCTTAGGGGACAAAGCAAATTCATGTGGCTACTCGATAAATTTCTCGGCAGAGTCATCCGCGAAGGTCGGTTGATCGTCACTGATTATGACGGCAAGATCTATGACTATGGTGACACCGCAGCGGCGGGTGAGCCGCTCAAGATCCGGTTGACGAACAAGAAAGCAGCCAATCACATCGCTCGCTATCCGCAGATGGGCGCGGGTGAGGCCTTTATGTGGGGCTGGCTCGTGGTCGAAGAACCGCACGACATTCGCGACCTATTGCTGTTTGTGACCGCGCAGACCAAACGGATCGGTGACAAGGCGATCCAGGCGCAAGGCCCTGTCAAAAAGCTCGCACAAAAGTTTGGTGCCGCCCTTGATGGTATCAACTTGCGCGCCAGCGCCCGCTCCAATGCCGAACACACCTATAATCTGACGCGCGAGTTGTATGAACGTTTCCTCGACGAGGACCGGCAGTACACGATGGCCTATTACCGCGAGGAAGACCCCAGCCAGACCAGTCTTGAAAAAGCACAGATGGACAAGAAGGCGCACCTTGCCGCCAAGCTCTATCTTGAGCCAGGCAAAGCCGAAGGGATGCGCGTGCTCGACATTGGCTGCGGGTGGGGCGGGTTTGGCCTTTATCTCAACAAGATGTACGGCGTCGAAGTGCTCGGCGTGGCGCTCGCCCCTGATCAGATCAAGTTTTGCAATGAGCGCGCCGAAGCCGCCGGGGTCGCGGACAAGGTAAAGTTCGAATTGCTCGATTACCGCGATGTCCAAGGGCAGTTTGACCGCATTTCCAGTGTGGGTCTGCTCGAACATGTCGGCACGCTGCATTACCCGCAATTCTTTGAGCACACCAACCGCATCCTGAAAGATGACGGAGTGATGATCTCGCATTGTTGCGGACGCGCGGGCCCGCCGGGATCAACCGACGCATGGACGCGCAAATACATCTTCCCGGGCGGATACATCCCAGCGCTCTCGGAATTGGTGAAGGAAAGCGAGAAACATGGCTTCGAGGTCACCGATGTCGAGGCCATGCGGTTCCATTACAGTCACACTTTGGAGGAATGGTTCAACCGCACAGTCATGCACCGCGAGGAAATTACGCAAATGTATGATGAGGTCTTTTACCGCATGTGGCTCTTCTACCTCGCCGGCGCTGAACAGAGTTTCCGCAACGGCGGAATGATCAACTGGCAACTGCAATATGTGAAAGACCGCTCTGCAATCCCGATGACCCGCGAATATATGCACAATGAAAGCGCGCGCCTGCGCGACTTGGGCGAAGTGCCAACATGGCGGTTTGCTGACAGCCTTAAGGAAGCGGCGGAATAGTCGGTCCTAGGCCGCCGAATCCAGCTTGGTTCGGCGGCGCGTGATCATGTCATAGATCGGACCGAAGCCCAGCAATGCGGCTCCTATGAACGGAGCCGCCACCACTGAAATCCGAATGCCCGTCCAGCTATCGGGACTGGCGATTGTTACGCCCGCTGTCGCAGCAAGCCCGGCGCAAATCAGGAACACACCTGCCACCACCCGCGCCTTGGGCACCGTACGTCCGCCTCTGATCGGGCCAAAGCTTCGTTCATTACGGGCAAAGATCGCTATTAGCGGCAGCAGCGCCAGGATATAGATGCCCAGCCACAGCGGACGCGTCGCCCACCACGCGGCGGTACCGGGAACCGAGTCCAGCCCGGCCCCGCCAAGCCCAAGCCAGACCACAGTCATCACCAGCACAAAGGCAGTGAGGTGCCACAGATAGACAGTCATTATCATGCCATTCATCAGCACAGTGGCGGTCCAGATGCGGACATTGTCCAGCATCTTGCGCCCCGCAGGCTCCAGAGCCAACACCATCCCGACCTGCGCCGCACCCAGCGCGAACAAAGCCAGCGTGGGCGGAAGTGAATTTGAAAAACCTCCCGGTGCAGACACCATTGCTACCGGGTAAAAGCCATAAACCGTGATTGAAACCAGTATCCCCAGCGAAACCGCAAACCACGCCAGTGCAAACAGGCGATTATCAAACCGGCCAGCGCGCCATGCAAATCCCAATTGGTGGATCGCCAGAAAGACCCAAAGGAAGTTGGTGAAATTGACGTATGGCACACCGACGGAGAATGTCAGCCAGTCCGTCCCAATGGCAAGCGGGACATAGACCGCAAAACTGAGCCAGCCAAATCGCTCCCACGCTTTGTGCGTCAGGGGTGTGCATGCCGTAACGATCAGATAGACGGCAAGGAACCAGACCGGGATCAGCGCAGCCTCGGTCGCATCTCGAATCTGTCCGCGATCAAGACCCAGCTGAGTCATGACGACCGCCAGCACGCCCCATAGCAGAAGGACGGGGAACGTCGGCGCAATCAGGCGCTGCACGCGGCTCGCCAGCCAGTCGCGATAGACGCCCGTCTGCCCCGGCTGAGCCTTGCCGGTGGTCGCATCCCAGCTCACTCCGTTGGAATATCCGCCGACGAGGAAGAACACCGGCATCACCTGAAAACCCCAGGTCAGCCAATGGGCCCAAGGCGCAACGCTAAGCAGATCGCCGCGCTGCAATTCCCCAGCTTCATCGACATATAGCCCCGCCATCAGCCAATGGCCAAACACCACCGCGAGGATCGAGATCGCACGCAGGAAATCGACCCAGCGATTGCGTTCTGGCGGGGTCATTTCCGCCAGCTCGCGCGCCTTGCTCCACATTGTCAGCATTCAGTGTGTTCCCCGCACGCCGCGCCGCCAAGGATGCAGGGCAAGCGCTTTTCGCCTTATAGAGGCTCGAAATACTTAGGAAAGGGTTGCCTGCCCCTTTCCTAAACCTGCGTTTGTCGGCATGGGGCGCAGCAAATTCAGGAGCAACGCCAACATGTCCGACATCAAGAAAGTCGTCCTCGCCTATTCGGGCGGTCTCGATACCAGCGTCATCGCCAAATGGCTTAGCGTTGAGCGCGGTCTGGAGGTTGTCACCTTCACCGCCGATCTTGGTCAAGGTGAAGAGATCGAACCCGCCCGCGCAAAAGCCCGCGCGATGGGCATCCCTGATGCGCATATCTTTATCGAAGATTTGCGCGAAGAGTTTGTGCGTGATTTCGTCTTTCCGATGATGCGCGCCAATGCCCGGTACGAAGGCGACTATCTGCTCGGCACCAGCATCGCGCGCCCGCTCATATCCAAACGCCTGGTGGAAATTGCCCATGAAACGGGCGCAGATGCCATTGCGCATGGGGCAACCGGCAAGGGCAACGATCAGGTGCGCTTTGAATTGTCGGCCTATGCACTCGACCCGAATATCGAAGTGATTGCTCCCTGGCGCGAATGGGACTTGACCAGCCGCACCGCGCTGATCGCTTGGGCAGAAGCGCATCAGATTGCGGTTCCGGTAGATAAGCGCGGGGAAGCGCCGTTCTCGACCGACGCCAACTTGCTGCACACCTCTTCCGAAGGCAAAGTGCTTGAGGATCCGTGGGAGGAAACTCCCGATTATGTCTATTCGCGCACCAATCATCCCGAGGATGCGCCCGACGCTCCCGAATATATCGAGATCGGATTTGAGCGCGGTGACGGCGTGTCGCTCAATGGAAAGGCAATGACCCCGGCGACACTGCTTGCTGCTTTGAACGAACTGGGACGCACGCATGGGATCGGTCGGCTCGATCTGGTCGAGAACCGCTTTGTCGGCATGAAGAGCCGCGGCATGTATGAAACCCCCGGCGGCGAGATCTACGCCCGCGCGCACCGCGGTATAGAGCAGATCACGCTGGACCGCGGCGCGGCGCATCTCAAAGATGAACTGATGCCTAAATATGCAGAGCTCATCTACAATGGTTTCTGGTTCGCACCCGAACGCGAAATGTTGCAGGCCGCAATTGACCTTAGTCAGCAACGCGTCACCGGCACCGTGCGGCTGAAACTGTATAAGGGCATGGTCAGCGTTGTCGGGCGCAAGAGCCCGCATTCGCTCTATTCCGAAGCGCATGTCACCTTTGAAGACGATGCGGGCGCCTATGATCAGCACGATGCGGAAGGGTTCATAAAGCTCAACGCCCTGCGCCTGCGACTGCTCGCAAAGCGCGATTCGCAAGGCATTTGAACCATCTTTCGGCGTGTCGCCTAAGCGTGTTTCACATACTTGTAATATCTGAAAAGCCGCGTGTTCAGGATTGAACATCGCGAGTTAGGCGAGAGCCGCAAGGTTCCCAAAACAAGCCGTCAAATGCGACGAACGGTTGACTTGTCCACCCCCGTCCACAGGTGATCCGGTCAAAAGTGGAAAACTCACTCTTGTCGGCCTTGCCCAAACGCGGATTCGAGCGCAGTTTCTAACTGTCTTCGGGACACAAAAACTTGGGAAAGAAGGCCGCAAGGTTATGAATTTCAAGGGATTTATGTAGCGTAGATGCGGTGGCGACTGTCCACGCGCGATCTTAGAGGAGGACTGCATAAGGTTTCGGCCGAATGCAAGACTGCTTGTTTGAGGAAAGTGCGAAGCTTCGTCATCGGTGAAGGCCGCGATACCGGTTGGTGATAGCTGTAGCGAAGGGTTCTCGTAATCCGGATCTGAGTGTCTGAACCACCAGCCAAAAGGGTCTCGGTCTCGGTTTTGCCAAGGGCTTGGCAGCCATAGGGAGCGCTTCGGCGTGAACTGGGCAAGCGGGCCGGGAAGCAAGGCCGGATGCCGGTGCGAGCGCCGGTGACAAACCGCGAAGCAAGGCGGTGCAGAGTAGCGAAAGCTGGGCTGCACGGCCGGACGCGGCAAGGACATCGGGCGCCAAGCGCGCTGCAGGATGAGCAAGAGGGACGGCCCGCCGAAGCTCTTGCAACACCGCAGCGACCACGCGCTGGTGAGAGTGGGGTCGGCAGCAATGCCGGCCCCATTTGCATTTCCGCGCACACCGCGGCCCCCATGACCGGCGCCCCGATCACCGGCGCCCTCATCTCCCATCTCCCATCGCCCCTTCCCAGCTTTGCCGCCCTCGCGCTTGCCACATGCAAGTGCCGTTCCCCGGGGGGCTTTTCGCCATTTCCTGCACCTTCGCCCCATCGCAGATTCGCCCCGCTTCGCGCCAAACCGCCCTTTCCGCCCGCCGCGTCGCAGCTTGGCGATTTGCACAAGCGCCCTGGCCGGGTGTAGGCCAATGCGACCATGCGCCCTTCAATCGGCCTCTTGCCCGCGCAGCATCGCAATCGGCGCTTTGCCCAACGCGCAGTCCGCGCGGCATGGCTCTGCACTATGGTCGCGCTTCCGCTCCAGGCTTCCTCCGCACAAACCGCGCCCACCGCCGCTTTGCCCTTTGACACCCATTTTGAGGGCATCATCGAGCCGCTCGCCCCGGACCTTGGCACCATCGACCCGGTCGCCCCGCCCTCTTCCGTCGATCTCAGCAGCTTTGACCCGCCGGTTGAGCAGCGCGAGGCGGCGCGCCCGCTGGGTGCTGGAATCGCCTCATATTACGGCCGCCGTTTCCATGGCCGCCCCACCGCCAGCGGAGAGCGGTTTGACATGACCGCCCTGACCGCCGCGCACCGCACGCTGCCGTTCGGCAGCCTTGTGCGGGTCACCAACCCGCGCAACGGGCGCTCGGTCACCGTGCGCATCAACGACCGCGGCCCCTTCACGGGCGGGCGGCTGATCGACCTCAGCCGCGCCGCTGCCGAGCAGATCGGCATCGTCGCCGCAGGCCACGGGCAGGTCGAACTTGAGCTCCTCGGCCCCTGAGCCGCCACCGCTGTCCCGCGCACCCCGTGCCGCCTGCCCCTCTGCCCGCCCCGCCGCCTGCCCCGCCCTCAGCGCTTGCGGATCGGTGACGTTCCACCACTCCACCACCCCCGCGCCGAACGCGGCGAGTTGCAGCGCCTCGATCTCTCCCATCGAGAGCACCCCGGTGACCTGGTCCTTGAGCGCCGGAGCATCCGCAGGCCGCGCCGCCTCCATCGCCTGCAAGCGCGCCTCCGTCTCCGGCAGCGCATCCCCTTCCGGCTCCTCGTCATTCCTACACGATGGAACAGGTGGAACACGGTCCTGAGCGATATTTTCTGCCCTCGCCGCATTGTGCCCGGTGCCCGCGCCGCGCAGCATCAGATCGTCAATATCCGCCCCCTCAATCAGCGCGTCGATACACGCATCGAGCAGCGGCAGTGCCGCGCTTACCGTCGCATTCTCCTCCAGCCGGTCAAGCCGCGCGATATGCGCCAGCAGCAGCCGCGAATCATACCGCCGCCGCCGCGCGATTTCCTCGCCGTGGTAGAACACCGGCTCCTCCACCCCGTTGATCGCACGGTCCGCCAGCGTCGCCTCGGCATGGGTCCGCGCCGCGACCAGCGCCGCATCCCACGCCAGCGCAAATCCGCGAGAAGCCCGCCGCCCGCGATAGGCCGTCTGCGCCGAGACGCCCGCCCGCCCACAGGCCAAGCGGACATTGCCGAACAGCTGCAAATGCTTGAGAAATTCCGCCTGACGGTTGGCGGTGAAGATGGTGTGATGACCAAGCGATGATGTCGCTGTGGTGTCGGTAAAGGTTTCGTGGGGGAGGATTGCGGTGGAGGGGGCGTTCATGGTTCACCTGTGATTGGGACAACGGAACCGAGCCATTTATACGGGAAAGCGCGAGTAGGAAAATGCGGGAGCGGTGCGATCCTCGCAGAGACGCGGTTTTCACCCCTTACCGTCACCCCAGCGCAGGCCGGGGTCCAGGGCCGCAAAGCACCGCCCTAGCCGCGCCCACCCCCAACCCCTCCCGCAAGCGGGAGGGGAACGAGGAGTCGAAGCGAAGCGTAGACGGCCAAAGGCCACCTGCCGAACCGCAGGTGAGGCTTAGTCGCAGCGGGGTGGGCTTGACCTCCCCCGGAGCGCCCCAAGCGTCACCCAAGCGCAGGCAGGGGCCTAGGGCCACAAAGCACCGCCCCTATCCGCTCTAGATCCCAGCTTGCGCTGGGATGACGAATATCAAAACTGTTCCAGTTCCCGCGTGACCACCCGCCCGAACAGCGCGATCTCGTTGCGCATATGCCGCAGCCGGTTTTCGAAAGTCATGACAGGCCGCGAACCGATCAGGCCGTGGTCCACCCTTACTCCCCACGCCTTCCAAGCCGGATCACGCGGATCGAACTTCTCGGAAACCAGCGAATTGCCAAGCGGGATTTGCTGCTGCGCAGGGGATTTGGGCATGGGGAAGCTCCTGTGGGGGTTGTCGGACGCGCAGCGACCGCAAGGCTGACCAGCCGCCGCGCCCACTGGCGCGCAAGCCAAGTGAGCGGATGCGAACGCTGGCGCCTGAGGCGCTACAAACACATGAGCCGGGGTATGTATGGCAGGATGAGGAGTGAACCGCCCCGGGATTGTCGGAGGCTCCAACTCTTGAGTAGATGGAGTCCTTATGAGCAAGACAACGAACAAGTT
>NZ_JBLQUK010000003.1:0-233704 GCF_047872805.1 Qipengyuania sp. ASV99 | reverse complement strand
GCGGGGGCCCCCCCGCGGCGGGCCCGGGGGGGGGGGCGGGGGGGGGGGGGGGCGCCCCCCCCCCCCCCGCCCCCCCGGCGCGGGGGCCCCCCCCCCCCCCCCCCCCCCCCGGGGGCCCCCCCCCCCCCCCCCCGGGACTCACATTGGAACTCACGCTCGCACCCGCCGTCAGCGCCGCCAGAGCCGCCCGGCACGCCGCCTCGTCGCGCCCTTCGCGCACCTTGGCGAGCCGCGCGATCTGGCCGGTGCGCACTTTCTGATTGTCGATGTCGAGCGTGTCGATCGGGTCTTCTTTATCCTTGCGATATTTGTTGACCCCGACGATCACCGTTTCGCCCTTGTCGATCCCAGTCTGCTTTTCCGCCGCCGCGCGTTCAATCGCGGCCTTGGGCGCGCCGGTGGCGACATAGGCGGTCATGCCGCCTGCCGCGTCGACCTCGACCATCAGCTTTTCGGCCTCCTCGACGAGCGTCGCGGTCAACGCCTCGATGTAATGCGACCCGCCGAGCGGATCGACCACATCGGTGATCCCGCTTTCCTCTTGCAGCACCAATTGCGTGTTGCGGGCGATGCGGGCGGAGAAATCGGTGGGGAGCGCGATCGCTTCATCGAGCGCGTTGGTGTGGAGCGACTGCGTCCCGCCCAGCACCGCCGCCATCGCTTCCACCGTGGTGCGGATGACGTTGTTGTATGGGTCCTGCTCCTGCAAGCTCACGCCGCTGGTCTGGCAATGGGTTCGCAGCATCTTGGAGCGTTCGTCCTTCGCCCCCAGATCGTCCATCACTTTGTACCACAAGGTGCGCGCGGCGCGCAGCTTGGCGATCTCCATGAAGAAGTTCATGCCGATCCCGAAGAAGAAGCTCAAACGCCCGGCAAAGGCATCGATATCCAGCCCCGTCGCCATCGCGCGGCTCGCATATTCCTTGCCGTCGGCGATGGTGAAGGCAAGCTCTTGCACCGCCGTCGCCCCGGCTTCGTGCATGTGGTAACCGCTGATCGAAATGCTGTTGAATTTCGGCATGTTGGCAGAGGTGTATGCGATGATGTCCGAGACAATCCGCATCGATGGTTCGGGCGGATAGATATAGGTGTTGCGGACCATGAACTCCTTTAGAATGTCGTTCTGGATCGTCCCTTCCAGCTTGTCCTGGCTCACCCCCTGACGCTCCGCCGCGACGATATAGAACGCCAGCACCGGGATCACCGCGCCATTCATGGTCATGCTGACCGACATCTGATCGAGCGGGATCTGGTCGAACAGGATCTGCATATCGGCAACCGTGTCGATCGCCACCCCGGCCTTGCCAACATCGCCGGTTACGCGCGCATGATCGCTGTCATAGCCGCGATGGGTGGCCAGATCGAAGGCGACCGACAGCCCCTTTTGCCCCATCGCCAGATTGCGGCGGTAGAATGCGTTGGATTCCTCGGCGGTGGAGAAGCCCGCATATTGCCGGATCGTCCACGGGCGTCCCGCATACATCGATGCCTTCACCCCGCGCGTGAAGGGCGCAAAGCCGGGGAGGCCGGGATCGAAGCCTTCGTGGTCCTCTGCGGTGTAAAGCGGCTGTATTGCAAAGCCTTCAGGCATGGCGCGGGTCAGATCGCGGCCCTTGCTCTCCTTATCTGCAAGAGCTTTCCAATCGGCGGGGGTTGGTTTGTCGGTCATGCGATGCCTCTAAGCATAATCGTCATGCCAGCGAAAGCTGGCATCTCAGGCGGCCCAAGACCCCAGCTTGCGCTGGGGTGACGGAAAGGTTCAGTTGGACCAGTGCCCGTCGTCCTTGGGCGTTTCCATGATTTCGGTAAGCATGCCCTGCATGTCCTTGGGATGGACGAAAAAGATAGGCGTGCCGTGCGCGCCGATGCGCGTGGGGCCGAGGATGCGCTTGCCAAGTTCTTCGAATTCGGAGCGAGCCTCGGCGATGTCGGGCACCTCGAAACAGACATGGTGCTGCCCGCCGAGCGGGTTCTTGGCAAGGAAGCCCGCCAGCGTGGAGTTTTCGCCCAGCGGCTCAATCAGCTCGATCTGCGTGCCGTTCATCGCGCCATCGGCTCCGGGGGTATCGACGAAGCAGACCTTCACGCCCTGCTCCTCAAGGTCGAAGGGCGCGTGGATCTTGGCCGCGCCCATGACGTCGCGGTAGAACGCGATCGAGTCCGCGATGGAGGGCGTGGCGACCCCGATGTGGTTGAGACGTCCTAGTTTCATGTCAGGTGCCCTAAATCACAGGATGAGAAATGTCAGCATCGCCAGCAGTGTCCCCAATGACGCCGACATCGCAATTTGCGGCCAAGCGTGGAAGGCCAGCTGCTGGCTTTCCGCATCTATGTGCCACGAATTCGGATCGCGCCAGATGCGCCAGCTGATCCAGACACACAACAGCGCCCCGCCACCCGTCAGCGCAGCAAGGCCATCGTTCGAAAGGAATTGCCGGATTACCTGCTGCATGACTTTCCTGTCTGCGTCACTGCGACGTTAGAGAGGCGGTGTAGCAAAAGGGAACGGAACGCAAACCGCGATGGAGGGCGTGGCGACCCCGATGTGGTTGAGTCCTCCCAGCTTCACTGGCCCAATCCTCTCTCAATGCCCGTCATGCTGAACTTGATTCAGCATCCATTCTGCAGCCCGCTCCGGCAGTGCTTGGGGCGGGATGGACCCTGAAACAAGTTCAGGGTGACGAAAGTGGTTATGGCGCGGAGGCGCCGAAGTGGTTGAGACGGCAGAGTTTCATTCTGTCCTCTCGTCATTGCGAGCGTAGCGAAGCAATCCAGAGCGTCCCGCGTCCCACTCTGGATTGCCGCGCCGCTACGCGGCTCGCAATGACGGTATTACTAGCCCTGCGCAATATCCTCGAAGAGATCGCTCCATTGCGGATTGTCGGCCTCGATCAACGCAAGCTTCGCTTTCCGGTTGCCCGCCTTGATCTGCTTTTCGCGCAGTATCGCGGATTCCATCGTGTCGTGCCGCTCGAACCAGACGAGCAATTTGCAGCCGTATTGCTTGGTGAAACCTTCGATTAGCCCTTCACGATGCTGGTATGCACGCTGGGGTAAGTTCGAGGTAACCCCGACGTAGATCGTCCCGTTGCGCCTATTCGCCATGATGTAGACGCACGGACGCTTCTCAACCGTCATTGCGAGGAGCCGCAGGCGACGCGGCAATCCAGAGCGCATCGCGAACCGCTCTGGATTGCTTCGCTACGCTCGCAATGACGCGTTTCCTTCAACTTAGACCCCAAACAAAGCCATCAGTCCAAGGGCGAACACGATAGAACCGATAAGGTTGAAGGTCACAACGCAAAACCAGAATTGAGTCGAACTGTCGTCGCGATTTGCACGCGAAAGGTCAGGAAATGCGCCCTTTTTCCAGCCACGAAAGGCATACCAGATCAAGAAGGGGCCCAATACCAGACCACCAAGGGTTCGCCCGGAAAGTGATGCGGTTTCGAAGGGATCGAAGATGGCTAACAGCCCTATTGCGAGTAGCACCAAGAAGAATGCGATGTAGCTCGCGTCAGATCGCCGTCTTCTCCTCACAGCGGAATATTGTCATGCTTCTTCCAAGGGTTCTCCAACTGCTTCGTCCGCAGCTTCCTTAACCCCAGCGCAATCCGCCGCCGCGTCGAGTGCGGGTGGATCACCTCGTCGATGTACCCACGCGAAGCCGCCACAAACGGGTTGGCGAAGCGATCTTCGTATTCTTTCGTTTTCTCGGCGATCTTTTCCGCATCGCCGCGGTCCTGACGGAAGATGATCTCCACCGCGCCTTTCGCGCCCATCACCGCGATTTCCGCTGTCGGCCAGGCGTAGTTCAAATCGCCGCGCAGGTGCTTCGATGCCATCACGTCATAGGCTCCGCCGTATGCCTTGCGGGTGATGATTGTGATTTTGGGCACGGTCGCCTCGGCATAGGCGAACAGCAGTTTTGCGCCGTGCTTGATGATCCCGCCCAGTTCCTGCGCGGTGCCGGGGAGGAAGCCGGGGACGTCCACAAAGGTGATGATCGGGATCTCGAAGGCGTCGCAGAACCGCACGAAGCGCGCGGCCTTCTTTGACGAGTTGATATCGAGCACGCCCGCGAGCACCATCGGCTGGTTCGCCACCACGCCCACGGTGCGGCCCTCCACCCGGCCGAAACCGCACAATATATTGCCTGCATGCGCGGGCTGAATTTCAAAGAAATCGCCCTCGTCCAGCACCTTGGCGATGACTTCGTGCATGTCATAGGGCTGATTGGCGTTGTCAGGGATGATCGTGTCGAGGCTCGGCTCCTCACGGTCCCACGGGTCGCTGGTCGGGATGACGGGCACATCCTCGCGGTTCGACAGCGGCAAGAAATCGTAGAAGCGCCGGGTCGCCAGCAGTGTTTCGATGTCGTTCTCAAACGCCAGATCGGCAACGCTGGTCTTGGTCGTGTGGGTGATTGCCCCGCCAAGCTCTTCCTGCGTCACGACTTCATTGGTGACGGTCTTGACCACGTCTGGCCCGGTGACGAACATGTAGGAGCTGTCCTTCACCATGAAGATGAAGTCGGTCATCGCCGGGGAATAGACCGCCCCGCCCGCACATGGCCCCATGATAAGGCTGATCTGCGGGACCACGCCGCTCGCCAGCACGTTGCGCTGGAACACTTCGGCATAGCCGCCAAGGCTGGCCACGCCCTCCTGAATCCGCGCGCCGCCGCTGTCATTGAGGCCGATCACCGGCGCGCCGACCTTCATCGCGGTGTCCATCACCTTGCAGATTTTCTCCGCATGGCGTTTCGACAGCGAGCCACCAAAGACGGTGAAATCCTGGCTGAAGACATAGACCAGCCGCCCGTTGATCGTGCCGCTGCCGGTGACGACGCCATCGCCCGGAATCTTCTGCGTTTCCATCCCGAAATCGACGCAATCGTGCTCGACATAGGTGTCGAGCTCTTCAAAACTGCCTGCGTCAAGCAGCACGTCGAGCCGTTCGCGCGCGGTCAGCTTGCCCTTGGCGTGCTGAGCGTCGATGCGGTTCTGCCCTCCGCCCATGCGGGCAGCTTCGCGGCGGCGTTCCATTTCGGCGATATTGGCTGACATTCGTCCCGTCCCTGACTTGTAGGTCTTTTGTCAGGGGTCGTTGCCGCAGCCTTGCCGCAAGGTCAACGTGTCAAAATCGCTGGTAGGTTCAGAACCTCAGGGTGACACTGCGCGCCAAAGCGGGCGAAATGCTTTCAGCAATCCGCAGCGCCTTGGTCATGCCGATGTTGGCTTCGTCGCGGTCTTTTTCGATGGCATCAACGATCTGCCGTGCACATTCGGCGGCGGGCATTTTCTTCATCGAGTTGTCATCATTCATCTGCGTATCGACCACCGGCGGCAGCGCCTCGATCACCTTTATGCCGGTGCCTTTTAACTGTTCGCGCAAGGCCAGAGTGTAGAACCGCAGCCCCGACTTGGTGGCGCAATAGACCGGCTGACGCGCGGCGGGCGAAATCGCGAGGCCCGAGGTGACATTGACAATCACCGATTCGGGCCGGGCGCGCAGCACTTCGATCAGGCCAGTCGTCAAACGGATCGGCGCGTTGAGATTGGCGTAGATCGCCCCATCCGCCGCATCGGCATCTGGCAATCCTTTGCGGAAATCATGATCGACCAATTGTCCGGCATTGTTGAGCAGGACGTCAATGGGCCGTCCCGCCACCGCCGCCAACAATGCGTCCACACCCGCCGCATTGGACAGGTCCGCCTCGATCACCTCGAAACCATCAGCGCGCATCGCCGCCACCCGTTCGGGATTGCGCCCGGTGGTGATGACAGTCGCGCCCTTTGTCCTTAGCTGAAACACGAGTTCGCGCCCGATCCCATTGGTTCCGCCGGTCAGCAGCACCGTCTTGCCGGTCAGAATCACGCGCACCTCCTATTTCATCAACACCAGTTCTTCGGCCATTGTCGGATGAATAGCCACTGTCGCGTCAAAATCGGCTTTGGTCAGCCCGGCCTTCACCGCAATCGCTGCGGCCTGCATGATCTCGGGCGCTTCGGGAGCGATCATGTGGATGCCGACAATCCGGTCGTTCGCCGCATCGACGATCATCTTGTAAAGCCCGCGTTCGTGGCGTCCGGCGACGACATTCTTCATCGGGCGGAAATCGGACTGGAACACCTTGACGCTGCCCAGACGGTTGCGCGCCTCGCCCTCGGTCAACCCCACAGAGGCAATCGGTGGGTGGCTGAAAACGGCGCTGGGGATGCAGGAATGGTCGACCGCATAGGGTTCGCCTGGCCCAAACACGCTGTCGGCAAAGGCCTGACCTTCGCGGATTGCTACGGGGGTTAGCTGGACCCGGTCCGTCACATCGCCGACGGCATAGATGTAATCCACATTGGTGCGCGAAAATTCATCGACCTTGATCTCGCCGCGCTTGCCCAGTTCGACCCCGACTTTTTCCAGTCCCAGCCCTTCGACATTGGGCACCCGTCCGGTGGCGATCATCACAACATCGACTTCGCGTTCATCATGGCCGGTCAGTTTGACCAGCAGCGTGCCGTCATCCTGTTTGCGGACCCATTCAAATGCCGCGTGAAAGCAGAACTCGATCCCCTTGGTCAGCGAGATTTGCAGCAACCGGTCGCGCAGCGCCGCGTCATAGCTGCGCAGCAGCACATCGGACCGATTGACGATGGTCACCTTGCTGCCGAATTCGTTGAAGATGCCGGCAAATTCATTGGCGATATAGCCGCCGCCCGCGATCAACATGCGCCGAGGCACAGCATCAAGATGAAACGCCTCATTCGAGGTGATCGCATGCTCATTGCCTTCGAATTCGGGCATATGCGGATGGGCACCGGTGGCGATCAGGATATATTTCGCGGTAACAATCTTGCCGCTGGCCAGCGTGATTTCATGCGGGCCGGTAATCTCTGCACGTTCGCGGAAAATTGTCACCCCGTGATTGTCGAGCGTCTCGCCATAGAGCCCTTCGAGCCGGGTGATGTCTTTCTGCACATGATCGCGCAGCTTGACCCAATCGAAGCTTTTGCCCTCAATCGTCCAGCCAAAATTTTCCGCATCGACCAGATCCTCGGCAAAATGCGCGCCGTAAACCAGCATCTTCTTGGGAACGCAGCCGCGAATGACGCAGGTTCCGCCGACGCGGTACTCCTCGGCCGCAGCGACGCGCGCGCCGTGCCCGGCGGCAATGCGGCTGGCACGGGTGCCGCCTGATCCGATGCCAATGGTGAAAAGGTCGTAATCGTATTCGCTGTCAGCCATGATTGCTCCTCTTGATTAGGGGCCTATGGTCAGATCCGTTGACACGGGCAAGCGGGTTACGGCCCGGCGGGCCTTCTTTGTTTGCCTTCCTGAAAGTTCAGGTTTTGTCGACTGGCGGCGCGGCAGACACAGGAATTGATGGATTCGTGAGTTTCGCAGGACAGATGTAACCAATTGCCCTCTAACATCGAAAAAAACCAGTCACCGCGCATAAGCAATCGGGCGGTACTGGAGACATTTAGAATGCATTATTCAAAGTACCTGCTGATGGTCGGCATCGGGGCTTTTTCGCTGGTCGGCTGCACAGATGAAGCCAAGACCAATTCAACAGATGCGATCATAGCGAACAATGCGGCAGGCGAAATCTTTTTGCCGCAAGACTTCGATCGTTGGCCAACACTGGGAAGTTGGGCCACTGCTTCCGCCGGCCCCGAAACCCCAGTGGACGAGATGCACACCGTTTACGTTTCACCCGGGGGGATCGAAAGCTATAATGAAAACGGCGTGTTCGCAGACGGTACCGTGTTGATAAAGGAAGTAAGAGGTGCAAAGCCATCACAGCTAACGACGGGCAATGCACATTGGCCGACCGATACAAAGGTCTGGTTTGTAATGGTAAAAGATGCCGCTGGCACGCACCAGGGCAATCCGCTTTGGCAAGAAGGGTGGGGCTGGGGCCTGTTCGAAGCTGGCGATCAGACAAAACAGGTGGCCACGTCATTCGCCGAAAACTGCCAGACCTGCCACGAGCCAGCAAAAGACAGCGACTGGATCTACAGCGCAGCCTACCCCGTTATTCGCGGCGAGGTTCCCAAGAAAGTGAGTTGGGACAACGATTAAGGTTTCACGATCACGCAATTGGACCACGCCGCAGATCAAGCATGTGGCGTGGGTCGGCTGCGGTCTGAATCCCGATCAGCTTTCGAGGAACCGCCCGTAATCGCGCAGCAGTTCAAAGGCTTTCATGTTTTCCAGCGTGATGCGGTCCTCGTCCTCGATCCCGGTGAGTCGGTAGATCAACCGCAGGATCGCCTTTTGCTGGGTCGCACTGATATCAACCAGGCTGATGAGCATGTCGGGGTTTTCATGCTCCAACTCGTCAAACAACATGGCGACATTCATCGGATCAAACCCAAAGCCGAGAAAGCCGAGCCGCCGCCCGCGCGACATTTCAGCGCGCAGATAGGATTGAAACTGGCGCGATGCCGATCGCTGGCTGGCGGTGTAGATGCGTTTGGACAGGGCAACGATATTGTCGAGGTCGGTGTCGCCCCAATTCGCGCCGTGTTCCTCATCGCCCTGCCACGACAGCCGCCCGGCGACGCCATAGGGATGGACGATCCGCAATCGGCCCGCGACCAGCTCGCAGGCTTCATCATAGGTCATGCCGAAAGCGCGCTGCACTACCCACGGCAGATAATGTTCGATCGCGCGGTCATAGTTGAAACAGACGATGGACAGCTTTTCGAAGCATTCCTCCGCCTTGGCACGCGGCACGCCTTTGACGATCAATTGCCCCAGTTGGAACAGCCAGTTGTCGGTTCCGCGCAAAGGCAGTTCGCCCGCACCGCGCGGCTCTATCGCCATCGTGGATTTCGATTCCGCCTGCAGCGTGTAATAAACAATCGCCAGCTTTCCCGCCGCAAGCACCGCGCGGTCATGGCCATATTGTTCGAGAATGGCGTCGATCGAAGTGCTGACCAATGTCGCATCGCGGATCGCCATCGCGCCCGCCACCAGTTCGTCATAGGTCAGGTCAAGCTGATCGCCGACGCGCTGGAACAGGATCGAGAAATTGACCAGATCGCGCGACTTTACCTCAGAATCGAGGCGTTCAAATTCAAACCCTCCGGCAATCTTTGACAGCAGGTCTGGCCCGTCGGGCATTTCGATTTCACGGTTGGCACCGGCACCGATAATCAGCGTGGTATCGGTTCGGATCATGTGAGCAATAGGCCCCCTGGCTGGCGTGGATCACCAATTAGGAGGCCTATGCTTAATTTTCACTTAGGCAGGCAGTGCGCATTTGTAAAAAGATGTGCGCTCTGCATGCGGCATTCAGCCATTGGCAGAGCGGGGGCCGGAGCCTCCGCCCTGACCGCGGCCCCTACCGCCGCCACCGCCGCCACTGCCGCCGCCGCCGCGCCGACCGCCGCCACCGGGACGTCCGCCGCCAGCGCCGCCGCCCGGACGGCCTCCCGGACGACCATTGCGCGCCGAATGTTTGGCACCCGGATTCTTGGACCGCGAAGCGCCTTCGCCTGACCCATCGGCGCCGCCGCTATTGCCGCGCGGTTTGCTGCTGCCCATCGGCTTTGGCTGAATGCGGTGTTTTGACACGCGGTTCTGCCCGCGAGCTTCGGGTTTGGTTGGGCCGACCCCTTCGACCACAGCGCGGAAATTCTCCGGCAGGGATAGCCGGTCCAGCTCCGCTCCGGTGAGCTTGCGAATATCCTTGAGATAGGCGCGTTCATCCTCAGCGCAGAAGGCAATCGCCACCCCGTCCTTGCCCGCGCGCGCGGTGCGCCCGATGCGGTGGACATATTGTTCAGCCACGTTGGGCAGTTCGTAATTGATGACGTGGCTGACGCCGGGAATGTCGATCCCGCGCGCAGCAACGTCGGTGGCGATCAGCACGCTGGTCTTGCCCCGGCGGAATTCATCGAGCGCGCGCTGACGCTGCGGCTGCGATTTGTTGCCGTGGATGGCATTGGCAGGAATGCCGCACTGGCTCAATTTCTTCACCACGCGGTCTGCACCGTGTTTGGTCCGGGTAAAGATCAGCACCCGTTCCAGATCGCCCGGAACATCATGGCGGCCCGACAGGATCATTTCGAGCAGCGCCTGCTTTTCATCCTGCTGCACCATGAAGAGGTATTGGTCGATCCGCTCTGCCGTCGTGCTTTCGGGGGTAACGGAAACCTGCACCGGATTGGTGCAATAACCGCTCACCAATTCCTTGATCGATTTGGGCATGGTGGCGCTGAAAAACAGCGTCTGGCGTTCTTTCGGCACCAGCTTGTTGATGGTGCGCAGCGCATGAATGAAACCAAGGTCGAGCATCTGGTCGGCCTCGTCCAGCACCAGCACTTCGACCGAATTCAGGTTGAGCGCTTTCTGGTCGATCATGTCGAGGAGACGTCCGGGCGTCGCGATCAGAATGTCGGTGCCGCGGTGCAGTTTGTTGCGGTCCTTGTTGACCGATGTACCGCCGACGATGACCTGAACTTTCAGGCCCGCCAGCGCGCCGTAATCCTTGGCGCTGTCGGCAATCTGCACCGCCAATTCGCGGGTCGGGGCCAGCACCAGCATACGGCAGGATTTGAACGGGATGTTGTTGTCAGAGGCGCGCAACCGATCGATGCTGGGCAGCATGAATGCCGCCGTCTTGCCGGTGCCGGTCTGGGCAATGCCCAAAAGGTCGCGGCCAGCCAGCACCGGCGGGATCGCCTGTTCCTGAATCGGGGTTGGAACGGTGTAACCTTTAAGGTCAAGCGCCTGGAGTACGGGCTGCGACAGCCCGAGTTCGGAAAAATTCATAAGTGTAAAACTCGCAAAATATGCGTAGCGCACGAGCGAAATTGCACGTGCGACGCAGGGGTAGAAACCGCCCGCGTGAAAAGGGAAGTAGGGGAACTGGTTCGAGGAGTAGCCGGGGCGCATTCTTGCGAACGCCGCCACTTCACGCTGGCTGTTACGCCTCGGGTGAGCGCCAGATGGACGCAAAGCCTGCAAATGTCAAAGGATTATTGGCTTGGGGCAAAATATGAATAGATTTCCACTTCGCCCGTATAGCTGCCATCGACAGCGTTGCCTTGGGCATCACGCGCCGGCTGAAACTGGGCATAGCGGGCAATCGCCTTGCACAATTCTTTGGTCGTGTAGGGCCTGCGGAAACTGCGCGCCAAGGCACATTCGGTCACTTCGCCATCAGCCGCGACCGTCACGGTGTAACCGAGCGTCTGGGTCAACATGCCCAATCGCATCGCGCGGACGAAAAATTCTTCGTAATCGAATTCAACCAGCTCGACAGGCTGAGCTGCCGTCGGCGATATTGATTCGACAGGTTGGTCTGCGTCCGAATGGGCCGCCAATGGTGCGACGCACGCACAGCCTGCAGCGATACCACCCGCCAGAATTGCGAAACGAAGCGAAACCTTGCCCATAGGTGCGACCCTTTGCATTTGATGCTTTGGAAGATTAGCCAAATCTTGAGCAATGGCCAGTGCTTCCAGCGTCTACCTGTGATGATTGACTAACGATCCTCCGCCTCAAGATAGCCTTGCGGGGTCATCCACATGTCGAAATTGATCTCCATTTCGAAAACGCCCGCGATCCGATTGGCCTCTGCATCCAGCGCGGGCTCGAAGGTCGTGGTTTCCAGCAATGGTCGGCACAACGCAATTTCCGTTGCCCGCCGGCGAAACTTGCGGGTGAGTTCGCAATCGGTCGGTTTGCCCTGGGCGTCGATTGTCAGAATATAGCCAAGCGTGCCCGATAGCAGCCGCTGGCGCGATGCCTCCGCGCGAAGTTGCTGCATGCCATCAAAAGCAGTCAAAATCGGCGCCCTAGGCCCGCGCAACCCTGCCCTATCTGCACTGCACCGATTGAATTCCTCTGCGGCTGCCGCGAAACCGGCGAGCGGGATCTGCTCTGCGCCTGCTTCGGTCTGGAGGGTGAATTCATCGGCGTCACCAAGCGCCGTAAGGAATAGATCAATGGGATATTTGCGCGTTGCCTGCGCCTGTTCGCGCATCGCTTCCTCGCTGCCGAAAAGCAGCATTTCGCCTGACCCAGCGATGATACGAATGTCGCCCGATACACTCCGGCCCGTTCTGGCCATCCGCAGCGCCTCGCCCGAGAGCGAGTATTCCGCGCCGCCAAAGTCACGGATCATGAAAATCATCGTTGGGTCACGATGAAACGAGATATCGCAATAATTATCGCCGGTCGCGGTTCGCCAACCCTCTGGGCTCTGGGCCAGAGCGGGGCGCTGGATCAGCAGCGCCGCAAAAGCGACTGCGATTGCCAGAAATCCGCTAAAGGACCGCATTCAATCCCCCCAAAGCCCGACTATTCCAGCCGTTCGCGCACATCCGCATAGGCTATCCGCGCGGAATAGCTGCCTTCGACCGGTTCACCCTCCGCGTTCTGTGCCGGTTCAAACTCGTGATGTTCGGACAGAATATCGCAAAGGCGTTCGGACACGCTTTTAAGCCGGAAGCTTTCCGTAAGCTCGCAATCGGTAACATCGCCTTCTGCATCAACAGTGAGATTATAGGCAACATGCGAACGCCAGATCCGCATCCGGCGCGATTCCTTCATGAATTCAAAATCGCCGTCCCATGATACCAACCGCACAGGCGTTGCAGTGTCTTGCGCTTCCGACGTTTCCGATTTGGACGGCGCAGGCGGTGCCATCTCCCCGGCACCATCGGCCTTCGCCATCACCGCTGGCGTCAGAACAAGCGTGGCGGCGGCAGCATATTGCGAAAGCTTGCGAACCATGAATTGGGGGCCTTTTTGGGAACACGTGAGGAATGCGACAGGCCTGTGAAATTACTGAAAATTTAATAAAGTGCAAATGCGATATGAATGCTGCGTTGCGGCGAAACATGCGTGCGAATATCCACCCTCGCAAGCAACAGACCTAGCGAGCCGCGCGTTTTGTTCATGATCGGAGCGGTTGGGGTGAAAGAATCACCTCGATGTTTAGAGCGGTTTCCGACCATTCTGACCCATCTCGACGAAGCCGATTTTGGCCCTCTGCAAGAAGGCGAAGCGCGGGAATATGTCGATATTTCTAGCTTCGCCGCCGCCGCAGTGGGTCAGAATGGTCGGAAGCCGCTCTAGCCGCGCAAACCCGCCGCCTGCATCAGCACTGCGGTGCTGGGGTCGAACTCCCCCTCGCCGCTGCCGATGGACTTGGCCATGGCCTTGCCCAGCTCCACCCCGAACTGGTCAAAGGGGTTGATCCCCATCATCACCGCATTGGCAAAGGTCCGGTGTTCATGGAACGCAATCAGCGCGCCAAAGGTGGCCGCGTCCAGATCATCAATCAGGAACATCGCCGATGGCCGGTCCCCCGGGTAATCCCGCGCAAGGTCGTCCGAAGCCTTGCCCGCCATCAGCGCCGCGCCTTGTGCCAGACAATTCATCAGCAGATTGCGGTGATGCGCCGGGTCCAAATCATCGCCGGGTGCGATGCTGGCGATGAAATCGACCGGGATCAGATGTGTGCCCTGATGCAGCAGCTGGAACACCGCATGCTGCGCATCGGTCCCCACCCCGCCCCAGGTGACCGGCGCGGTCGGCTGATCGACCCTATGGCCATCGGTGCTGGCCCGCTTGCCATTGGATTCCATCTCCAGCTGCTGAAGATAATCGGGAAGCAGCCCCAGCCTTTCGTCATAGGCGAACACCGCGCGAGTCTGACAGCCGCGCAGCCGCGTGTAATAGAGATCGCCAAACGCCGCGAGCAGCGGCGAATTGGCGCGTCCCTCTGCCTCACGGAAATGTGTGTCGATGACCTGCGCCCCGGCCAGCATCGCGCGGAAATCCTGCATCCCCACCGCCAGCGCGACCGGAAATCCGATGCTCGACCACAGCGAATAGCGCCCGCCGACGCTTTCGGGGAACGGCAGTATGCGCGTTTCATCGACGCCCCATTCGACCGCGCCAGTGGGATTGGCGGTCAGCGCGATCAGCCGCCCGCTGGGATCGTCCACCCCGTTTTCGCCCAGCCATTTCAGCGCGCTGGCCGCGTTGGTCATCGTTTCGGTCGTGGTAAAGGTCTTGGACGCGACCGCAATCAGCGTCGTCTGCGGGTCACATGCAGCAAACGCCTGTTCCAGCGCCAGCCCATCGATGTTCGACACGACATGCACATCGACCAGTTTCAGATCGCGGGTCAGTGCGTCAATCGCCAGCGCCGGGCCCAGCGCCGATCCGCCGATCCCGATATGGATCAGATGATTGATCTCGCCCAATGCTCCGGCATGAACGGCCTCGACCAGCAATCCCATCCGCGCCAGAAGCGCTTCAGCTTCCTCGACATCGGCGTCTGTGCCGCTGCCGCGCATCGCCCCGTGGGTGGCGGCGCGCCCCTCGGTCGGATTGACGATTCCGCCGCCGAACAGGGCTTCGCGCGCGGCGGCAAAGCCCGCTGCCTCGGCCAATTCCTCAAATGCGGCGAGCAGGTCATCGTCCAGATGCGTCTTTGACCAATCAAGCAGCATCCCGACCTGCCCAAGCTCTCCCAGATCCGCTTCGATCCGCTGGCTGAACTTGGCAACGCGGTCTGGATCGCCTGCAAACAGGTCAGCAAGGGTTCGCCGAGGCAATTCGGCCAAACGGTCCCATGCTGCTTTACGATTAGTCTGATTGGTCATGAAGCAAACTCTCTTTGCGTGACGTGGGAGCGCGAGTAAGGGGAGCGGTGATGAATGTTAAGAGCCAATCTTCCCCCGCTGCGGCGGCGTCCCCCGAAATTGCTCCGCCGCAGGATGAGGTGGTGAAAAAGGAAAGCCTTGGCAGCTTCCTGTGGTTCCTTGCCAAGCTGCTGATCGCGGTGCTGTTGTTCCGCAGTCTGGTGTTTGCGCCGTTTTCGATTCCCTCCGAAAGTATGCTGCCGCGGCTGTGGAACGACGATTACCTGCTCGCGGCCAAATGGTCCTATGGCTATTCGAACAATTCGCTACCCTTCAACGCTCCATTGATACCGGGGCGCATTTTCGCAAGCCAGCCCGAACGCGGCGATGTGGTGATTTTCAAACATCCGATTGACCGCACCGATTACATCAAGCGGGTGATCGGCCTGCCGGGTGACAGCGTGGCGCTGGTCGATGGACAGATCCTTCTCAATGGCGAACTCGTCCCGCGCGAGGCATTGCCGGATTTCGACATTCCGATGTCGCTCAACACACCCTGTGCCTGGGGCGGAGACGAAGCCGATGGCGCGGGCGGCGCGGCGGTCTGCCGCTACAAACGGTTCCGCGAAACGCTGCCGGGCGGGCGCAGCTATGACGTGCTCGATTTTGGCAATGTCCCCGCAGACTCTTACCCGCCCAAGATCATTCCCGAAGGGCATTTGTTCGTACTGGGCGACAACCGCGACAATTCGCGCGACAGCCGATTTGAGGCACGGCGCGGCGATGCAGTGGGGATCGTGCCGCAGGAAAACCTCGTGGGCGAGGCCAGCATCATCATCTGGTCCACCGATGGCAGCGCCGAGTGGGTCAAGCCTTGGACATGGTTTTCCGCCGCCCGCTGGGGCCGGATTGGGCGCACGATATGAGCGAGCTTTCCCCCGAAACGCGCGAATGGCTCACCGCGACCGGTTTCGCCGTGTGCAACGACAGCGTGTGGGTCGAAGCCTTGACCCATGGCAGCTTTAACTCCGGCCTGCTGGGTGCCGCGCCAGAGCCAGATTATCAGCGGCTCGAATTTCTGGGTGACCGGGTGCTGGGTCTGTCGGTGGCGAGCTGGCTCTACCGCGCCAGCGATAACCACGAAGGCCAGCTGTCGCAGCGGCTTAATGCATTGGTCAGCGGGGCAACCTGCGCGCGCATCGCCCGCGCCATTGGCGCAGGCGCGCATATCCGGCTGGGCAAGCAGGCGCGCGAGGATGGCGGCGCGGATAGCGACAACATTCTGGGCGATGTGATGGAATCGCTGATCGGGGCGTGCTTTGTCGAAAACGGCTATGATGTGGCCCGCGAAACGATCTACCGCCTCTGGGAAAGCGAGCTTGGCGGCGATGCAGGCAAGTCGAAACATCCCAAAAGCGCGCTGCAGGAATGGGCAGCGGGCAATCGCCGGGCGATGCCGCATTATTCCGTGGTCGAACGCAGCGGTCCCGACCACGCGGCGCGCTTTACCGTCGAGGTCAGCATCCACAATGTCGGCGCGGCCCAAGCCATCGCCAGCAGCAAGGGCGAGGCAGAAAAGCTCGCCGCAAAGGCATTTCTGGAGGAATTCGGTTGACGAAGTATAGCAATACAAAGGGACGAAGCCGCGAGGCTTCGCTAGGCCAAGTGGCCGCCCGCAGCCGCTCCGCCGCGCAGCAGTGGAAGCGCGGCGAGGAAGTCATGCAATGACCCAACAAAAATGCGGCATGGTGGCCGTCATCGGCGCGCCCAATGCGGGCAAATCGACACTGGTCAATCAACTTGTCGGGCAGAAGGTCGCGATCACTTCGGCCAAGGCGCAGACCACCCGCGCGCGAATGCTGGGTATTGCCCTGCACGGTCCGGTGCAGATGGTGCTGGTCGACACGCCCGGCATATTCGCGCCCAAGCGGCGGCTGGACCGCGCGATGGTCAGCGCCGCATGGGAGGGCGCGGACAGCGCCGATGCAATCCTGCTGATCGTCGATCCGATCAAGCAGCGGCGGCACGAATTGGAGCCGCTGCTCGCATCATTGGAAAACCGCCCCGAGCGCAAGATCCTCGTGCTGAACAAGGTTGACCGCGCCAAGAAGGAACCGCTGCTGGCACTGGCGCAGGAAATCGGCGCGCGCATGGCGTTCGAAGAGGTGTTCTTCGTCTCCGCACTGACCGGCGATGGCGTGGCCGAAATGAAAGATGCACTGGCCGCGATGATGCCCGCCGGCGAATGGATGTATCCCGAAGATCAAGTGTCGGACGCCTCAGAGCGCCTACTAGCCGCCGAGATCACTCGCGAACAGCTTTACGCGCAATTGCACGAGGAACTGCCCTATGACGCCGCCGTGCGCCCGGAAAGCTACACCGTGCGCCCCGATGGCAGCGTCGAGGTGCGCCAACAGATCGTGATCGCCCGCGACAGCCAAAAACCCATCGTTCTGGGCAAAGGCGGGGCCAAGATCAAAGCCATCGGCGAGGCCGCGCGCGCCGAACTGGCGGAGATTCTGGGCGTCAAGGTCCACCTGTTCCTTCACGTGAAAGTGTCGGAAGGCTGGAGCGAGGACAAGGAAGTGTTCGAGGAAATGGGGCTGGACTGGGTGCGGTGATGGTGACGTCATCCTGGTGCCAAGTTGCGCCCATTGCGGTGACCGTAGCCGACGAAACGGATACGCAATAGTTTAAGTCTTCACATCTTGCCGGGCTTGACCCGGGGCGACGATAGAGTGGCTGAATGTTTCGCAGCCTTCGCTGGGAGGACGGGGGAGGCAGCCGCCTCCTACCGCTTCTTCGCAATCGCAATTTTCTGCTGTTTGGCAAAGGTCTTGGCCGAATCCTCGCTGCGGCCCAGCGCTTTTGCGATTTGTTTCAGGCCTTGCCCTTTGGAGGCAAGCAGGCGCAGCTTGGCCGCCTCGTCGGCGTTCCACGGCTGTTTGTGTCGTTCAAAGGTTTCCTTGGCCATGGCCGCGCGCCCTAACGGGTCCGGCGCGGTTTGGCGATAGGGAGCGGTTTACCCTCGCCCCAGCTTCTCCAGCTTTGCCTTGAGCGCCGCTTCATCAAACGGTTTCACGATGTAATCATCCGCCCCTGCCGCGATGCCTTGGTGGATGTCCGTGGCCGCGCCGTTGGAGGTGCAGAACACCACCACCGGCGGTTTGGGGGTCGGGATGGCGCGCAGGCGTTTGACGAATTCGATGCCGTCCATTTCGGGCATGTTCCAATCGGTCAGCACCAATCGCGGCATTGCCTGTTTGCAGCGCGCCAGCGCCTCTTCGCCGTCCTGTGCCTCGACCGGAATATAGCCGAGGCTCTTGGCGATCTTGCTCGAAACCTTGCGGATCACGCGGCTGTCATCGACGATCAGACAGATGTTGGCCTGCTGCACTTGCGACTGCGGCGCGGTGCCATCGCGCATGGCCTTTGCCGCGCGCACGATCGCGTCGATGTCGTGTTCCGACGACCCTACGCCAAGCGCCTCGCGCACGTCCTGTGGCGTAGCGATCGGCGTTCCATCTGGTGCATCATCACGTGCACTGCCCTGCGGCCGCGCATTCGCAAGCTTTTCGACCAGCGTCTTGCCTTCCAGACCTTGCGCCCGTTTATGCGCGCCGGTGGTGCGTTTGATCAGATTTTGAATGGCTCGGCCTCCCCTGCGAGCGAGGCGAAGCGGCCTTCGCGCTGAAATTCTTCCTCGTAATCGTGCCCATATTCGGGGTCATAATCATCACGATATTGGGGGGCGTAGTCGTGTTCCAGCGGGTCCATTTTTGGCTGTTCGGCTTCCGCTCCGGTATCGCCTGCCGCTTCGCCCGGGGTCAGGCGAATATGCAGATAGGGCATCCAGATGTCGCCATATTCGACTTTTTGGTACCATACGTCGATCACGTCATAACTCGCCCAAATGCCTCCGGGCGCGCGCAGGCGGATGCCTTCGCCAATGCGCGGCACAGCGGCAAAGCGAATCCGCTCCTGCGTCTGATGAGTCTCGTTCTGGACTTCGATTTCAATCACAGCATTTGTCCCCGGTCTTTGCGCAGAGATAGGGGACAATACTAAATGATTTACCAACGCCGCAGCGGCGCTAGCCCGGATTGCGCGGGATTCTTGCAGGATTGAGGCGGTGACGCTCTATGCGGCTGAGCTAGTCGCTGATTTTGCCGCGCTTTTGCCGGTCGCAGCCTTCTTCGCGGGAGCCTTCTTAGCCGTCGTCTTTTTCGCTGGAGCCTTTTTTGTGGGAGCCTTTTTCTTGGGCGCGGCTTTGCGGCCCTTCTTCTTGGGCGGACCCTTGGCTGCACGCGCATCGATCAATTCGATGGCCTGCGCCGCTTCGATATCCTCTGGCTTTACGTCTTTGGGCAAAGTCGCATTGGTCGTGCCATCGGTGACATAGGGGCCATAGCGGCCCGGCATCACCTTGATCTCGCCGCCGCTGGTCGGGTGTTCGCCCAGCACCTTTATCGGTTCGGCCTTGCCGCGCGTGCCGCCTTTGCGATTGGCGGCCTCCGCCAGCAGAGCGACCGCTGCGTTCATGCCGGTGTCGAACACGTCAATCGTGCTGGTCAGCTTGGCATATTTGCCATCGTGGCGCAGGTATGGGCCATAGCGTCCGATGGCAGCCTCGATCTCCAGACCGGTTTCAGGATGCGCGCCGATGATGCGCGGCAGATCAAGCAGTTTCGCCGCCCATTCGACCCCGAAATCATCAATATCCTTGGGGATGCTCGCGCGTTTTTTCGTCTCGCCATCAGCCATTTCGACATAGGGGCCAAAGCGCCCGGTCTTGCGGTGGATGTCCGCGCCGGTCTCGGGGTGCTGGCCCAGAATACCGTCTTCGCCGCCATCCTCTCCGTCCCCGCCCGGCTGCGCAAAGCGGCGGGTGAATTTGCATTCGGGATAGTTCTGACACGCGACGAAGGCGCCGAATTTGCCGCCGCGCAGGCTCAATCTCCCGCCTTCGCGCCCTTCGCTGTCGCACAGCGGGCAGTGGCGCGCGTCCTTGCCATCCTCGCGCGCTGGAAACAGGAAGTCGGAGAGATATTCATCAAGCGCTTCGGTCACTTCGGAGGGCAGTTTTTCCATGACCTCATCGGCCTTGGGCTTGAAATCGTGCCAGAATTTGGCGAGCAGCGCTTTATAATCCTCGCGCCCATCGGACACCACGTCGAGTTCATCTTCCATCCCGGCGGTGAAATCATAGGCGACATAGGTGGGGAAGAACCGTTCGAGAAAAGCGGTCAACAGTCGTCCGCTTTCCTCTGCGAAGAAACGGTTTTTCTCCATCCGCACATAGTCGCGGTCGCGCAGGGTCTGGATGGTCGAAGCATAGGTCGATGGGCGCCCGATGCCGAGTTCCTCCAGCCGTTTGACCAGGCTGGCCTCGGAAAAGCGCGGCGGCGGCTGGGTGAAATGCTGGTTCGCCTCAACCCCGGTCTTGGCCGGAACGTCGCCCTGCCGGATCATCGGCAACAGGCCGCCTTCGTCGTCGTCCCCGCCGTCCGAATTGTCGTCGAAGCCTTCCTGATAGACCGCGAGGAAGCCGGGGAATTTGATTACCTGCCCGGTCGCGCGCAATTCATGCTGGCCGGTCGCATCGCGCAGGGTGACGGTGGTGCGTTCCAGCTGCGCGGCGGACATCTGGCTGGCCATCGCGCGTTTGAAAATCAGCGAATACAGCTTTGCCTCGTCGCCCGACCCTGCGCCATCCTTGCTGAAATTGGTCGGACGGATCGCTTCATGCGCTTCCTGAGCATTCTTCGCCTTGGTGCTGTAGAAGCGCGGCTTTTCCGGGCGATATTCCTTGGCAAAGCGTTCTTCGATGGCGTCACGCGCGGCCAATATCGCGCTCATGTCCATCTGCACGCCGTCCGTCCGCATATAAGTGATCGCGCCCGCTTCATACAGCGACTGTGCGCAGCGCATCGTGTGGCTGGCAGAAAAGCCAAGCTTGCGCGCGGCCTCTTGTTGCAGGGTCGAAGTGGTGAACGGCGGCGAGGGATTGCGTTTGAGCGGCTTGGTCTCAACCCCCTCGACGGTAAAGCGCCCGGCTTCGACGGCGGCTTTCGCCTCCAGCGCGATGCCTTCATGGCCGAGCGAGAGCTTCTCCAGCTTCTCGCCCCTAAACCGCACCAGCCGCGCATCGAACGCGGTCCCGTCATGCTCCAGCCGCGCGAGCACCGACCAATATTCATCCGCGCGAAACGCCTCGATCTCGCGCTCGCGGTCAACGATCAGCCGCAGCGCCACCGATTGCACCCGGCCCGCCGATTTCGCCCCGGGCAGTTTGCGCCACAGCACCGGAGACAAGGTAAAGCCGAACAGATAATCGAGCGCGCGGCGACCCAGATAGGCATCGATCAGCGGCTGATCGAGCTCGCGCGGGCTCTTCATTGCCTCGGTCACGGCCTGCTTCGTGATCGCGTTGAAGGTCACACGGTCAACCTTGGTCGGCAGCGCCTTGCGCTTTTTCAGCAGCTCGCGGACATGCCAGCTGATCGCCTCACCCTCGCGGTCAGGGTCGGTCGCCAGCACCAGCCGCGATGCCCCCTTGGCCGCATCGGCGATTTCCTTGAACCGGCTCTGTTTGTCCCGGTAAAGTTCCCAATCCATCGCAAAATCTTCATCCGGGCGCACGCTGCCATCCTTGGGCGGCAGATCGCGGACGTGGCCATAGCTGGCGAGAACCTTGAAATCCGCGCCGAGATATTTCTCGATAGTCTTCGCCTTGGCCGGCGATTCAACGATGACAAGCTGCATGAGAGAGGTCTGAAATCCTTACACGTGTGTATGCGCGCGAGAGTGGGGCGGGTTTTAGATGCCCGTCAAGTGGTCATTCAAACACCTCGGCCAGTTGCTCTCGGTCGTCGCGCATCAGGCGGTATGCTCCGACCGCAAAGGCCGCGTAGACCACTGATCCGGCCGCTTCGACCGCGGCGGCCAGAACGCTAGAAGCGATGCTGCCTTCACCCAGCACAACGGTCATACCCCCAACCACCGCGCCCACCGCGATCAACGCGATCAGCAGGATCAGCACCGCCCCGAACAACGACCAGCCATGCCCGCGCGTCATGTCCCAGCTATCGCCAAAGGAATCCATTGCCCGGTCATCGCGGTCAATCACCACCGCGAGCAACGGCGTCCAGCGAATGGCCAGAATGACGCCTGGCACGATGATGAGGACCAGCCCGAAACCAATCGCCAGCGAACCCAATATGTAAATGCCAAGATAGGGCCAGAACCGCCCGAAACCGGGCGAGTCCGTCCGTTTCGTCATCGCGGCATAGAGCCAGTAATGCGCCAGCAATCCGATCACGAACACGCCCAGAACCACGACCACCGCCAATGCGCCCTGATCGATCAGCGCCTGATCGATCATCAACCCGAAATTAAACAGATCGCCGTTGTCTGCACCCTGCCCATCGAAATATTGCGACAGCGCACCCAGCGGGATCATCAGCGCCAGATACACAGCGACAATTCGGCCATGCTCCTGAAACTGGTCCGAAGTCGCAGATAGCAGGCTGGAAAGGCTCACTCGGTCATTCATTGGCGCTTTACCCCTTAATAATCTGCGCTGTGGCCCCGGTCCCTTGCCCTTCAGGCTCCGATCAGGTCAAGGACCGATGCCCGTCAAACTCACCAACCCGCCGCCATGCCGTTCCAGCTCACCGCTCAATTCCAGTTCGAGCAGCGCCATTTGCACCGCCGCCCCGCTCGCGCCGGATTGGCGGATCAATTCATCGACCGCAATCGGCGCAGCGGATAAAAGTCCCGCAATCGCGGCTGCGCCTGCGTGCGGGTCGGCGCTTTCCAGTTCGCTGTAATCGTAAAGCGCAGCGTCTTCGCCCAGCCGATAGGTGGAACGCGGTGCGCCGGTGAAATCTTGTAGCAATTCCATCACATCCTCAGGCGAGCTGACGAGCACCGCGCCGTCGCGGATCAATTGATTGCAGCCATGCGAGCGGGCATCGAGCGGAGAACCGGGGATCGCCATCACCTCGCGCCCCGCCTCCCCCGCCAGCCGCGCGGTGATAAGGCTGCCCGATTGCAGCGCTGCCTCCACCACCAGAGTGCCATTGGCCAATCCGGCAATGATGCGGTTGCGGCTGGGGAAATGCCGCCCGCGCGGCTCGGTCCCCGGCGGCTGTTCGGCGATCAGCAGACCCTCTGCCGCGATGCGGTCCTGCAAGGCGGCGTGCTGCGGCGGATAGGCAATGTCGATCCCGCTGGCGATCACTCCGATGGTGCCGCCAGCCCGCGCAGCGAGCGCCGCTTCATGCGCGGCCCCGTCGATCCCGCGCGCGAGGCCACTGACAATCGTGAAGCCCGCATTAGCCAACGCCGCGGCAAAATCGCGCGCCAGCTTGATCGCCGCAGCCGAGGCATTGCGCGCGCCGACCATCGCCGCGCAGGGGGCCGAAGCCAGTTCCAGCCGCCCCTTGCAGGTGATGATCGGCGGCGCGCTGTCGATTGCGTCGAGCAACGCGGAATAATCGGCCTGATCGTGAAACAGATAGCGCGCACCGGCGCCGCGTACCCCTTCGATTTCGCGTTCGATCCGGTCGGCGGGCGCTGGGCGATAGGGCACCTTGCCCCGGCTGGCGAGGTCGGGCAGCGCCTCGATCGCCGCCGCCGCGCTGCCGAACCGGGCGAGCAATTGGCGATAGCTGACTGGGCCGATATTGGGCGAACGCAGCAAGCGGATGCGCGCGAAGGCCTCAGCTTGGGTCAGCGCGGGGGTTCCGCTCACTTCTTGCCGCCGATTTTCGGTTCCTCACCCTTCATCAGGCGGGCAATATTGGCGCGGTGAAGGTAGATTATCAGCCCCGCAATCGCCGCAAGCACCGGGAAAAACTGCGGATAGCCGAACAGCGCCGAGGCTGCTGCGGCAGCGACAACCGCGCTCATCCCGGCGAGGCTGGAAATGCGGAAAATGCCAAGCATCGAAAGCCAGATCAGCGCGTAGGCCAGCCCGATGGGCCAGGCGAGGCCAAACGACACTCCGGCATTGGTGGCGACACCCTTCCCGCCCTTGAAGCCGAGCCAGACGGGATAGCAATGCCCGATCACCGCGCCGCCCGCCGCAAACGCCTTTGCCACGTCGCTGATGTCCCCCGCCCAGATCATCCCGGCGGCGATGACAGGTGCCAGCCCCTTGAGCAGATCGAGCAGCAACGTCCCCGCCGCCAACCCCTTGTTCCCGGTGCGCAGGACATTGGTCGCACCGATATTGCCGCTGCCGATATTGCGCACATCGCCCAGCCCGGCCGCGCGGGTCAGCAGCAGGCCAAACGGGATGGAGCCGGACACATATCCGATCAAGGCTGCAAGAATTGGTTCCACTAATCTCTCTCATCCGGTCGCCCCAAGCTTGTCTAAGGGCTGCACTTTCTTCTAGGGGCTTGGTAAGAAAAGAAAAGGACAGGGCTTCGACAAGCATGTCCTGAGCCTTTCGAAGGGCTCAGCCCGAATGGAGTTATTTTTGTCGGCCCAGGCTCTCTCTCCCATCCTGTTGTTCGATTCCGGTGTCGGCGGGCTGACCGTTTACGATGCGCTGCGTGCTGCCTTGCCTGATGCGCCGATCATCTATGCAGCCGATTTCGCTGGTCTGCCCTATGGCACCAAATCAGAGGCAGAAGTCGCCGCGCGGGTCGCCGGATTGCTTGGCCGGATGAGCGAACGCTTCGCCCCGCGCCTCGCCTGCATCGCCTGCAACACCGCCAGCACAATTGCGCTGGGCATGGTGCGCGAAGTGCTCGAAATCCCGATTGTCGGCACAGTCCCCGCGATCAAACCCGCCGCCGGCTTGACCCGCAGCGGCGCGATTGGCCTGATCGGCACACAGGCCACCGTCCGGCAGGCCTATATTGACGATCTGGAAGCCCGCTTTGCGAACGGCAATCGCCTGCTGCGGATCGCGGCCCCGGGTCTGGTGCGCTGCGCCGAGGCAAAGCTGCGCGGTAAGCCCTATGACACATCCGCCATCGCTGAGGCGGCAGAGCGGCTGCGCGCGATGCCCGGCGGCGACGAAATCGACACTTTGGTGCTTGCCTGCACCCATTTCCCGTTGCTGGCCGAAGAATTGGCGGCGGCCTTTGGACCCGATGTCGCGTTGATCGACGGGGCAAAGGGGATCGCCGCCCGGATTGCCGAGCTGACGCAGGGTCAAGCCATGGCGAAAGACCGGGCCGACCGATTTGTCATCACCGGACCGATCGAGGCAGCCCACGGACTTGAACAGGCGCTCAGCAGCCGGGGTTTCGGCGTGCCCGAATTGTTCTAATCTGCAAATCATTCGCAAAGATCGTGGTTTTCAACCGCGCCGCACTTGCTAAAACGCAGCCCTCTGAAACCAAGGGGCCATCAGGGGGTTGTATGGCCTGTATTGTTGGAAATTTGGACGTGAAGAGCCTGCCAAACGGGCCGTCCGACACTGCGAGAGCGTGAGACAAGTGAATTACGACCAAATTTTCGACGCCGCGATTGACCGCCTCCACGAAGAAGGGCGCTACCGCGTCTTCATCGACATCATGCGCAACAAGGGTGCCTATCCCAACGCGCGCTGTTTCCACGGGCACAATGGCCCGAAACCGATCACCGTGTGGTGTTCCAACGATTATCTCGCCATGGGTCAGCACGAAGTCGTCATCAGCGCGATGGAGGCCGCGCTGCACGATGTCGGCGCGGGATCAGGCGGCACGCGCAACATCGGCGGCAACACCCATTTCCACGTCGAGTTGGAACAGGAGCTTGCAGACCTGCACGGCAAGGAAACCGCGCTGCTGTTCACCTCGGGCTATGTCTCCAACGATGCAACACTGTCGACGCTGGCGAAATTGCTGCCTGGCTGCGTGATCTTCTCCGACGAACTCAACCACGCCAGCATGATCGCAGGGATCCGCAATTCGGGCTGCGAAAAGCGGGTGTTCCGCCACAATGACGTGCGCCACCTCGAACAATTGCTCGCCGAAGAGGACCCGAACACGCCCAAACTGATCGCGTTTGAAAGCGTCTATTCGATGGACGGCGACGTCGCCCCAATCCACGCGATCTGCGACCTGGCCGAGAAATACAACGCGCTGACCTATATCGATGAAGTCCACGCGGTCGGCATGTACGGCGCGCGCGGCGGCGGCATTTCGGAACGCGACAACGCCGCGCACCGCATCGACATTATCGAAGGCACTCTGGGCAAGGCGTTCGGCGTCATGGGCGGCTATATCGCGGCGAGCACCAAGGTGGTCGATTGCATCCGCAGCTATGCGCCGGGATTCATATTCACGACCTCGCTGTCGCCCGTGCTGGTCGCGGGCGTGCTGGCATCGGTGCGGCACCTCAAACAATCCAATGCGGAACGTAACGCGCAGCAACAGGCCGCCGCCACGCTCAAGCTGAAATTTGCCGAAGCCGGTCTGCCGGTGATGGACAGCACCACCCACATCGTCCCGCTGATGGTTGGCGATCCGGTGCGCGCGAAGAAGATCAGCGACATCCTGCTCGCCGAATACGGTGTCTATGTGCAGCCAATCAACTTCCCCACTGTGCCGCGCGGGACAGAACGCCTGCGCTTCACCCCCGGCCCGCACCACACCGAGCCGATGATGACCGAACTGACACAGGCGCTGGTGGAAATCTGGGACCGGCTGAAACTGGAACTGGCAGAGGCGGCGTGAGCGCGATGAATTTCGATGATGTCATCCTCGGTCGCCGCAGCATTCGCGGCTATCTCGACAAGCCGGTGCCGCGCACGCTGATTGAGGAGGTGCTGGCGCTGGCGATGCGCTCGCCCACTTCGATGAACACCCAGCCGTGGCATTTCCATGTCATAACTGGCGAGCCGCTCGACCGTATCCGGCGCGGCAACACCGAACGGATTCTGGCCGGCGAGCCCGACAGCCGCGAATTTCGCCGGGGCGAGCCGTTCGCAGGCGTCCACCGCGAACGCCAGATCGGCGTTGCCAAGCAGCTTTTCAGCGCCATGGGCATCGAACGCGACGACAAGGACGCGCGGCAGGATTGGGTGCTGCGCGGGTTCCGCCAATTCGACGCGCCAGTCTGCGTGATCGTCACCTATGACCGCGAATTATCAGGCAGCGACGACACTGCGTTTGATTGCGGCGCGGCCACGACGGCGCTGGTCAACGCCGCATGGTCGCGCGGGCTCGGCTGCGTGATCAATTCCCAAGGCATCATGCAAAGCCCGGTGGTGCGCGAACATGCCGGGATTCCCGACGATCAGGTGATCATGAAAGCGGTAGCGCTAGGCTGGCCCGACCCGAATTTTCCCGCCAACGCCGTGGTGAGCGAACGCAAGCCAGTGGAAGAAGCCGCGCGGTTTGTGGGGTTTGATTAGGGCGGATAGGCTTATTATCAGAGGTCAGCGTTTTGGAATTGTCTCTTTAGAATTTTGCGACCGTGATTAGATGCGGAACAGCCACTCCGCCTTTGCCGTCACCCCAGCGAAAGCTGGGGCCCTGGGGCAGCAAGGCGCAGAGTTTGCCGCTTGAGATCCCAGCTTTCGCTGGGAGGACGATAAAGTGCGGTTTTGGCGTCAAGACTCGAACGTCAAATCTGGATGACAAGGCGCTTAAATTCCGCCCCCACCACCAAAGCGGGGCGCGCCAAATTAACGCAAACTCACCACATTGTTGCTGGCTTCGCGCACGCGGGTGCCGTTGAAAAGGCTCAGCATTGGTTCGTCTTCGACCACCACAACCCGCGCATCGCCAAAGCCGTTGAAACCGGTCTTCATCGCCGCGCCATAGGCACCAAGCATCCCGATCTCGATGAAATCGCCGGCCTGAATGTCGCCGGGCAGCGCAAACGGGCCGGCCATGTAATCGGCATCGTCGCAGGTCGGGCCGTAAAAGGCGAAGTCTTCCTTGGCATCGCGCAGATCGTCTTCCAGCGCCTCCACGGGGAACCGCCATGCGACATGCGCCGCATCATACAGCGCGCCATAGGCACCGTCGTTGATGTAAAGCTCATTCCCGCGGCGCTTTTCGACCTTGACGATCATGCTCGAATATTCGGCGCACAGCGCACGGCCCGGCTCGCACCAAAGCTCGGCGTTATAGGCAATCGGCAGAGCGTAAAAGTGCTGGTGGATGATGGCAAAGTAATCTTCGAGCGGCGGCGGCTCCATGCCCGGATAGATCGAGGGGAAGCCCCCGCCGACATCGATCATATCGATCACCACCGAAGCCTCGGCAATGGCGGCGCGGGTGCGGTCGAGCGCTTGCACAAAGGCAAACGGGCTCATCGCCTGGCTGCCGACGTGAAAACAAATGCCCAGCCAGTCGCAATGCTGGCGGGTCTGCTGGAGCAGCAGCGGCGCCTCGGTCAGGTCGCAGCCGAATTTGCTCGCCAGCGACAGCTCCGAATATTCGGACGACACGCGCAGCCGCACGCACAGGCGCAGGTCGCTAGCCGGTTCGCCGGTTTCAGGATCGCGGCAGGCATCGACGATCTTCTCCAATTCCTCGACCGAATCGAGGCTGAAGGTTTTTACACCGTGCTGAAAATAGGCTTCGCGGATAGCACTGGGCGTCTTGATCGGGTGCATGAAACACAGCGTGGCATCGGGCAGCGCCGCGCGCACCAGCCGCACCTCTGCGATCGAGGCGACGTCGTAATGGGTTACGCCCGCACCCCACAGCACCGCGATCAGATCGGGCGCAGGATTGGCCTTCACCGCATACAGAACCTTGCCGGGGAAACGATCGGCAAAGAAACGGGCGGCCCGCCGCGCAGCATGCGGGCGGTTAAGGATAATCGGCTCATCCGGGCGAAGAGCCCGCGCTACAGCCTTGGCGTCAGGATAGATGTGCAACTCAAGGGACCCCCAGAAGGTTTAGTTGGTAGAACCAAACGGTTTTGAGGCTGCCTTGCGGTATGTCCCTTGGGGCAGCGGAAGAGCGCGTATAGTTACCTTGTGCAAATACGCAAACGAAAAAACGCGCGCCATGTTTGGCCATTTCCCGATCAGCGTATGCAAGCGGAAATCGTTCCGAAATTATTGAAATCCGACGCGCGGAACCTGGTCGACCGTGCCGCGCTCGCTATCGTCAAGCTGGTTGAAGTCTGCGGGGTGAAAACCGATCGCTCCGGCAAACAGCACCGCCGGGAAATTTTCGCGCGCGGTGTTGTAACGCGCCACGGCCGCATTCAGTGCACGGCGCGCGGCGGCAAGCTTGTCCTCGATATCGGCCAGTTCGCGCTGCAATTCCTGAAAATTGGCTGAGGCCTTCAGGTCAGGATAGGCCTCCCCCAGAGCCAGCAGATTGTCGAGCGCGAGGCGCAGGCCTTTTTCGCTGCCGCTGTCGGGATCGCCCTTCGCCGCTGCATTGCGCGCTGCAATCACCGCCTCCAGCGTGGTCGCCTCATGCCCGGCATAGCCCTTCACCGTTTCAACGAGGTTGGGGATCAGATCGTGCCGCTGGCGCAATTGCGCGTCGATATCGGCGGTGCCCTGACGGACATTCTGCCTTAACCCGACAAGCCGGTTGTAAATGCCGATCACTAGGAATGCGGCCAGCACCCCCGCGCCAAGAACGATCCAGATCACGAAATCCATTGTCCACCCCTCCTATACCGGGCACGATGATAGTAGCGGGAAAACGGTTAAGGGAAAGGGGCCGAATGCGCGCGGATATTCAGGGTCTGATGGAGGGCGAGCTGGGAAACTGGCTGTCTGGCCAACAATCCATGCGCGAGGCCGCCCGCGCAAAGGCGCACAATCGCTGGTTCTATGGCGGGATCGCGGCGCTGCCGGTGCTGGCGTTTCTGTGGTTTGCGCCGTGGTTTGGCAATTTCAAGATCGTGCTGGCGGCGTTTGCGTTTCTGGGCGTCTCGGCCTGGGGCTATATGCCGATTGCCGAGGCAAAGAAGGCGATCAAGACCGGCATCAATTCGGCCATCGCGCGGCATTTCGGCATTGCCTATTCCCACGATGTCACCCCCGGCGCCGAATATGAAGCGGCGCGCACTTACGGCCTGCTCCCCGGCAGCGACCGCGAGGGGTTCGAGGATTGCTGGCACGGCACGCTCGAAGGGCACGGCTTCCAACTGTATGAAGCGCATCTGGAAGAGCGGCGCGGATCGGGCAAGAATCGCCGCTGGGTCACGGTGTTTCGCGGGGTCATCATACGGATGGAATTTGGCCGAAGGTTCCATTCGACCACCCTGCTTCAGCGCAAAGGCAAGCACAAGAAATGGCTGGGCCTGGGCGGGCGGGCCGATCATGCCAGCTTTCGCGGCCACCGGCTCGATTACGTCGATCAGGTCCACCCCGATTTCGAGGATGTGTTCGAGGTGTGGAGCGACGATCAGGTTGAGGCGCGGGTGCTGATCCACCCCTCCTATATCGAGCATTTGCTGGCGCTGGAACGCGCATTTGGCGGCAAGGCGGTGCGTGCGCTGTTCGCGCGCGGAGAGGTCATCCTAGCGGTGGAAAGCAGAAATTTGTTCGAAAGCGGTTCAATGAACGCTGATGAGGATCACGCGCGGGTGGCAGAAGCCGCAGAGCAGTTCGGCGCGATGGCGGGCCTCGCGCTGGCGATCAACCAGAACGAACGCGGGCGGGTGCTGCGCGGGGGTTAGCCCAAAGGTCTAACTCAGCCGGTCGCGGAAATCTTCGTAATCGAAGCGCTTGATGCATTCGAGCGCGTCGGTTTCGCTGTCCCACAGCCAAATCGAGGGCAATTGCACGCCGTTGAAAGTATTGGTTTTGACCATCGAATAATGCGCCTGATCGAGGAATGCGAAACGCGCGCCGGGATCGGCGGGCACCGGCAGGCGGTAATCGCCGATCACGTCGCCGGCGAGGCAGGACGGCCCGCCAAGGCGCAAGGGGATGATGTCGGGATCGGACAGTTCGCCCAGCATGGCCGGGCGATAGGGGGCCTCCAGCACATCGGGCATATGGCAGGTCGCGCTGATATCGGTGATGCCAACGGGCACTTCGTTGATGAACGTGTCGAGCAGAGTGCCCACCAGAATTCCGGCGTCGAGCGCCACCGCCTCGCCGGGCTCAAGTATGATTTCCGCGCCGGTGTCCTCGGCCGCGTCTTTCAGGAATTGCACCAGTTCATCGCGTTCGTAATCAGCGCGGGTGATGTGGTGACCGCCGCCCATGTTGATCCATTTGAGCTGGCCGAAATACGGCTCGATCACGTCGAACACCCGGTCCCACGTCTGTTGCAGTGGTTCGAAGGTCTGTTCGCACAGATTGTGGAAGTGGATGCCCTCCACCCCTTCCATGTGCTCTTCGGTCAGTTGGTCGAGCGGGAAGCCGAGCCGCGATCCCGGCGCGGAGGGATCGTATTTCGCTACCTCTCCGGTGGGCACCTGCGGGTTGATGCGAAGGCCCACCGACACATCGCCGCCCGTGGTCGCCGCGTGTTCGAGGATCAGCGCCGCGCGCTGCATCTGGCTGGGCGAATTGAAAATCACGTGGTCCGACAGACGGCAGACTTCTTCAAGGTCCTCCGGCTTGTAAGCGGCGGAATAGGTGGCGATCTCGCCGTCGTAGAACTCCGAAGCGAGGCGCGCTTCCCACAGGCCGCTGGTGGACACACCGTCGAGATATTCTCCGATGATCGGCGCGACCGACCACATGGAGAAAGCCTTTAATGCAGCGAAGACCTTTATATTCGCGCCGTCTGCCGCAGCCGTATCGCGGATAGCGGCGAGCAATTGACAATTGGCGCGAATCTTTGCGGCGTCCACAACGAAGGCGGGGCTGTCGACACGCGAAAGGTCAAACTGGGCGAAAGCGCCCGGATCACCGGCTTTGGTTTGCATTGTGAGCTTTGCTCCGTTTTGTATCACGCAAAGACGCGAAGAGGTCATTTGGTGCTGCCACCACCGCGATGATTATTAACGACCCGCCTGACGCCATCTTTGAACATCGCCTGCCCAAAATTCACCAGCAGACCAAGTGGCAGACCGGTGAGCCGCAAATAGGTCAAGAGCTGCTTACCGTGGATCGGCGCAAGCTTTTCGACCGATTTCAATTCGACGATCAGGCTTTCTTCAACCAGGAGATCAATCTTGAATGCGTTGTCTACGACAACGCCATTGTATTTCAGCGGCACGTTGACTTGGCGACGCACATTCAACCCAGCCTGACGAAGTGCCTCGGCCATCAACGCCTCATAGGCCGATTCCAGCAGACCAGGACCCAAGTCATTGTGGATATGGAACCCACAATCCAGAACTGTACGGGCAAGGCGCTCAATTTCGTCAGGGTTCAACATCTTTGCGTCTTCGCGTGAAAAAATCAGAACCCAACCGGCCCGTCCATTTCCTCGACTGTCCATGGCAGGCCATGCGCATTGAGCATTTCCATGAAGGGATCGGGGTCCAATTCCTCGACGTTGAACACGCCGTCCCCTGCCCATTTTCCGGTCACCATCATCGCCGCGCCGATCATGGCGGGGACGCCGGTGGTGTAGGATACGGCTTGGTTGCCGGTTTCCTCATAGGCGGCCTCGTGTGAACAGATATTCTTGATGTAGAACGTCTTTTCGCCGTTGCCATCCAGCGCCTCTCCGGTGGCAATCACGCCGATATTGGTGTTGCCCTTGGTCGTTTCGCCCAGAGTCTCAGGCTGGGGCAGGACGGCGGCGAGGAATTGCAGCGGGATGATGTCCTTGCCCTGATACTTCACCGGATCGATCCGCGTCATCCCGACATTCTGCAGCACAGTCAGATGCTTGATATATTCATCGCCGAACGTCATCCAGAACCGGGCGCGCTCCATTTCGGGGTTGAATTTGGCGAGGCTTTCCAGCTCCTCGTGATACATCATGTACATGTTCTTGGGGCCAACCCCCTCGAAGTCGAATTCGACCTTTTTGCCCATCGCCGGGGTTTCGACGAATTCGCCGTTTTCCCAATGCCGCGCCGGGGCGGTCACTTCGCGGATGTTGATCTCCGGGTTGAAATTGGTCGCAAAGGCCTGACCATGATCGCCGCCATTGCAATCGAGAATATCGAGCTGGCGGATCGTTTTGAGCTTATGCTTCTTCAGCCACATGGTGAAAACGCTGGTCACACCCGGATCGAACCCCGAACCCAGCAGCGCCATCAATCCCGCTTCGGCAAAACGGTCGTGATAGGCCCATTGCCAGTGATATTCGAACTTCGCCTCGTCCTTGGGCTCGTAATTGGCGGTGTCGAGATAGTGCACGCCAGCGGCAAGGCAGGCGTCCATGATTGGCAGATCCTGATACGGCAGCGCGAGATTGACGACGAGGCTCGCATCCACCTTCTTGATCAGGTTGATCATCGCCGGGACTTCCTCGGCGTCGATTTCATAGGTGGCGATATCGGCGCCGCAGCGCTGCTTCACGCTGGCGGCAATCGCATCGCACTTGGACTTCGTCCGGCTGGCAAGGTGAATTTCTGGGAAAATAGCGGGGTTGAACGCCATTTTGTGAACGCAGACCGAGCTGACGCCCCCTGCCCCGATGACCAGAACTTTCGACATACACATGAGCCTTTCAAAATCGAATCTTGCGCACGCCATTAGGGCAAAGCGCAGGGGCGCTCAAATGATCCGGTGTTTCCTACAGGCGGCAAGGTCTGTAACGGGTGAATATGATTAAAGTTGCCCTCCCAACCGCCTTTACCGAACCGCGCGCCGACGACGGCCAGAGTTTCGCCTCTGGACAGTGTGTCAAGTGTGTCAGGCAGGGCGGAGGTAAGCCGCAATGACGCGGTTTCCGGACCATGCAGGCGTGATCGACGCCGCGCGCAGCATCGCCGCTATCCTGCCGCCGACCCCGTTGCTGCCGGCGGAGATCGGCGGCACTGTATGCTGGGTGAAAGCCGAGAACCTGCAACCCATCGGCGCGTTCAAGATCAGGGGCGGCTGGTGGCGGCTGTCCAACCTGACACCCGAAGAACGCAGGGCCGGGGTGGTCGCGGTGTCATCGGGGAACCATGCGCAGGGCGTGGCGTGGGCGGCGCGCAGGCTAGGGATCGCGGCAACCATCGTGATGCCACGCGATGCGCCAGAGGTGAAGCTGGCAAGCACCCGCGCGCTGGGTGCCGAAGTGGTGCTTTACGACCGTCCCGGAGAGGACCGCGACGCGGTCGCCGCCCGGCTGATCGCGGAGCGCGGCGGCGTGCTCGTCCATGCCTTTGGCGACCCCTGGGTGATAGAGGGGCAAGGCAGCGCCGGGATCGAGGCGGCTGCGCAATTGGGGCGTGCGCCTACGCGGATAATCGCCTGCTGCGGCGGCGGCGGTCTCGCAGCGGGACTGGCGCTGGCGTGCCCGGACAGCGCGATCCATCTGGTTGAACCCGAAGGCTGGGACATGGTCGGGCAGGCGCTGGCGGCAGGCGAAATCGTCCACGCAGGGCCGGACGCGCCGCGCACGATCTGCGACGCGCTGCAACCCACCGCGACCAAGCCGATCAACCTCAACGTGCTGAGCGGCCGAGCCGAGCCGGGCGTCACCGTCACCGACGCAGAGGTGCGCCATGCGCAGCGCTGGGCCTTTGCCCATTTGCAACTGGTGATCGAACCTGGCGGCGCGGCAGCACTGGCAGCAGCACTGGCGGGCAATGTGCCGTTGGACGAAGGAACCGTCATCATGGTAACCGGCGGCAATGCCGACCCTGCAGCCTATGCCCGAACGTTGTCACATGCGGACTAGCTGTGGAAACCGTCACATTGCCGACACGCTGGACGAATATGACAAGAGCTTAACCGCCTGCAGGGCGGCAGCCCCCTCGAACCAAGGCCATCAAGACTATGCCTGATACTCTGACAATACAGCCCAAACGAATCATCGAAGATGCGGTGGTGCGCAAGGACGGCAAGGTCGGCGACAAACTGCTCGACAAGGCCTTCGCTTTGGCATTCAACGGTCTCGTCTATGCGCAGATCTGGGAAGACCCGGTGGTCGATATGGAGGGACTTGCGATCCAGCCCGACAGCCGCGTGATGTGCATCGCCAGCGGATCGTGCAACGCGCTGTCCTATCTCACCGCAAACCCGGCGCAGGTGACAGCGGTTGACCTCAACCGCGCACATGTCGCGCTGGGCCAGCTCAAGATCACCGCGATCAGACATCTGCCCAATTACGAACGGTTCCAGCGCTTCTTCGGCCATGCCGATCACGCCGAGAACAAGGCGGTTTACAAGGAGATGATTGCCCCGCATCTCGACACGGAAAGCCGCAAGTACTGGGAAAAGCGCGACATCAAAGGCCGCCGCCGGATCAGCTACTTCACCAAAGGGCTGTATAAGCGCGGGTTGCTGGGCAACTTCATCGGCCTCGCGCATCTGTTTGCCAAGCTCTACAAGATCGACCTGACCAAACTGCTCAAGGCCGAAACGTTGGAGGAACAGCGCGCGGTGTTTGAGAAGGAACTCGCTCCGGTGTTCGACAAGAAGTTCATTCGTTGGCTGACCAATCAGCCCGCCTCGCTGTTCGGCCTCGGAATCCCGCCTGCGCAGTTTGACGAGTTGGCGGGCGATGAACGCATGGCAGAGGTGCTGCGGCGGCGGTTGGAAAAGCTCGCCTGCGACTTCGAGATCAAGGACAATTACTTCGCCTGGCAGGCCTTTGGCCGCGGCTATGACCGTTCCGAACAGGCACCGCTGCCGCCCTATCTCCAGCGCAAGAACTGGGAAATCATGCGCGAGCGGATCGACCGGCTGGACGTCGTGCGCGCCAATATGGTGCATTGGATCGGCGACCGCGAAGAGGCTTCGATGGACCGGTTTGTGCTGCTCGATGCGCAAGACTGGATGAACAATGCGCAGCTTGACGAATTGTGGGGACGGATCACCCGCGCCTCTCGTCCCGGCGCGCGCGTGCTGTTCCGCACTGCGGCTGTGCCAACCATGCTGCCCGGACGGCTCGACGATGCGATCCTGTCAAAATGGCGCTATCTCGAAGAGACATCAGCCGATCTGACCGCGCGCGACCGTTCGTCAATCTATGGCGGCGTGCATCTGTATGAGCTGGCCTGATGGCCGCACAAACAGCACAGGGCGGCCATGCAGCGCTGATGGACAGCGTCTATAAGGGGCAGCGCCACATCTATGATCTGACGCGCAAATACTATCTGTTCGGGCGCGACACACTGATCGAAGGGCTGAACGCGCGGCCCGGCACGCGCGTGCTCGAAGTCGCCTGCGGCACCGGGCGCAACCTCGACAAGATCACCAAGGCGTGGCCGGGGGTGAAACTGTATGGCCTCGATATCTCCGCCGAAATGCTCAAGAGCGCGCGCGCGGCATTGGGGGATGAGGCCCGGCTGGTCGAAGGCGATGCATGCAGCTTCGATGCGCCCGCGCTATTTGGTGAGGACAGGTTCGACCGGGTCGTGCTGTCCTATTCGCTGTCGATGATCCCCGATTGGGAGGGTGCCTTTGCCCATGCCGCGCGCCATCTGGCCGTCGGCGGCGAATTGCACGTGGTTGATTTCGGCGATCTCAGCGGATTGCCGGGGCCGCTGGAAAAGCTGCTCCATGCGTGGCTGGCGAAATTCCACGTTGCGACCCGCAGTGCACTGCCCGAAACCGCAGCGCGGCTGGCTGCGGAGCATGGCCTGACCCTGACGAGCAAACGCGGCGGTCTGGGGTATTTCCAGCTGCATGTGCTTGCCGCAAAGTGAACCATACTCGGTTGCACTGAGCGCAATCTGCAATGAAGATGGCAGCATGCTTGGCGAAGTCGCGTTTATCGAAAGAATAAAACAGCTAGGTTCGTTTGATTGCGCTATAATTCCAAAGCCCACGGTTATTACAGTATATGGTGTAATTTCTACTCTTAGTGGTCAAGGTAAGTATATATTTTGTAAACTTTTTACTTCAGGCCACGCCAATTTAATCAGTCGGTCTGTGTTTCAGCAAGAGCTGAGGGTTTTCGAGAGAAGTTTTGGCCGCGCTGCATTTTTTATTCATGGGCATCCAGAATATTCTTCCGTCTCCGGTGAGAATGGTGATGATGGTGTTGCGAGCGGCTTCGGATTTCCCGTGATAGCGGTTGACAAGGGTTTTGGGGTATCATGTACGGTCGGATCAAACTGATGAAAATGCGGTTTTTAGTTCTGGTTTTTATAATCTGCACCTCATGTGAAAATGATGAGGCAGTGGGTACGTCGTTAGAAATTGATGACAAGACTTACTCTGAACGTCTAAACGTCAACCATTATGAAGCATGCGCCGATGCAGAAAGGGCTTATCCCGATTATGAGTTGTTGCCCAATCGTTCTGCTAAAGCCTATCTGAAGTACCGTCACCAAGGTGAGAGAATTGGCGCGTTCTTAGCCTACAACGAGTATTACTGTGCGCTTCTGAAGAAAAATATTCAAGAAGGCGCGGAGAGATGCGTTGTGTTTACCCCAGCTTATGTTGGATTGGATGGCTCAGTGGAGTTTTGTATAGATAAGGATGGGATGATAACCGATTTTTTATAGCGAATTAACAGCCGCAAAGTAGGTTGCAATTGACAATCTTTTGCGCCTCTCGCAGTTAGGCACAAGAGTCGTTTCGAGAGGGGATTTGGAATGCAAGCGCAAATGCTCGCGCCCGCTGCCGTGCTGGTGGTGTGGACACTTATCATGTTGTTCTGGCTCGCAGGGGCCCGGCTTCCGGCAATGAAGAAGGCCGGGATTGACTTGGGTGACCGGCCCGGCGGACGCGGGCAAGACCTCGAAGGGCAGCTTGACCCCAAGGTCAATTGGCCCTCGCACAATTACAGTCACCTGACGGAACAACCCACGCTGTTCTACGCAATTGTGGTGACCCTTGCGTTGATGGGAGCTGGCGCGATGGACGTGTTGCTCGCCTGGATCTATGTCGGATTGCGGATCGTCCATTCGCTGTGGCAAGTGCTGGTCAACAAGGTTCCGATCCGGTTCCTGCTGTTCATTGGCGCGACTATCGCCTTGGTCGTGCTGGCAATCCGTGCGGTCTTGGCTACGGTGTTCGCCGATCCCAGCCTCGCCCCGCAATAATTCATCGAAAGGGCACGAACTGACATGATTGGTATGGACATTCTGCAGCCGGCTATCGCGCTGATGATCTGGACGATGATTATCTGGCTGTGGATGTATGTCACCCGCATCCCGGCGATGCAGAAGGCCGGAATTGACAGCAAGAACCTAGTTGGCGGTGTTGGGGCGGACTTGCGTCAAAAACTGCCAGACGCGGTCAATTGGAAGGCTGATAATTACAATCACCTACACGAAGCGCCCACTCTGTTTTACGCAGTGGCAATCGTGCTGGCGATCATTGGCCAAGGCGACGGGATGAACGCATTTCTCGCGTGGATTTACGTCGGGCTGCGCGTGGTACACTCGATTGTGCAAGTGACCGCCAACAAAGTGATCGTGCGGTTCGTGCTCTTTGCACTATCGAGCGTGGTGTTGATGGCGTTGATCCTGCACGCCGCGCTGGCAGTGTTCTGAACGCGAGGAAGGCGGCGGGTTATTCCGCCGCCTCAACCTGCGCCACATCGTGCGGGTTCGCAGCAAGGTAACGCTCCCCGTCGAGCGCCGCCATGCATCCCATGCCCGCCGCCGTTACCGCCTGACGATAGACGTGGTCGGTCACGTCGCCTGCCGCAAACACTCCGGGGATCACGGTCTTAGGCGTGCCCGGCTCGGTCAGCAGATACCCGCTGGCGTCCATTGGAAGCTTGCCCTTGAACAACTCGGTCGCAGGCGCGTGTCCAATGGCAACGAAAGCGCCGTCGACTTCGAGTGTAGAGGCTTCGCCCGATTGCGTGTCCTTTAGCATCAGATGATGCAGCGCGCCGTTTTCGCCCGCGGCAAAGCTTTCAACGGCCTTGTTCCACAGCACCGATATCTTGGGGTTCTTCATCAACCGTTCTTCGAGGATCTTCTCCGACCGCAGCGTGTCGCGGCGATGGATCAAGGTCACATCGTCAGAATGGTTGGTGAGATACAGCGCTTCCTCAACCGCAGTGTTGCCGCCGCCGATCACCGCGACCTTTTTCCCGCGATAGAAAAATCCATCGCAGGTTGCGCAGGCCGATACGCCCTTGCCGCCCAATTCCAGTTCGCCCGGAACACCCAGCCATTTGGCCTGCGCGCCGGTGCAGATCACCAGAGTGTCGCCAATATATTCATCGCCGCTGTCGCCGATCGCGCGAAACGGAGGGCCATTTTCCAGATCGACCGAAACGATCGTGTCCCACATCATCCGTGTGCCGACATGTTCGGCCTGCGCCTGCATTTCCTCCATCAGCCACGGTCCCTGCACCACGTCGCGGAAACCCGGATAATTCTCGACATCGGTGGTAATGGTAAGTTGGCCGCCGGGCTGAAGCCCCTGCACCACAATCGGAGCAAGCATCGCACGCGCTGCATAGATCGCGGCGCTGTATCCCGCCGGGCCGGACCCGATGATGAGCATTCTGGTGTGATGGGTGGCCATGTTGTGTCTCTTGCAAGGGGCTTATGGTGCGAAGGATATGGGAGCGTCTGCGCCGCTTGTCACGTCAACAGGCGTTCGCGCAGGCGAGCTTTCCTTGTCTCATCCACACCTAAAGTTTGTGCAAGATAGGCATCGACAGAGCCATGGCTGCGCTCAACCTGCGTCCAGTAGGTGGCGATGTATTCTTCGCGCACGCCCATCAGGTTGCGCACGGCTTCTGGCGCGATAATGCCGTAATGCGCCTCCATTCGGGGAAGCGACTGGCGTTCCAGAATATGCTGCGTCGGCGCGTCATTGGTGCGCAGGAATTCGCCCACCACATCGTCATGATGCACCCCCAGCACATGCAGCAGCAGGCTGGCGGCGATACCGGTCCGGTCCTTGCCCGCAAAGCAATGCACGAGGCTGCCGCCATCGCGGGTTTCAAGGGCTTCGAAATAGCGGGTGAACATGGCGATCATCGCAGGGTTCACCGGCATCTTTGTATAGACCGCAATCATTCGCTCGCGCGCTTTTTCCGGGGTCATTTCAACCCTGCCGCCCCCGCCTTCGTGTGGAGGGGAACTGGTCGTCTCACCATCAAAGGCGATCACATGCGCCGCAAAATCCGCATGGCGGCGGCACGGAAAGCCAGAGCGTTCGCTGGTGCCGCGCAGATCGATGATGGTGCGTATGTCGAGCGCTTGGATCGCATCAAGATCCGCCGCGCTCGCCTCCATATGCTGACCCGAGCGAAACAGCAGCCCGGTCTTTACCTGCGCGCCGCTGGCAGCCGCATAGCCGCCGTAATCGCGCAGGTTGTGGATGCCCTCAGTGGGCAAGAACGGCTCTTTGACAGGGTTGCGAATCATCGTCGGTATCCCTGACACCCCCGCGCATTGGCGGCAACAGCGCAGTCAGCACTTGGCCTTGACGGGCCAGGGTGCCGCTATTCGATCTGGTATCGCACCGTAATCGTGAAATTGCCGCCGCCCAGAAAGCTGCCGCCTGGGCGCACCCGGAAATCGGTGATCGCCGTATCACAGCCGGTGCCGTCATCGCTCGGCACATAGGTAAAGCTCACGCCGTCGTCATTCGAGAATTCGAGATCATCTGCGCCCGAACCGAGACTGGAGAAGCTGTAGCTGAGGCCCGAATTGCTGCCCGGATCAGCGAAGATCACTGGCCCGCCGCTGCGCGAGATGAGGCACATTTTCGCATCCGCAGGACCATCATCCCAGACCATGACGCTATCGGCGTCGGCCGGTTCGCTGCCAGTGTTGGTGACAGTGATAAGATAATCGACGCTCGCGCCGGGCAGAGCCTTGGGGTTGGTGGCACCGTTCACCGGATCAGAAATGATCGAGCTAACTTTGCTGACGCTGAGCGTGGTGAAGGGATTGCACACGGTAATATCGTGCAGCCCGATGCCCTGCTGTCCGGGATCGGCGGGCGCGGTGGTGTGGTTGCCATATCTCAGAATGACCGTATCGACGGCGGAAGTGAAGGTCACCACGACGTTGCCAAGCGCGGCGTCGGTGTTGGATGCGCCGTCTCCGATGATCGCCGAGCCGCTGATGAAGTTGACATTGCCATTGGTCAATGCCGCATTGACCGGTGATCCGTTGTTCAGCCCCACAACTTCGAGCCGATCGGCAAACTGGTTTGTTCCGAAATCGACATCGAATACCGAAAATTGCAGCCCGGTGAAGGCTCGCGGTAAAGTGACTGTAATCTCCACCTCACCGGCCAGATTCGCCTGATTGGCGACCACCGTCAAACTGTCCTCACCCGGAACAAGACCGCCGGTGAAGGCATTGAATACGGTCGGCGATAGCCCGCCGAAAGCAGCGTTGTTGATATAAGCTCCGTCATTGGTCAGGTTGAAACCGATGTTTCCAAACCCGGCAAAGGCATAGGTGTTGCTGGTGGATCCGGCAGTCCATCCTGAAATTGTATCCCAGTCGAATACGGAGAATCCGGCTGGGCAGGACAAGAGCGGCGGCACCCCCGGCGCGCGGCCGCTTTGGACGATGAAACTGGAACTGGCGAAGTCGTCTTCACCCGCAGCACCATTGTTAACGGAGGAGTCGAGATCGATGACGCTGCTCGCGGTAATCTCAGCACTGTTGATCACACTCGCGCCCGCTGCCAGACTGATCGTTCCGGAAATGGTCAGCGAAGCGCTTTCACCTGGCGCAAGGGAGCCAACGTCCCACTGACCCGTTGCCGAATTGAACGAGCCATCGCCGCTGGCCGTGCCGAAAGTAAATCCTGCCGGCAAAGCGTCTTGCACCACCACCCCATTGGCGGTTTGCGACGAAGCGGCCGCACTGGTGACGGTCAAACGCCAGGTCGCGGTCCCGCCTTGGATGGGCGGCGAACCGATCAGCGACTTGGTCAGCGACAGATCTGCAAAATTGGCCGGTGTCGATGTCAGGTAAAGCTCTGCATGGCGGAAATTGCCATTGTCTGCACCTGGAAACAGATCGCAGATTTCGAGCCGCCAAGTCCCTGCACTCGAGCCGCCATTGAACGCGGACAGCGCCGAATTGGGGCTGCGCTGATGCTGAAACGGCGGCGGATTGGTGGCCGAATGCGCAGCGGTGATATTGGTCGAATTGACCGTCACAGCGGCGCTATCATCCAATAGAACATTGATATTGTCGCCATTGGTGCTGTTCGTCTCGCCATTCACCAACTGCACCCGCGTGCCATCGGGCGCTTGCAGGGTTACGCGGATGTCACCGCGCCATGTGTGGGTCGCAAAGAAGCCCAGATTGACGTCGCCAATTGTAAAATTGTCCGCAACCGTGAAATTCCGCACGAGCGGATTGGCGGGACCGGTACAGGTTGTGGTTCCATTGATCGTGCCATCGGCTGCGGCGACATAGGTAAAAGTCGATTGCGCGAATGCAGGCTGCGCAAAAGCAATACAAAGCGCCGCCAACACCATCCGCGATGCTGCGATCAGGCAGGTCTCCAAGCCGGCAGTCAGGCGCGATACACTCATAGTCCAGTTCTGCCGGATCATGGTTAACGCGGGCTTTAGATTGCCGATTTTGCGGGTCATCTCCATGTCACCGCCCCAGCCCAAGGAAATCGAACGTATCGGTGTCAAATTTGAAGCGGACCGCGGCAAAAACTCCCTTGTCGGTGTTGCGCGCTGCGGAGAAATCGCCGTCGCGGAACCCATCGATATTGTATCCGAGCGTCAGCAGCATGCCCTCTGCCGGGACAAAGCCGATGGTCGGACCATAGGCAAAGCTGGTGACGTCATCGTCCAGATTGGCGCGCACAGTGGCGCTTGCGCCGATTTCGAACTGTTCGCTAATCCCGATGCGCGCATCGGCACCGACAAGCACGGTGGTGCCCGAAAATTCGGTCCCTTCAAATTCATCGAAATTATAGCGCCCGCCGACAAACAGCGAATATTCATCCCGGCGGGTCTGATGTTTGATGCCGCTATCATCCACGTCCCAGCCGCGCGGGCTCCAGTTGGTTGACCAGCTGGCGACCAGACGGCGCGACGTTGCATCGCCATCGACGATCAAAGCGGTGCGTCCGGCTGCGCCTGCCTGCCCGGCAATTCCGCCAGTTACGCGGTCGCTGCGATATTCAAGTTTGCCCAGCATGGCGATTTCGGAGTGGTCAGGGCGGTGAGCAAAGGCGATGCTGGCATCAAATATCTCGGTCGCTGCGCCGCCTTCGTCCGTGGCGCGGGTCCAGGTTGCGCCGGACCCGACGATGCTGCCCTCGCCCAACTGGCGGATCGCGCCGAAGGTCACGCCTTTTCGATCTGCCCGCTCGCCATCGCGATATTCGCCGCGCGCTGCCGCGCTCCAGCGATCCTTGCGCCACGCAGCGCCGATGGTGGCTGCGTTGAAGTCTTCAAACTGCTGATTGCCGGCGAGCTGGCCGCCGCTCGCCGCCGGTTGCAGTGGGTTGACCAGCAAATCCGCACCGGGCGCACCGTTCAGCGTCCGGTTGCCGTCGATGGTTGCATCAATGGTCAGTTCAGGGGTCACTTGCAGTGTCTGCGCCAGACCAAAGGAAGCAAAGGTGCGGTTGCCAAATTCGCTGATCGATTGCTGACCCACAGAAGTGACGATCTGGCCTCCTTGCCACGGGGTCGCTTCGATCCCGCCGCGCAATTGCCGCGCATCGCCATTGGCTCCGTCTGCGATCTCATATGTGCCAATCAACCGCACATTGTTGGTGACCGCATAGCGCAATCCGATCCGATGGCGGGCAGGTAGATCAACGCTTTCCGCATCATCAAGCGCGACCGCGCTGGCCAGCGAAACCTCAAGCGAATTTTCGAACAAGCGCTGTGTCGCGCCCGCCTCGATCACACTTGATGTCTGGCCCGTGCCATCGGCGAGTCGGTCGTTGAAATGCGTCAGACCAATCCGCAGATCGGTGTTCTGGCGCGTGAAATTGAGCTGCGCCTGCGCCGCGCGGCGACGCGACGTGTCGGTCAGACTGTCATCCTGCCACGCGCTGCCCACCAGGCTGAGTTCGTCGGTCAAGAACACGCGGCCATCAACACCGATCTTGCGCCGACCCAGTTCTGCGCCGTTTTGCTGTCCAAACCCGTAATCTTCATCAAGCTGGCGGGCATAGGCGAGCAGATCGAGCTTGCCGGTCTGGTGCTGCATTTCGGCGATCCAGCCGGAAGCATTATCCCCTGCGCTGCGGCTCATGGCGATCTCACCGCGCACTTCGGTGCTGTCACCAATGCGGGCGCGCAGGTCGAGCGATCCCAGATCGGTGCGCGCGCCCTCGCCTTTGTCGGTGATCGCATTGGCGCCGATCCGCACGCGGCCATCGGTGCTGGTCCAATCGGCACGCAAACCGGCGTTCAGCTCTGCGCGGCCCAGCCCGTCAGTTTCATATTCCGCGATGATGAATTGCGGGTTGAGATTGTCATCGCGGCTCAACACCGGCTGCGAAAAGGTGATCGTGCCTGACAGCTGATCGATATCGTAATCGAGGAACCGGGTTAACGTTCGGGTCGAGACGATCAGTTCCGAACGGAACCGGTCGCGCACTTCGATCGTCACCCGCTCGCTATTGGCAAGGATGCTGCGGTTGCTCAGATCATAGGGGCCGCTGATCCCCTGCCCCTGAATCTCGTCACGCTGCCGGCGGCTGGAGATTTCTGCAGCAAAGCCGCTGGCCTTCACCTGACCCAGCCGAGCCTCGGCCCGGACACCGGTTGCGGTGCGGTTGTAGCGCGCCAGCCGGGTCTGGTCGAAAGCGGTTTCGAAATCGCCGTATAGAGCATAGAAAGTCGCGGTTTCGATGCGGACATACAGCTTCTCCCGGCTGGCCGCATCAAAACGCCGCGACGATCCATCGGCAAACACCGTGTAATAGGCTTGCGGGTCGATGGTCCCCAATACACGCTGATCTTCGCGCTGTTTGGCGCTGTCATAGGCGAGCGTCAGCAGGTAACGGCCCAGCACCCTGCCCTTTGCATACAGCGCCACGCGGGCATCATCGCCAAGGTCACTGTCGAACCGCCCGCTGCGGTCCATATTATAGGCGACGCTGCGCGCGCCCACGGTGCCCTCTGCCAGACCAACGATGGTCCATTCGATATCGCCCGGCTCTATCCACGCCTCAAGCTGTTGGGCACGCTCAATCTCGCCATCGTCAAAGGCGAAATCGAGGCGCAAGGAACCGCTGACCATGGTCGGGGCAAGTTCGATGCGTGCAATGCCGTCGGTTCCTTCGACCACCCAGCGCGCCGAGCTCGGGTTGAAACCGGTCAACTGGTTGAGTTGTTGCCGGTCAATCTGATCGGCGCTTTCATAGGGGGAATTGAGCTGAAAATTGCCCGAGACACCCGCGCGCAGCGGACGGTTGTTGCGGTCCAGCACGCGAATGGCGACAACCGGGCGCGTGCGGCCATCGGCTATCAGGTTGGACATTTCCGGCACCAGTTCGACACGGGTCGGAGTGCTGGTGAAGAACACTTCGCGGGTGAAGGTCTTGCTGACGCTGCCAAAGCTGTTGATAATGTCGGCTTCGAGCACGGTGCGTTCATTTTCAAGCCGGACCCCGCGCCAGGTACTGACCGCAAACTGGCCGCGTTCGGGATTGAGTGTGCCGTCAAAAGCAAGTCCGCTGACCTCTTCACCATTGACGCGCAGCACCACGCTTTGTCCCTTGCGGTGGCGGATGGCGATGCGGATGGCCGGCGCGCGCGGATTGGCGGTAACTCCCGGCGTTAAGAAACCATCCTCGCCATCACCCAGCGCGATCCAGTCGGTGTCGGGCGCAAAGGAAGGTTCGGCAGGGTCTCTCGTGCTAGTTACAGTTTGTGCTGCGACAGGATCGGCGGGCACATCGGGCGCAGCGGCAGGCAGGACCGCATGGAAATCGGCGACCAGCAGGCTGCCACCCTGCCCAATCACAAAACGCGAGCCTGCACTGCCTGCGCTACGAGTGTCGCTCTGACAATCGACCAGTTCTGCGCCTTCGGGCAGGGTCATTCCGGCAATGGCGACGACATGCGTGCCCGGTACGACGCCTTCGAAGTGATAACGGCCATCGACATCGGTAATGGCGTAGCTGCCATCTTCCATCACCACCCGCACGCCAGGGATGCCGGGCCGCGGATCGTCCAGAGTGCATGGGCCCGCAGTGATGCGGCCAATGATCGTCATCCGGTCTGCTATCGCATCACGTTCGATATCGACAGCGGCGCTGGCGCGGGCGGTGCGGCCCAGCGAATCGGTAACCACTGCGTCATTCAGCGCGCGGCCCGGTGGGGCATCGGCCCGCACCGACATGGCATAGGTGACCCGGCGCGATGTCCCGCCCGGAATATCACCGAGCGCAACGGTGATCGAGCCGCCATCGGGCGCGATGCTTACCGCGCCCGGCGCGGCGGCTCCGTCGATGCGGATGCTGTCGGGACGCAGTCGCAGAAAGCGCGAGGGTATATCGCTAATCACCACATCGCGCTTTGGCCGCGAGCGGTCGGTGTTGCTCGCAGTGATCGAATAGAACACCACGTCGCCCGGCTGCACCCGCTGACGCGAGGCTGTTTTGACCAGCCCGATATCGAGGCTGGGCCGGTCGAGCGGAATATCGACCTGGACAGGGGTGGGGTCGGACAGCGCGAATTGCGCACCAAACGAAGCATCGAGAATGACAAAGCCGCGCCCATCAGGCCGCGAAAGCTGTGAAAGGCTGGCCGGGCTAACCCGCGAAGGCGCGGAGTAAGGCGCAGGCGGCTCAATTTGAAGGCGATATGTGCCCAGAAAGGTCAGCGGGAACCAGAACTCGCCCGCATCAAGATCGGTGACGCGCCCTGCCCCGTCGGTGATCGACTGGCCGGAAATGACGCTGGAGGGCCATGCTGTAACCCCGTCCTGCGCAAACACGGTGGCAGGCTGACCGGTAACAGCGTCGACCAAGGTAACGCGCGCACCGTTCACCGGCTCACCCGTCTCGCTGTCGAACACTACACCGAACGGATCGGCGAGCACATCGACCTGCATTTCGACAATCACTGAGGTTTCGCCGGGCAAAAAGGCCGCAATGGAAATGTCTGCGCCGTCGGCAATACTCAGCTGGCAATCGTTGTGAACTGCACCGGGGGGCATTCGGATCGTATCGATCTGGCCGACGAATACGCCCGTATCGACGCCGGTTTCAAAGATTGTTTCGGTTTCACGGTCACCGGTCGAAGTGGTGATCGTAATGGTCAATTGGTCAACTTCGCCGGGATCAGTGTTGGCGGCAAAAGCGGTGACTTCAAACAGCACCGTCTGACCGGCGCGCACAGTGCTGGTCTGTTCGACCATTCCGCCTGCCGGAGTGATCGCAATCGCAGAGCCATCTGCGCCAGCCGCGGTTCCGCCCGCCGCACCTTGAATCGATTGTCCGCCTGCGCTGCACAGCGGCGCACGGAAATTCAGTTCAATGGTGCCTTGCGGCGCGGGACGGAACGCACGGATTTCTGGAGGCGGAAGCGTGACGTTGAAAGTCACAGTATTGGACGTGGTCTGCACCGGACGTCCCAACACCTGCCACGATGCCTGGGCAGTGTTCTCAATCGTGCCGATTGTGACGGCACCATCGTTCTGGATAGGGGCCTGCGCGCTTGCCCCCTCTTCAGACACGCCGAATGGCAGCAGCACCAAGGAAAGTGCTGCTGCCACGCGCCTGAAAGAGAGGGGCACACGCAAAGTCTAGAACCGGATCGAGATCTTAGTTGATCGTGACGCGGAAATAGAGCGAGCGGGTCGTGCTCGCAGCCAAATCGCTGAGCGAACCAGCGATCTCGTTGAGACCTCCGGTGCCGCCGCCAACGTTGTAGCTGGCAGCGCCGCCTTCTGCGTCGGTGCCGCCCGAACAGACCGCAATGTCATCGCTGACATCACCGGGAGTGCCGTTGTCGTCGATCGCCGCTGCGCCATCGACAAAAATGCCGAAGTCGTTTTCGGTGAAAGTCACGTCAGCAGGCAGGTCGTCCGAGACGTTTACCGCAGTCGCAGTCGCCGCCGAGGCCGCGTTCGAAACCGCAATGCAATATTCGATCACCGCGCCCGGAATGGCTTTCGGATTGGAGGCGCCGTTGACCGGATCGCTGATGATGCGGCTTGACTTGACGACGCTGACCAGCGCGCCCGCCACTTCGAATTGACCGGTGTCGGAATGGTCGCCGCTGTTGGCGGCTTCCTCTGCGGTGCCCGTTCCATCGGCAAGGACGGTGTCCTCTCCGGCGGTGTTGGCATCGGCGCTTGTCAGACCGACGATTTCCGTGCCGAGGCCAGCAGCACCGGCCTCATAGGCGTCAGCAACCAGAACAATATCGAACGTGTCGGCGTTCACCGCACCGGTGGTGATGTCGGCGACAACCAGCACCGAGATGGTCTCTGTGCCGGCGCCATCATCGGCAGCCACTTCGTCGAGGAAGGTGATGGCACCTGCATCGATTTCGGATTGTTGCAGCGCGCCGTCACCGTTGGCGTCAAGATAAATCGTGATGTTTTCGATATTGGCTGCTGTGCCTGCGGACAGGACAGTGGAAAGGTCGAGGTCGATCACGTCATTCGACAAGTTGGTGACGTCGAACGAAAGCACCGCGCGGTCCTGACCGGGCGATACCGACACCGGCGTTGCGCCAGTGAAGTTGACGTTGACATCAATCCGGCGGTCAACCGTGAATGTGTCACTTGCGGTGACTTCGGTTTGAGCTTCGCCGCCGACTTCGAACGAGACGGAGACGTTGTTGGTGATACTATCACCAGCGGTGGTCCCGACCGCAAGGGCCGGGCTGCTGGACATCGCGACAAGCGCAAAAGCGCTCACCGCACCCAGCAATTGGGTGGTACGTGTCATGGTTTTGGTCCTCTGCGTGTGCCCCGTGTAACAAACACCGCCCACGGAACTTGGCGGTTACCGTCCGGCTCTCGCCGGATGATCTGTTGTTCAAATGTCAGCGGATGATGGCGGGGTATTCCAGCCGGCCGCTCGCACCCGGGGCGATTGCCGCAAGCGTCCAGCGCACATGCGTCACATCGGCATGTGTTGCGGCGCGCGCGGTGCCATCGTCATTGGTGAGTGAAAGCTCGACCAGCGTGCCCCATATCTGGCCGCCATCGACCGACACGATCAGCTGCGGATCGGCATCGCTGGCCAGCCGCACCGCACCGGGGAGCGGGTTGGTGACGACGAAATTTTCCACCACTTCGGTGCCGGTGTTGGCGTAGTCGGTGCCAAATATTAGCCGGTCACCGGGGACGATAACACCGGGTTCAACCAGCCGCGTGATTTGTGCACCATTCGCATCGAGCGTGGTTTCAACCGCCTTCACATCACCCGAAAGCGTAACCGGGCTAACGCTTTGCGCCTGAGCGGACAGCGGCCCGGTGGCGGCGGCAAAGAACAGCATTGCTGTGATCATTTTTACAAACGTGTTCATATGCTTAATTCCTCAAGCTCTAAAAATGGATCAATCAATGGTGACATCAAAAGTGATGGTATGGGTGGCCCCCCCGGACACCGTGCCGAGCGCGACGGAAATGCCGCTGGCATCGGATGCCTCGCCCGCATCGTCGCCGCTGGCATCGGTAAGCGCGGCGCCATCGAGGCTGAGCGTCTCACTTGCGTAAGTCGTGCCGTCGGGGATGATGTCGGTCACAACCAGATCGTCGACCGAGCCGCTGCCCGCGACGTTGGCTACGATGGTAAAGGTTGCCACGGTTCCCGGAACGGCGCTGTCGCCGCCAAACGGATCGAGCAGGCTGACAGTCTTGGTCAGATCAACCGACGTGATACCGACCAGCAGCGACCCTCGCGCGGTGCCATCTGCGCCGGTGGTCCCGACGATCGCATCGCCGCCATCGACACCCTGCCCGGCAAAGCTTGTTCCCGGTTCTCCAGTCCCCGTAACCGCCCGCGCGGTCAGTTCGATATCGCTCGCCTGCCCATCGACAACGGTGTCGGGCACGCTGACGATCACGAAAACCGTCAAGGTTTCATCGGCGGCGAGGGATTGTGTGGTTTGCGGCGCGGTCAGAATTTCATCGACGCCGGGGTCATAGGTGCCGTTACCATTGGTATCGACCGCGATGCTGACCAAGGTAACATCGAAATCATTGCCCGCGACGGCAGGGTTCGCAATCAGCTCAAACGCCTCTGGCCCATTGCCCTGATTGGTCACTTCGTAAGTGAGCACCGCTTCGCCGGGGACAGCGCCAATCGGGCCGCTGTCGAGCGAGGTGACCGTCACATCGAGCAATTCATCGACCCGCACCACGACGGTGTTGGAATCGACGGTCTGCGGACCGTCGCCCCCGTCGAAGGTCGCGGTCGCCGTGTTCTCGATCAGCGTGCCGGCGCTCACCCCTTCGGCATAGGCCGGAGCTGAAAGGGTAAACAGAACCGCAACCGATGCGGTGAAAAGCGAATGGGTGATATGCTGAGTATTCATGCCTAGGGCGAATACGGGGCAATGGTTAGCAAACGTTTAGCGATACTCGCCAAGTCCCGGAGTTCTGCGGGTTTGGAGACATGATTTTACAATTGAGCAAGGTTAACGCGGTCACATATGCGATCCGCTTTTTCGCACCAACGTGCTTTAACCTTGCGGGATTTTACCGATCGATCAGTGGGTTGCGCTTACCGGACGGTCATCGCAGATTGGATTGCTGATCCGCCAGCATCGCCAGCAAGGCAAAACTCGCCAGCCAGTGTTCGCCCATGTAATCGCCTGCCACATGCGGCAGCGCGGCATCGAAATGCGCCTTTGCGCGCGATTCAAGCAGGGTGGACGATTCGGATTGCCCAAGCGTCGCCGCAATTCCGCGCAGGCACCACGCCCGGCTGAGGTTGAGTCCGTCGAGATGTGCGATCTTGCCGTCGCTCCGGTCCGACACGGTGACCGGGTGACATTCGCGCTCAAGCCAGCCATTGCTGACAACCAGACGATCAAACCAAGGCTCAAATTGGTCCCGGGGCATGACTTTGCTCATAAGCAATGATGCGGTCAGCACAGGCGACAGAAATTCGTCACCTCCCGGTTCCCATCCTGTATAGTGTGATTTACTATCAAAGGCTTGATTTGCCCACCTATCAATTAATCTTAGAAGGTCAGGATCGCGTTCATCGGCCCAATCTCGGGTCAACGCCAGCGCAAAGGCGGTGTTGTAATGCGTCCCCACCGTGATCGGATAGGTCAGAATGGGAAGATAGGTCTTGAACCGCTCAACGAAGGTGTTTGCCAATGGCTCCAGCCGCTGTGCCCATGCTCGGTCCTTGTGCCGGGCCGCTTCGTGATGCAGGAACAGCAGCCAGGCCCAGCCATACGGCCGCTCAAACCCGCGCGCGTCAGGCCGCTCAATATAAGCGAGTTCCTCGGCAAGATTAGGATCGGTAAAGGTCGTCTGCGCCAATGCGTCGATCTGCGCCGCCTCCGGCATCTCCGGCCAGAGCCGCCTCAGCGTCAGCAGCGTCCACCAGCCGTGGACGCAGGAATGCCAGTCATAACTGCCAAAGAATGCCGGATGCAATTCACGCGGGGTCGACGCATCCGCATCCCCGCCCATCACATGATCGAGCTTGTTCGGATATTCGCGCGCCACATGGCCAAGTGCGGTTTGCGCGAATTTGCGCGCGAGCGCCTCGGTCAGTTCCACAGCAGAAACGCTCCGACATAGATGATCGCGACATTGCACACCCATAGCGGCACCGCCGTGCCGACCTGTTGGCGGATGACCGCGTTCTGGTCCTTCAGTTCGAGCAGCGCAGCGGGCACGATGTTGAAATTGGCGGCCATCGGGGTGAGCAAGGTGCCGCAAAATCCAGCCAGCATCCCGACCGCCCCGATCACTGCCGGATTGCCGTCATAGGTCTCCACCAGCAAGGGTATCCCGATCGCCGCTGCCATCACCGGGAATGCCGCAAAGGCGTTGCCCATGATCATCGTGAACAAGGCCATGCCCAGCGCATAGACGATCACGGTCAGCACGATGCTGCCTTCGGGGATCGCGCTTTGGGCGGCACCGCCGATAATCTCGCCCACTCCCGCGAGCGCGAACACCGCGCCCAAAGCCGCCAGCATTTGCGGCAGAATTGCCGCCCAGCCGATTGAATCGATCAGTCTCCGCCCTTCCTCCGCAGGGGCAAGCAACGGCGGCTTGAGCCACGCCATGGCCGCGATCAAAGCGATCACCACGCCGATCCCGAACAGGATCAAAGTTTCCCGCCGCGCCTCAAACAGGCCTGTCTCGGACATGGGCGTGTAATTGTAGAGCAAAGTGCCCGCGACAGCCGTGATTGGAACAATAAGTGCAGGGATAAACAATCTATTGCCAAGGATTTTTGAGAAATTGTCGCGCTCCATGGCGGACGTCGTGGCCGGTTCGCTGCGCTTCAGCCCGCCCATTCCGGCAATCGCCACCAGCGCCAGCACAAGCACTCCATTGGCGAGGTCGGAAAGGTGGCTGCCGAGGAAAAAGCTGGCCGCCAGCAGACCCCAGAACGCAGCATTGCCGAACCGTCCGTCGCGCAGGCTGAGAATGGACCAGACCGCAAAGAATGCTCCCGCGAGCCAATAGAGCCATTCATAGGTGATCATGACAGGGCTCCGCCAACAACCCTGCCCGATGCCCGACCAAGCCGCCGGTCGAGTGCATTGATCCGCCACCCATGGATTATGAAGGCGCAGATTGCGGTCGGTATCGCCCAGACCGACAGTTCAAGCGGGGTCAAGGGATAACCATACGACTCAAAAACACCCTGTATCAACAAGATAGAAGCGATAGCGAAGAAAATATCTTCGCCGAAGAACAGCCCCACATTGTCGGTCGCCGCCGCCATCGCCAGCACCTGCTCGCGGTCTCCATCTGCCAGTTTCCCATGCGACTTTTCCGCCGCTGCTTCTGCCATCGGGGCAACCAGCGGACGCACAGCTTGAGGGTGCCCGCCAATATCCTTCATCCCCAGCGCCGCAGTGATCTGGCGAAAGCCGAGATAAATGACCAGCAGTTTGCCCATGGTCGCCCCGCGCACGCTTTCGATCACCGCCCTTGCCCGTTGCTGCAATCCGTGGCGTTCCAGCAGACCGATCACCGGCAGGATGATCCACGTGACCGAGATATAGCGATTGTCGTTGAACGCCTTTCCCAGCGCCTCGACCACCGCCACAAGGTCCAGTCCCGCAAGCAGCCCGGTGGCCAGTGCCGCTCCGACCACCACCATCAGCGGGTTAAACCGCAGCGCAAAGCCGATCACCACCAGCCCGATGCCGAGCAAGGGCCAATAGTTCATCCCAATTCCTCCCCAAAGCCCCCGCCGCCCGGCGTCAGGATCACAAATGTATCGCCCGGCTGCATCTCTGCCGATGCGGTGGCGCTCAATTCCTCGCGCGAGCCATCTGCGCGCTCAACCCAGTTGCGTCCTGCCTGTGCATCGCCGCCGCCGCAAATCCCGTGCGGAGCCACCTTGCGACGATTGGCCAGCATATTGGCGCGCATCGGCTGAAGAAAGGTCACGCGGCGCTCGACCCCGTCACCGCCGCGCTGCCGCCCTGTTCCGCCCGACCCGCGCCGAATTGCGAACCGGTCCAGCCGCACCGGCAACCGGCTTTCGAGGATTTCGGGATCGGTCAGACGGCTGTTGGTCATGTGGGTCTGCACCGCGCTGGTCCCGTCATGGTCGGGCCCGGCCCCCGAACCGCCGCAGATCGTTTCGTAATATTGATGTTCGGAATTGCCGAAGGTGAAATTGTTCATCGTGCCCTGGCTCGGCGCGAGCCTGCTGGTGGCCGCAAACAAGGCGTCTGTCACCGCCTGACTGGTTTCGACATTGCCTGCCACCACAGCGGCACCGGGCCGGGGGTTGAGCATCGAGCCTTCGGGCACGATCAGTTCCACCGGCTTCAAACATCCATCGTTCATCGGGATCGCATCGTCGATCAATGTCCGCAGAACATAAAGCGCGGCAGCTCTGGTGATTGATCGCGGGGCGTTGAAGTTTCCGGGCAATTGGTCGCTGGTCCCGGTGAAATCGAACGTCGCAGCGCGAGCCTTTCGGTCGATACGAATGGCGACCCTGATGACCGCGCCATTATCCATCGGATAGGCGAATGCGCCATCCTCCAGCCGGTCGAGCAGGCGGCGCACACTTTCTTCTGCATTGGCGATAACGTGGCGCATATAGGCCGCGACCACCTCCGCGCCGTGTTCCTGCGCCGCGCCGGAGAGCAATTCTGCGCCGCGAGTGCAGGCGGCAAGCTGCGCGCGCAGATCGGACAGGTTGCGCGCCGGATTGCGCGCAGGGTGTTCATTTTCGGCAAGCACAGCGCGCACCGCCGTTTCTTGGAATGCTCCCTCATCCACCAACAGGAGGTTGTCGATGAGGACACCTTCCTCTGCGATAGTGCGGCTTTCGGGCGGCATTGATCCCGGCGCGATCCCGCCAATATCGGCGTGGTGCCCGCGCGCGGCGACAAAGGCGTCTGGCTCTCCGCCGTCTTCTCCGTAAAACACCGGAACGATCACGGTGATGTCGGGCAGGTGCGTTCCGCCGCGATAGGGATCGTTGAGCACATAGGCGTCGCCGCGCCGGAACCCTCGGCCATCGCGCCCGCCATCCTGACCTCCGCGCGCTTCGATCACCCGTGCGACGCTGTCACCCATCGACCCGAGATGCACCGGTATATGCGGCGCATTGGCGATCAGCGCGCCGTCTGCATCAAACAGCGCGCAGGAAAAATCGAGCCGTTCCTTGATGTTGACCGAGGTCGCGGTGGATTGCAGCACCACGCCCATTTCCTCGGCAATCGCCATGAACAGATTGTTGAATATCTCCAGCCGCACCGGATCGACCTCGGTCCCCGCCGCGCGGTCGCGGGTGAGGGGTTCGGCGCGGGTCAGGACCAGACTGCCTTCGTCCGCCAATTGCGCTTGCCAGCCCGACTCCACCACAGTGGTCGAACCGGGGTCGATGATCAGAACGGGTCCCGCCGCGACCTCCCCCGGTTGCACCAAGCAGCGTTGAAGAACGCGCCAATCGCCCGAAGATTCTGCAGTGCTGGCAGCAAGATCAGGGCTGACCGCGCCGATTCCGCCGGACCTGCCGTTTGCCTCCACGCTCAGCGCCTCTACGATAATCGCGGCGCTGTCGCTGGTGTAGCCAAAACGCTGACGGTGCAGCTTGCGGAATTGCTCAGCCATCTCGGCGGCATTGCTGCAAGCAACCGGGATCATCGAATCGCTTCCTTCAAACCGCAAACGCGCACGGCGTTCCAATATTATATCGGATTTGGCGATGCCCTGCTGCGTCAGCGCGCCCAGCGCTTCGGCCTCCAGTTCCGCGAGGCTGGCGGCAAAGCTCTCTTCCAAGGGGCGCACCAGGCTGACCTCGCGGATCGCCTTTACCGGGGCGAGGCCGATTCCATAGGCGGACAGCATCCCGGCCAGCGGGTGCACCAGCACCGTCTCGATCCCCAATTGATCGGCGACCATACAGGCATGTTGTCCGCCCGCGCCGCCGAAACACGCCAGCGCATAGGCGGTGATGTCATGCCCGCGCGCCACCGATATCTTGCGGATCGCATTGGCCATATTGTCGACCGCGATGGCGAGGAAACCTTCAGCCACTTCGGATAGGGCTTTGGGTTCGGGAAGACTTTGCGCCACCGCTTCCAGCGCGGCGCGCGCTGCATCCGGGTCAAGCGCTTCGTCGCCGTCTGGGCCGAATACGCTGGGAAAGAAAGCCGGATCGATCCTGCCGAGAACCAGATTGCAATCGGTGACAGTCAGCGGACCGCCCTTGCGATAGCACGCCGGCCCCGGATCGGCGCCCGCGCTTTCGGGTCCAACGCGAAACCGCGCGCCGTCAAAGCTGCAAATCGACCCCCCGCCCGCAGCGACGGTGTGGATCTGCATCATCGGTGCCGCAACCCGCACGCCTGCGACCACGCTCTCTCCGGTCAGTTCAAGCTGTCCGGCGTAATGCGCGACATCGGTGCTGGTCCCGCCCATATCAAAGCCGATCAGTTTGCGGTGGCCAAGCGGTTCGCACGCCGCGACCATGCCCACCACTCCGCCTGCCGGGCCGGACAGGATCGCATCCTTGCCGCGAAACGCGCCGACTTCGGCAAGTCCGCCGTTGGATTGCATGAACCGCAGCCGCGCTGCTCCGGGCAGCTCAGCGCGCAAAGTGTCGGTGTAGCGCCGCAGAACCGGCGAAAGATAGGCATCGACAATGGTCGTATCACCGCGCGGGATCAGTTTGATGAGCGGCGCGACCTCATGGCTGACGCTGATCTGCGCAAAGCCCAATTCGCGGGCAAGATCGGACAACCGCTGTTCGTGATCGCGGTGCCGCCAACCATGCATCAACACTATCGCCAGCGCATCGAAGCCATCGCCTCGCAGCGCTTCAAATTGCGCCCGCGCGGCATCTTCATCGAGCGGCTTTAGCACATCCCCCTCTGCGCTGACACGCTCCGCAATTTCGATCACGCGCGCGGGCAATTGTTCGGACAGCACAATATGGCGCGCAAAAATCTCTGGTCGGGCCTGCGTCCCGATCCGTATCGCATCGCCAAATCCAGCCGTGATCGCCAGCGCCAGCCGTTCGCCCTTGCGTTCGAGCAGCGCGTTGGTGGCGACCGTGGTGCCGATGCGCAAATCGGCGATCGGTGCCGCGCCGTGTTCCGCCATCATCCGCCGCACCGCTTCGCTTGCTGCATCGGCATAGTTGCCCGGTGCCTCTGACAGCAGCTTGCCGGTGACCGTTCGGCCATCGGGCGTCACCGCCACCACGTCGGTAAAGGTGCCCCCGCGATCAATGGCAAAACGCCAGGCGCTCATGCTGTGCGAAATTCCTTTTTGCAGTTGGCTGAATGACCAGCCTCGATCCTCTTCGCAAGCGCGCCGCGCAAGGTCAATCGCAGCCCCCCGGCACCAACCCACAATTTGAGAGGTTGCTTTTCGCAACGAGTTTGGGTGAGTGCAGTGAAACAGTTTTTGCATTTGGGAGTGACAGGACGATGGCCGATTACGAAACCCTACGGTTGGAACGCAGCGGCGATGTTGCGCGTCTGACGCTCAACCGGCCCGAGCGGCTCAACGCCTGCCCTCCGGCGATGGCGGATGAGATTTTCGCAGCGATCCGCGATCTCGGCGATGCCCGCGCCTTGTTGATTACTGGCGAAGGGCGGGCGTTTTGTTCGGGCGCTGACCTCGCCGGGGGACGCGATAGCAGCCAGTCTATTTCGGGCGGTGACCGATCGTACACCGTGCTTCAACAGAGCTACAATCCGATGATGGCGGCGCTGTGGAACCTGCCGATCCCGGTCGTGACCGCGGTCAATGGCCCGGCGGCAGGGATCGGCTGTTCGATTGCGCTGGCAGGCGATTTCGTGATCGCGGGCAAAAGCGGATATTTCCTGCAGGCCTTCGTCAATATCGGGCTGGTCCCCGATGGCGGATCTAGCTGGATATTGCCGCGCCTTGCGGGCTTGGCACAGGCCACCCGCATGATGATGCTAGGCGAACGCATCTATGGCGAGGAAGCGGAGCGGATCGGCCTCATCACCAAATGCGTAGAGGATGATGCGCTGGCCAGCGAAGCCGGTGCCATTGCGCAGCGGCTGGCCGCCGGCCCGACCAAGGCGCTCGCGCGGATGAAGGCGAATTTGCGTCAGGGCCTGCAATGCGACCTTAACACCGCTTTGATGATGGAGGCCGAGGGTCAGCGCCTTGCCGGGTCGAGCGAGGACGCAGTCGAAGGCGGCAAATCCTTCCTCGAAAAACGCAAGCCGGTGTTCAAGGGGCGCTAGGCCTATGGCGCGGTCTGCCCTTCACTGAGCAAGCCGCGCCCGATCACCTGCGCCTGAATCTCGCCAGCGCCTTCAAAGATGTTGAGAATGCGCGCGTCGCAAAACACTCGGCTGATCTCATATTCGAGCGCATAACCATTGCCGCCGTGTATTTGCAGCGCGTTGTCGGCACTGCTCCATGCGGTGCGCGCAGCGAGCAGTTTGGCCATGCCCGCGGCGATATCGCAGCGTTCGCCTTTGTCCTTTTGCCGAGCAGCGCGGTAAGTCAGTTCGCGCGCCATCACGGTTTCCGTCGCCATCAACGCCAGCTTGTCCGACACGCGCGGGAATGCCAGCAGGTTTTGACCGAATTGCCTGCGCTCCGCTGCATAATTCAGCGCGAGGTCAAACGCATTCCACGCCACGCCAATAGCGCGCGCGGCGGTCTGGATCCGGGCGCTTTCAAAGGTCCGCATCAACTGCTTGAAACCCTGCCCCTCTGCCCCGCCCAGCAATCCTTCACAGGACACGGCAAAACCATCAAAGCCCAGCGCATATTCTTTCATGCCCCGGTATCCGAGAACCTCAATCTCGCTGCCGTCGATGCCCGGATCGGGGAACGGCACAGCATCGGTCCCGCGCGTCTTTTCCGCGAGCATCATCGACAGTCCGCCATAGCCGGGTGTTTCGGGATCGGTGCGGCACAGCACCGTCATCAGATCGGCGCGCGCGGCATGGGTGATCCACGTCTTTGCCCCGCTGATTTGCCAGCTTCCATCCACTTGCCTGACCCCGCGTGTCCTGACCGAGGCAAGGTCCGATCCGGTGTCGGGCTCGGTAAAGACGGCGGTGGGCAGTATCGACCCATCGGCGATTTTCGGCAGGAACTTCGCCTTTTGTGCAGGTGTGCCGTTTTCTCCGATCAATTCGCCCGCAATCTCTGACCTCGTGCCGAGCGAACCTGCGCAAATCCACCCGCGCGACAATTCTTCGGAAACCAGACACATTGCGGCTTTGCCCAGCCCCAGCCCGCCGTATTCCTCGGCGATGCAGACGCCGAACACACCAAGCTGCGCCATTTCTTCAACCACGGCTATCGGGATCAGATCGTCGGCAAGGTGCCAAGCATGGGCATGGGGCGCGATTCGGTCTGCGGTGAACGCTCGGAATTGATCGCGGATCATGTCGAGCGTTTCGTCGCCAAACGCCTCATCCGGCCGCGCACCTTGGGCAAACAGCGCGGTGAGCCGCGCGCGCGTTTCGGCGGTGTTGCCAGCGGAAAGGAAACGCGCGGTCGCGGGGTCGCTGCGCAAGGATTCGGCCTGCGCTGCCGTGCCCATCTCTTGCGGGCGAATATATTCGCTCTGGCTCATCGCCAGTGCACTCAGCAATTGCTGGCAATATTCACCAAAGCCGATGCGCAGCACCAATTCATCCACTTCGCCAAAGCGCTCGGCCCGCTGCGACGCCGCGGCCCAATCGGTCAAAGCTTCGAGCGCGGCGATGGTCGTGCCGATCCATGCCAGCCCATGGACTTGGCGTTGATGCTGTTGCACCAGCGCCGCATCGGGCTTGCTATCCGGAGCGGCGATGGCGGCGACGGCGGCGCGCACTGCATCGCGGTACCGACCCAGCGCCATGCAGGCCTGCTGCGCGGAAGCGATCCAGTCGGTCATTTCTTGCGCCGCGTTCCCGGCGGCGGTGGGTCTTGCGGCGGACCGGCAAAACATTGCGCCATGGCCATCCAGCGCGCGGCATTTTCACCGCGCACCATCAACGCGGTGTCCGCGATGTTGCGGCATTGAGTGACGACCTGACAAAACTCTTCGGCGGAGCCTTCGATGCGCTCCTCCCCGGCCTCCTCACCAAAGCTCTGGACCGCGCCCGAAGGCAAGGTGAGCACCAGTTGCGGACGCGGCTCGGGCGGCTCCAGCCCGCGATTGGCAAAGGTCCAGCCATAGGTGTTGAGCCCCAGAACGACGATGTTGGCGACCGCATCGCTGGGCAGGCGATCCTGTCCCAATTCATCATAGATCGCCTGCGCATGCGACCATGTTTCCATCAATCGCGCGGTGATCGATGATCGCGCACTCATGCTCGGCCCGGCCCATGGCACGCGCGCCTTGGGATCGGCCTCGGCAAAGGCATCCGCCAGCGCGGGATAAAACTCACGCCAAGCCACCAACAACTCGCGCCCGCTCAGATCATCGCAGTGCTCTTTTTCAAACTCCCTGAAATTGAGCCCGCGCGATGCACCGACCGATTGCATGAAGTCGGAAAAATCGTCCGGCCCATGCAGCGACAACAGGGCTGCGCGGTTCCAGACATGCAGATGGCGCAATATTTCTTCGATGGTCCATCGCTTGAACGCGGTCGGCCGCGCAAAATCCGCATCGCTCAATTCCGACAGCAGCGCATCGAGCGCCGCGCAGATGGTCCGAAAATCTTCCGCCTGTTGCATGCAATTCCCTGTCATTTCCGCCCGATTGCGGTGCCTGACATTACCGGCGCAAGCAAGCATCACAATTTGCTCAAATGATTATGCAGCGCGATAAAGATTGCGCGCTGTCACGCTTGTAAGCTACGGGGCGCGGCAAGGACGGAGCAATCGCTCCGCAAAGGGGAGTTAAACAGACCCCTTCCGCGCGGCCCCAACCGCGCGCAGCAATTCACAAAATTCGCGCGTTGCGGCTGATCCGCGAATATATCAACACCCTTTACGGCCCAGACAAAGATGTTTCGCCGTATCGCCGCGCGACCAATGAAATGCATGACATGACCTTCGCAGACCTCCCCGCCCGGCTCAAAGACGCCCTTGCCCAGCGTGATTATTCGCAGCCCACCGATGTGCAGGCGGCGGTGCTTGAGCCCGCAGCGCTTGGCCGTGATCTGATCGTTTCGGCGCAGACCGGATCGGGCAAGACCGTCGCCTTTGGCCTCGCCATGGCGGCGCAATTGCTGGACGAGGCGGGCGATCTGCGCCGCGCCGACAGCCCGCTTGCGCTGGTGATCGCACCGACGCGCGAACTGGCCTTGCAGGTCAGCCGCGAACTTGCATGGCTGTATGATCTTTCCGGCGCGCGGGTGGCAACCTGTGTTGGCGGCATGAACCCATCGCATGAACGCAAAGTGCTGAGATCGGGCGCGACCATCGTGGTCGGCACACCGGGCCGATTGCGCGATCATCTGGAACGCGGCGCGCTTGACCTGTCGGCGCTGTCCGCGATTGTCCTCGATGAAGCCGATGAGATGCTCGACATGGGCTTCCGCGACGAATTGGAAGCGATCCTAGAAGCCTCACCCGATCAGCGCCGCACCTTGATGTTTTCGGCGACCATGCCCCGCCCGATTGAAGCGCTGGCACAGCGTTATCAGCGCAATGCCCTGCGTATTGCCACGGTCGACAAGGGCCGCAGCCATGAGGACATTTCGTATCAGGCGGTCACCGTTTCTCCGCCAGAAGTCGAAAATGCGGTGGTCAATCTGCTGCGCTTTCACGAAGCCGAGACCGCAATTCTGTTCTGCGCCACCCGCGACAGCGTGCGGCGGCTGCATGCCACCTTGCAGGAACGCGGGTTCAGCGTCGTGGCGCTATCCGGCGAACATTCGCAGCAAGAACGCAATCAGGCGTTGCAAGCGCTCCGCGACCGCCGCGCGCGAGTCTGCGTCGCCACCGATGTCGCCGCGCGCGGGATCGACCTGCCCAGCCTTAGTCTGGTGATCCATGTCGAAATCCCCCGCGATGCCGAAACTTTGCAGCATCGTTCGGGCCGGACGGGTCGCGCGGGCAAGAAAGGCACCGCGATCCTGATCGTGCCCTTCCCGCGCCGCAAACGGGTCGAATCCATGCTGCGCCATGCCAGTATCAACGCATTGTGGACCGATGCGCCCGACCGCGAGGCGATCATGGCGCAGGACCGCGAACGTTTGATGGAAACGCTGATGCAACCGGTCGAGGTGACCGATGCCGACCGCGAACTGGCCGAGCGACTGCTGACCCAGAAAAGCCCGGCAGAGCTGGCCGCCATGCTGGTCCACGCGCATCGTTCCAAAATGCCAGAACCCGAAGACATGATGCCCAACAACCCCGAGGCGCGCCAAGCCGCGCAAAAGGAAAAGCATCGTGCAGGCTTTGAAGACACGGTTTGGTTTCGCATGGACATTGGCCGCCGGCAAAACGCCGATCCGCGCTGGATCTTGCCGCTGCTGTGCCGCCGCGGCCATGTGACCCGCAACGAAATCGGCGCGATCCGGATCGGAGCGGACGAAACCTATTTCCAGATCCCGACCGCCATCGCCGACAAATTTGCAGACGCGACGCAGCGCACTGCTGGCACCGAAAGTGACGAGGAAGCCATCCGCTTTGAAGTGTCCAAAGACGGACCCCGTGTGGCCGCTCGGGCCAATCGCAGGGACGGGGCAGGCAGGGATCGCCCCGCCCACAATCCCGGCGTGAAAGTGCATCCGCGCGGACCCCATGGCAAACCGTCGGGCGAAAGATCGGACAAGCCGCGAGGCCCGAAGCCCGCCGGGAAATTTCCTCCGAAAGCCAAAGCGGACGGCGAAGGCAATGGCGGAGCGGGTGGCAAACCCAAGTTCAAGCCGAAGGACCGCGGCAAACCCGGCTTTCACAAAAAGCCCGGCAAACCGGGACGCGGACCAAAGGCCAATTGATCGGAGGCTCGCCAGCAGAGCCGTGACGCCCAACGGGTAATGATATACACTCCGCTCCGAAATATCGCCGGATGGGGAGGGAATGGATCATGTTCGCCTGGGCTCGCGCGATCATCGGCTGGCTGAAACGGATATTTCCTCAAGCAAATCCAGCGCCGCCATCCGGGCCCGACAATTACCCGGGCGATGATGCAAACACCGAACTGCTGCAGGACATCTATCATGGGCCAAAGCCTGCCCGAAATGGCGGCGTGTCCGGCGACAAGATCGATCTGGCATGGGACCGCAAGCCGGGCCCGGGCGGCGGTTTGTGGACGCGGGCCGAAATCGTCGCGGCCTTGCTCGATCGTTATGCAAAAAAACCGACCGTCGCGGGTAGCTGTAAAGTGTGGTTGTGGAACACCAATCTGACCCCTGCCAGCTGTCTTGCAGCGCTTACCACCCCCAAAGGCTATGCTGACGCCTCAGGCTGGCAGGCCTGGGCGGGGCTGCATCAGGGCAGCTGGTATCAGGATCAGGCCGCGCCATCGCCGGACAATGCGCGCTGGCATGCACCGCGCCAAACAGGAGCGCACCTGCCAGCGGGAACGCCCTATGATTTTCAACTGGTCGATTTTCACGCGCCGTCAGGGGGCGTCACGCGCCGAGGTTGGAACCAGTCGCACAAGGACGTTGGCTATGTCTGGGGCTGGGATCCCAAGGATAATGGACAAACCAATGGCGAAATCGGTGCCCATTTGGGTTTTCCCTTCAGCGAAGACGGCGCGGACGCAATTATCTGGTTTACCAAGCGCGAGGTTTTTCTCGAAGCGGTCAAGACGGTCGATGGCGTCCGTCGCCGGATCAGCGTCGGGCTGCGCGGGGTCGGCCAATGGACCATCACGCCCTAAAAGGTTGATGGTTTCTCTTGCGTCTCGGCGGACTTGCGGATGGCCGTTAGCGGAGCCAGCTTTCCGCAGCATGATGCTGGCTTGAATCCGGGGCCATGCCAAGCCATCCCAGCGTCGCCTTCCGGTTTGCCGGACTGCTGAGGAACTCAGGAAACGACAGCGTTACATGGCTTTGACCGAGCCTGACCAGCGCTGAAAAGGCGGCCGGATACAATGTCTTTGCGCCAAGTTCTCCGTAGATTACGGGCCATTTGCGACGGATCCTGGTGGCCTCGATCTGTTCGAGAGGCCGGGTCACCATGACCCATTTTGCCTCACAGCATTCGGAAACCGGCCTCACCAACAGCGACAGAAGCGGGTGCTTGATGACGATGTGCGTTCGCCCGGCATCGCAGGCGATATGCGATTGTTCCTGCAACCATGGCCCCAACCAAGCGGTGAAATCCCTCACGCTCCCCACCTTGATCAAGGTTCTCTCATCAAAAACGTCCTGACAGCGCGCGCGCAGGGCGGCGGACTCGAGACTTTCCGGGGACTTGTCGTCGTTAATAAGGAAATGCGGGGGACACGGCCATGCCCCCGCCTTGGCGATATATCCCGCCACCGCAGTGGTGCCCGACGACCAGCTTCCAAGCACGCAGATGACCGGCAACATATCAAATTGTCCGCAAAGCCCCGTCAATTCAACAATCCTATCAACCTATGGCAGGATCGACCACCGCAAAGACCAATTCGAACGATCGGTAAACTGGTAGCGGAGGAGGCGCTATAACTTTCGTCTCAGGCAATTTCAGAGCGTCTCCAACTACTCTGTAAAATCAGCGATTTATCTTGTAACGTGTTCGCGGTCGGTCGCCCTGAAACGCCTGAATTCCCGCTTAAATGTGGGAACGATTGTGGGACCAAATACCCCCGTTTTTGGCGGTATGAATCCCTGACAGGGACTCGAACCTGATGGCGCTGACAGTATTGAAAGTGAAGAATGCGAAGCCCGGTCGCCACATCGATGGCAGGGGCTTGTGTCTGGTCGTAAAGCCCAGCGGCGCGCGCACCTGGGTGCTGCGTATGCAGTTGAAAGGCCATCGCCGCGACTATGGGCTGGGATCGGCGCATGACGTTTCGCTATCCGATGCCAGAACAGCGGCAGCAGAATTGCGCCGCCGAGTTCGTGAAGGCTTCGATCCTGTCGCCGAACGGCGAAAGGCGCGCAAGGTCATTCCGACCTTTGAGGCCGCAACCCGCACATGCCATGAGACCTTGGGCGACGGGTGGAAGGATGGCCATCATGCCCGGTGGCTGTCTGGTTTCGAGCGGCACCTCTTTCCGCGCATCGGCGAAAAGCCGGTCGACAAGGTGGACAGCGCCTGCGTCGTCGAGGCGCTTTCACCGATATGGCTGGAGATACCGGAAACAGCGCGGCGCTTGCTCCAGCGCATCGGCGTAGTGCTCGATTTCGCGCATGTGAAAGGCTGGGTGCCGGAAGAGGTCTCGTTGCGGTCGGTGCGCAAAGGCCTGCCACGTCAGAACGACAAGCGCGGGCACATGGAGGCCATGCCCTATGCCGACGTTCCGGCGCTGATGCAGAAGCTTGCCAGCGCCGCCCCGACGACCGGACGCGACGCCTTGCGCTTCACGATCTACAACGCCGTCCGGTCCAACGAGACGCGCCTTGCGGTATGGACCGAGTTCGATCTCGAGAACACGGTATGGACCATTCCGGCTGAACGGATGAAGGCAGGCGAAACCCATGTGGTGCCGCTTTCGGCACCGGTTGTGGCACTGCTGCGCAAACGCTGGGCTGAGCGGACCAGCGATACAGGCTTGGTCTTTTCCAACGATGGCAAGAAGCCGATCAGCGACATGACCATGACCAAGCTGCTGCGCGACGATGGTTTCGCCAGCATCACAGTGCACGGCTTCCGATCCACCTTCACAGACTGGGCCGCCGAATGCACCGACTTTCCCAAGGAAGTTGCCGACAAGGCTCTCGCCCACAAGCTGCCAAACAAGGTCGAAGCCGCCTACCGCCGAACCGATTTCTTCGAGAAGCGCCGAACCCTGATGAAGCAGTGGGCAGACTATCTGGGCAATCGCACCCCAGCAGCGAACAAGGCGGCAGCCGAGCCTACTTCGGCTCGCGCTGCCGCATGACCAGTTCGTGCAGACTGGCAGTGGTGATACGGGTCGATTTGCCGAGCTTGACGACCTCAATCTCGCCCGACGCAATCAGTTCGTAGAGCTTGGTGCGGCCGACGCCGATCATGCGCGCAGCGTCATTGACCTTCACGCAGATCGGCTCGACCGGAGGCGGCGCTATCACTGCGCAGCGCTCTCATTCCGATACGACACCGGATCGTCGATCCAGCGGTTCACGGCGGATTCCCGCCAGCCCGCGCCGTGGACGCTAATCTTCACCTGGGACGGGAAAGTCCCCTCTGCGATCTTGCGATACATGGTGGAGCGGGACAGGCCGGTGCGGGCGAGAACGGTCTTGAGGCGGATTATCTTGTCAGAGTAGGACATGGGACTTGCTTCCATTCATTGGTAGTTACTGATGCCCCCTGATCCAAGAATTTCGTCATGAGGCATCCAGCGCAACAGAATTCGCAGTCCCTGATCCGGTCAGCGTAGATACGGATAGAATAACTTGCAGAAGGATAGGCACGGATACGGAAGAGTAGAGAAGACGGCGGACGCAAACACGGGGCGCTTTGAGGTGGCATTTCTGTCAGGTGACCAAGGCAACCACGGAGGCTCGTCGGGAAATATGCGCACCAGCGGCGGATATTTGCGCCATACGTGACGATGTCTGCGCACGAATCGGAGCCCTTTGATCCATGCGAAGTAGAGCAGCATCGACTCACAGAATTTCGTGCGGGCAGTGCGCATTTCTTGCTGTCAGTGGCGCTCTACCGATCCAACCGCAGGGGCATGGCGCCCCCCTCTAAGCCACAGCCCTTGTCGCAATGGTCTTGACACCGGAGTCCATTTGATTAGGACTCCTAACATGATTCGCGACCAGCTCATCTATGGCCTCAGCCGTCTGGCCGCCCTGGCTCGCCAGAAAGACTGGCAGACCGGTGAAGGCGCTGGACTGACTCCCACCCAGGGGGATGTGCTAAGGCTGCTGGCCGGCCGTCCGGAGGGTTTGCGCCTGAAGGACCTTGCCGCACAGCTCAGTGTGCGCTCGTCAACCGCCAGCGATGCTGTCTCGGCTCTCGCCAGCAAACACCTTGTGGAACGCAGGCCCGACCCTGATCATGGCCGGGCAATCCGGGTGTCCCTGTCTCTGGAGGGCCGCGCCCTGCTTGGCCAGCTTCCGGACGGATTTGAAGACATTGTCAGTCTGCTGAGCGACGGCAATGCCGAAAGCTTGCATAGCATAGTCGTGCGAACCATCGCGCAACTGCAACGTTCCGGGCGCATTGCACCCCAACGTATGTGCCTGACCTGCCGTTATTTTGTGTCCGATACGAGTACGACCGAGTCAGGCGAGCATTATTGCCGATTGATCAAGGCTCCGCTTCGCCAATTCGATCTGCGCCTCAATTGTCCTGAGCACGAGGAGGCCTCCTCCTCAGCCTAGATGCCCTTGTGTCGCACCGGGGTAACGCGCACGGCATCTTCTGTGCCTTTGAATGTTAGGAGTCCTATTATGAAGTCCAAGGCCATTTTCTATCACGCCGGTTGCGGCGTCTGCGTCGCTGCCGAACAGGCATTGGGGCAGGCGCTCGATCCGGCGCGCTACGACGTCGAAATCGTCGACTTCAATTCCGCACCGGACCGGGTCGGCGAAGCTGCAGCTGCCGGTGTGCAATCTGTTCCGGCCTATGTCATCGACGGCCAAGCGTTCCACATCAATTTCGGTGCCTCGATGGCGGCGGTCAAGGGAGAGGAATGATGCGCGCTCCTGCCATAGTCGCGGCCGCGCTGGCCCTGGCCGCACCGGCGGTGCAGGCACACGATGGTAGCGCCCATTCCCAGGACCCGTCTAGCGAGCGAATTGCGGCCTCGCACGAACATACCGGCGGTATCCGTCCCGCAGCGGATACTGCCGTGCAGGCACCCTTCGATATCGTCCACGCGAAAATCAGGACGGAGGGCAATGTGGCCATATTCCACATGGCTGTTTCCGGAAGAGCGGGCGTTACGCGCCCCAACGCAACTGGTCGGTTCGAGGGATCGAGCGTCTTCGCCTACGTCTGGCCGACAACGATCGACCCCTACGAGGTCGGTTTCGAGCGCGGCGCTGGCATTCTTGCGCTCGCGGTTACCTCCCATCCCAATTTCGACGACACACCGCTGTTCGATGAGACCAGGGATGGCAACCTCGCCAATGATGGCGGTGAGTGGCATATGCACTGGGTGGTGCTCGGGCCGGACGAGGCCTGCGGTGCCAACGGTCTCAAGGTGCAGGATATTCCCGCAGGGACCAGCCCAAGGCTGCCGATGACCTGGCCAGGGGCGCCGATCCTGCTCGACAGTCCCGGTTGGCAGCCCAATCTGACTCAGGAGACGGTTGAAGTCAGAGTGCCCTTCGGTAACATCTCCATCGTCCAGACCGCCGGGTTTGACGGTGTGACGGCCGGATTGCGCATCAACGAAAGCGCACATTCACCGCTGCTGTGCGTGGCCAAAGTGTTCAAGGTTGCCTCAGGCGATCTGAGCCTGCCCGGCAGGGTCAACCAATAGAAGTCCCTGATGGAAACCAGAGCCAGGCAGGCTCTGTCGGCGGGTCCGGCTTAGGCCGGACCCGAACCAGACTGCGGAGGCCCAACGATGCGAACACCGGCTGACATCGCGTCACTCCTGACGGCTAACCCGGACGAAGGCTTTGCCCTCGCCATCAAATTGTCGTGCCTTGCGGTAAAGCTGACGCAGCCCAATGCGGAAATCCGCGCCAGCTTACGCAGCGCGTATGAGCAGGACGCAATGGCGCTCGTCGCTGTTTCCCACGTCGTTGCAACGCATTTTGCCACGATTGCCGCAGCCAATGACTACTGGAAAGGGTGAAGATCATGAATGTCGAACCGGCCCAGCCTTGGGCGACTAACCGCTGGTTCAACGGCGAGCCGCTGACCCTGGAGGATTTGCGCGGACGCGTCATCGTCCTCGGTACGTTTCAGATGCTGTGCCCGGGCTGCGTTGCCAACGGCCTGCCGCAGCTCCAGCGGATCGAGCAGACGTTCAATGGTAGCGATGTCGCGGTTATCGGCCTGCACACCGTGTTCGAGCATCATGCAGCGATGACCCCGACGTCGCTCGAAGCCTTTCTGCTAGAGTACAGGATTGGCTTTCCGGTCGGGGTCGATGCGCATGACAACCCGGCCGGCGCGCCCATCACCATGACGCGTTATGAATTGCGCGGCACCCCGTCGCTGGTACTGATCGATCGCGCTGGCATAATCCGCTTTCGCGGGTTTGGTCACGAACCCGAACTGGCCCTGGGTGCCCGCATTGCGCAGTTGATTGCGCAGCCGGATATCGGCGTTACCACTGCGGCAGGATCCGGCGCGGCAGTCTGCGTGCCCGGTAAGGGATGCGATTAACGCCTGGATACTTTGTCATCGCCAGGTTCGACCACTTTGACTGACAATTTGCGTGACATGGTTGCCCGTGTCCGATCGTCCGGCTGGGCTTCCGCCGCGCAGAAGGCGACGCGCCAACTGCTCGGACCGTTCGATCAAGAAGCCTGGTCCAGATTTGCAGAGAGTTGGGATCGGCTGGAATCGGACACCTATATGGCTGACGGTGGACGCTACCGCCGTCGGCGTCACGCGGTCCTGCGTTTTTCCGAAGGCCGTCTGGTTCCGCTTGCCCCGCAGGCGCATTTTCAAAGCCGAGACCACAATCGGCTCAACGGCGGGATAGCGCGCTGGTTTGCTCAGGTGGAGCAGGCCACGCTTGAAAATCCAGTCTTTGCCGACCTGCTCAACCTCTGCCTTGCTGTCTTCGAAATGGGTACTACGGCTCTCAAAATCGAGGTGCATCAGTTCCGCATAGAGGCTGGCTTGTCCGCCGGAAATCCGACACCGGAGGGCATGCACCGTGACGGGGTTGATTGGGTCGGAATTTTCCTTATCGAGCGCAAGAACGTCGAGGCCGGAACTACGCAAATCTGCGTCGATGGCCTGGCTGATCCGGCTGAGTTCACTCTGGTCGAGCCGCTCGATGCAGTATTCATCAATGACATCCGCGTCTTGCATGGCGTCACGCCAATCACGGCGCAAGACGCGAAATCGACAGGTCACCGCGATGTGTTGGTTCTGACCTTCCGGACAGTGGCAGTATAGTTTCGCTCAAACGCGGTGGAAGGCTATCGACAACCGCACAGGGCCTACGAGTTCCAGACGATGCTGCTCACGCGACGGAACGACAAACTCGTCGCCCGCGACAAGTTTGCAGCGATCGCACTCCTTGTCGTCCCAAACAAACATGATCGTACCTGCCTCGACAGTAAGCGTAGCCCAAACCGCCGCTTTGAGGCGGTGCTCTGCCAGCAGGCCGCGCGGTATCGATCCCTCATCGTAAGGGCCGAGACGGCGATAGCAGCTGGCGCCGGGCGTCAGGCTGAAGCGAGGGTCCGCATTCATCACATGACCGTGGCGCGGATGATCACGACCGCAAAGCCTAACAGCGCCAGACATATCGGGATAACAAGCACCTGTCCAAACACGGCCTTCATCGACATTGGCCCGGTGTAGGTCTGAAGTGGTGCCACGCCGCGTGCGAAATCCGACCTACGCCTGGCCGGCCTGAGGCCCACCAGAATGCTGGCGGCTGCAAAATACATGACGGTGTATCCAATGCTGACGATGATCGCGAAGAGTGCATGCAGGTCATTGCCAGTTGCAAGGATCATACACACGAAGAAGACCCCATATCCGGCAAACATCACAGCCCAAATCGAGGCCGGAAACTCCATGTCGGAATGTTCCGGCTGGGCCGGGCCGGAGGGCTCGGAGGAAGTGTTCGAGCAGTCCAGTGGTTGCTAAGCCGCGCCCGGGCCCTCTGAGAGCGCGGCAACGCTGTTTTCGTCAAGTATCGGTCAATCCCTTCATGGCTTTGATGTCGCGCCGCCCATCGCGGTGAATGCGAATGCCGGTCAGCAGACTGTCGGCGATCATTCGCGCCCGGCTGCCAATGAGGTTGCTGGCGGATTCGTCGCGTTCGATCTCGAGCAGGGTCTGATTGAACAGCGCAAGCCAGTGCTCGAACTCCGCGCTCTCGATGCCGGGGATCGCGATGTGTTTGAGCATCGGGTTGCCGGAAAATTCACCGCTTTGATGCAAAACCGAACGCCAGAAGGCCTTCATCCGTGCAAGATGATCCGGCCAGTTCGCAATCCGCGCAGCAAAGATTGGCCCGAGAAGTTCGTCATCGCGAACCTTGCCATAGAAGCGCTCGACCAACCCATCGATGAAGTCGCTATCGATCCCCATCGCTTCCGCCGAGCGGAGCCGCTCTGCGCGCACGGACTTTGCGTGATTGACTGACATTCTGCAGGTCCCGACTAAAAAGGGTAATTAATATACCACTAATATACAGTTGCGGTTTAAGCAGCATCCAATATACCACTTTTATGAGACTGAGCCTGCACACCGACTACGCGCTGCGCGTGCTGATGTACCTGGCGACGACCGATGAGCTTGCTTCAGTCGACCGTATCGCGGACGCCTTCGGCATTTCCCGAAACCATTTGATGAAGGTCGCAAGGAACCTCGCGGATTGCGGCTATATCGAAGCCAAGCGTGGTCGCGGCGGCGGACTGGCGCTCGCAATGCCGAAAAACGAGATCAGTGTGGGGCAAGTCGTGCGCTCGATGGAATCGCTGTCCGGTTTCGTCGAATGCTTTACCCCCGAGACCAACAGTTGCCCAATCGCTGGGGCGTGCGGCCTGCAGGGTGCACTCAGCCTCGCGGTCGGCGATTTCCTGAAACGTCTGGATGGATATAGCCTGCAGGATCTGGTGCCCGATCGAAATCGCTTCGAGGCAAGATTGCGCGGAATGTCCAGTCAAGGTTCAGAGCCCTGACCGCAGTATTTCGATCAGGCTAAGGACCAGCGCGTAGGGCGGCAAGAAGTGTAACTTGGCCTCGTCCTTGCGGACAATTGGGAGCGCGCGGCGGGAGAAGTCCGCGCTAAATGGGGCAGATTCCGCCGTTCACGCAAGTCCACCGGTTTGTATCTTGCGATGCTCGGCAGGCCCTCTGATCAAGCCAGATGACGATATCGAAAAAAGCACCGGCGGGAGTTCTATTGCAAGCGACTGCAGAACCCGATGATGCGTGCACAAGCTTCTTCCAGAGTTGCATCATCAAGGGCGTAGGAAATGCGGAAATGCGGCGACAATCCAAAGGCCGCTCCGTGAACCGCTGCCACTCCTTCGTGCTTCAGCAGCTGCACGACAAAATCTTCGTCGGATTGGATCAATTGCCCATCAGCCCTGCGCTTACCCAAGACGCCGCTGCAAGAAGGGAAAAGATAGAAAGCTCCCTGCGGAAGGTCACACGAAATGCCCGGGGCCTCGGCCAGAGCGGCAAACACAAGATCCCGGCGGCGCTGAAAGATAACAGTTTGTTCGGCCAGAAAATCCTGCGGCCCGTCCAGTGCGGCGATAGCTGCCCATTGCGCGATTGTGCAGGCATTGGTGGTGGACTGCCCCATCACCTTGGCCATTTGCCGGATCAGACCTTCGGGGCCGCCACCAAAGCCGATGCGCCAGCCGGTCATGGCATACCCCTTGGACACACCATTAACCGTGAGCGTGCGATCACGCAGGCGCGGTTCGACCTGCGCAATGGTGAAAAAACGCAGGCCGTCAAACAACAGATGTTCGTAGATATCGTCCGACAGGATCCAGACGTGGGGATGCCGAAGCAACACGTCTGCCAGCGCTCGCAATTCTTCTTCGCTGTAACATGCACCCGTGGGATTGCCCGGCGAATTAAGGATTAGCCAGCGCGTCCGTTCGGTAATCGCCGATTCCAACCCTGCCGCATCCAGTTTCAATCCCGTAGCCGTGCTGGTCGGGACGATCACGGGACTGCCCCCGGCGAGGCACACCATATCGGGATACGACACCCAATATGGTGCCGGAATGATCACTTCATCGCCAGCCGAGATTGTTGCCACCAGCGCGTTATAGATAACCGTCTTCGCACCCGGAGACACGTTGATCTCACTCGGCGCGTAGGCAAGGCCATTGTCACGTGAAAACTTCTTGCACACTGCTTCCTTGAGCTGCGGCAGGCCATCGACATCGGTGTAGCGCGTGTGCCCTGCCTCGATTGCAGCAATGGCAGCGCTGCGGATATGTGCCGGCGTGTCAGCATCTGGCTCCCCCACACCCAGATTGATGATGTCACGTCCTTCACGGGCCAGCGCCCGCGCCTGCGCAGAAACGGCGATGGTCGCAGAAGGCGCAACGCGGCGCAACGCGGCTGAAACTGGCACTTCGATCATGAGCCCTGTCCCGATTTGGTTTCTGCCTGATAGCGCGTGCGCGTATCGGCATTCGGTGGATAGAGGCCGGACAAAGCTGATCCTTTGGCCACCTCCTTGACGACCCATTCCTCAAAGGCTTCCTGTTCAAGCGCTTCGGCAGCCACTTCTGCGGCCAGAGCGGCGGGAACAACCACAACGCCATCATCATCGCCAACGATCATGTCGCCCGGAAACACCGCTACTCCGCCACACCCGATCGGCTCCTGCCAGCCAGCAAACACGAAACTTGATACCGAAGGCGGCGCTGCGACCCCGGCTGCCCAGACGGGCAATCCGGTGTCCTTTACCCCCGCAAAATCACGAATGGCCCCGTCAGTGACGAGCCCCTGCGCGCCGCGCACAGCCATTCGCAGGCTCAGGATATCGCCAAAAATGCCTGCATCGGCGACGCCATTGGCTGCCGATGCCACAGCCACCACTCCGGCAGGCATCGCCTCGATTGCAGCGCGGGTCGAAACCGGCGAAGCCCATGCAGCGGGGGTGGCGAGATCCTCGCGCTGCGGAATGAAGCGCAAGGTAAACGCTGGCCCGACAATGCGGTGCTTTTCCGTTCCGGTGATCCGGCTGGCGGTGCGAATCCACACATTGCGCAGCCCCCGCGCAACCAGCACCGTCGTCAACGTGGCGGTTGAAACCTTGCGCAGCGCTGCGACTATGTCCTGTTGGCCTGCTTCCTCACCCGTCATCAGATTGATCCCAGCAAACCGCCATCCACCCTGTGGATGGACCCGGTGATGTAAGATGCCGGACGTCCGGCTAAAAACGCCACCATCGCGCTAAACTCTTCAGGACGACCATAGCGCCCTGCCGGAATGGTTAACCGGCTGGCGGCGGAAACTTCCTCGACTGTGCGCGATTCGCGTCCGGCACGCGCTGCATCGAGTGCGCGAACACGGTCGGTATCGATCCGTCCGGGAGCCACGACATTGACGGTCACGCCCTCGCCTGCAACTTCTGCAGCAAGGGTCTTTGACCAGCCAACCAGGCTGAGCCGCAAGGCATTGGACAAGGCCAGATTGGGCAAAGGTGCGATTACACCCGATGACGCGGTGGTGATGACCCGGCCCCATTGCGCTCGTCGCATGGCGGGCAACACCCGATCAGTAATGCCGATCACGCTGAGGACCATGGCATTGAACTGGCTCGCCCACAATTCTGCCGCCGCTCCGACAGCCGCATGGGGCGGCGGACCGCCGGTATTGTTGACCAGGATTTCGCACGGACCAAACTCGTCTTCGATCTTGCTGATGCGGTCGTCGATAATAGCCAGATCACTCAGATCCCAGACCAGCGGGAGCGCGCGCCCGCCCGCATTTTCTATCAATTTGGCAGTTTCCTCCAACGCATCGGCCCTGCGCGCTGCAATCGCGACATTTACCCCTTCTGCCGCCAGCGCGACCGCGATTGCGCGGCCCAATCCGCCGCTTGCCCCGGTCACCAGTGCCGTTTTGCCTGCAATTGCCAGATCCATCACGCCGCTCCCATCTGCGCGCGGCTGTCCTTGGCGGCGAGCCGTTCGAGCAGGAAGTCCACTTCGGCTTTTGCCGCAGCACTAAGCACCGAACGCGGGGCGCGTTGATGATCGGAGGCAAGAATACCGCGCCGCTTCAGGATATATTTGCGCACCGCAAGACCTACTCCTTGTTGATGCTCATAGCGGAGCAGAGGCAAATGACTGTCAAACAGATCATGCGCTGCTGTCCTGTCCCCGGCGGCGGCCAGCTTCACCAATTCCACCAGCATGTCGGGAAAGGCATAGCCGGTCATGGCCCCATCAGCCCCGCGCTCGGTTTCAAAATCAAGAAACAGTCCGCCATTACCGCACAGGATCGAGATGTGTCGCATTTCGCCCTTTTGTTCCAGTTCACGCAGTTTGGAGATTTTTTCAAGGCCCGGCCAATCCTCGTGCTTGAGCATGATACAGCCAGGATTGTCGGCCACGATCTTGGCAATGGTTGCCACGCTTGAGGTGACGCCGGTGACCATCGGATAATCCTGAATCACGAACGGTGTATCATGTCCAAGAGCAGCGGCCGCCTGGGCAAAGTATCCGGCAATCTGTTCATCAATCTTCAGCCCGCCAGCAGGCGCAACCATGACGCCGGCCGCCCCTGCATCCATGGCCGCGCGGCCAAGATTGCTCATCGCCGCAAACCCCGGAGCAGAAACACCGACGATGATCGGTAGCGGGCTGCGGCCCAGCACATGGCGGGCAATTTCGAGCGCTTCATCACCGCCCAGCTTGGGAGCTTCTCCCAAGACGCCAAGGATGGTGATGCCATCCGCGCCGCATTCCTCGTAAAAATCGCACAGCCGGTCAAGTGAATGAAAATCTATCCGCCCGTCATCGTCAAAGGGTGTGGGGGCAATGGCGTAGAGCCCATTGGCAGACGCATCTAAAAGCATGGTAACCTCGCTAAATCGGGAAATCGGTTAATGGGATTGCTCAAAAGTCGGGCTTCAGGGTGATAGGTCCCTGATTTACGATGGACATTGCCAGCCAGCGGCGCGCGGCTTGAGCAGCGCAGAGCCGGGCAAGGCACTCGTGGGATTGCCCGCCTCGACAACCGGCGTGCCATTGACGAACAGGAACTGCACGCCTTGGGATAGCAGCGTCGGGTTGGCAAAATCGGCGTTTTCGCGGAAATTGCGCGGATCGAACACCAGCACGTCGGCAAAAGCTCCCCGGCGCAGATAGCCGCGATCAGTCAAACCATAGATGTCGGCGGTCAACCCGGTGCTGCGGTGGATGAATTGCTGCGCTGTCAGCACTTCCCGCTTGCGCACCAGAGCGCGCCAGCGCAGCGGCATGCTGCCGAATTTGCGCGGATGGCCTGTCGATGCGTCGGAGCTGGAGATGACCCATTCCTGCCGTGCAAAGTTTTCCATATCCGACGTGGTCATATTGAAGGAGGCAATCCGCGCATCGCCTTCATCGCGCACCACCCGCATACCGGCCTCAACCGGGGTAACACCCCATTGCTGCGCCAGCGCCCCCAGCGTGATCCCGCTATGCGGCCCGCTGGTCAGCAGGATCGATTCCGGGCCTCCCCTGCGGCGGATATTGTCGGCCATTTCGCGCTCAAGCCGGTCTTGCAGCGAGGGATCACCCAAGCGGCTAACCACCTCACTCATCCCACCGTCCATCGCCCAGCGCGGGACCAGCGCATTGCTCACGCGCGTTCCCGAAGCAATCCAAGGGTATTGGTCGGCGGTCACGTTCTGACCGCGAGCACGCGCGGCATTAATGATGCCGATCACTTCGGTGCTCTTGCCATGAACATCGACGCCTTGCGCCTTGATATGGGCAATATGCACCGGAATGCTCGCCCGCAAGCCGATCTCAAGCGCTTCATTGACCGCCGCGATCAGGCCGATATTGTCAGAGCTTTCATCGCGTAAGTGGGTGTCATAGATGCCACCACGCCATCCAGCCTCTTCAGCCAACGCAATCACTTCGTTCGTCGTCGCATAACTTTGCGGAGCATAGTAAAGCCCCGCCGACAATCCGAGGGCACCTTCGCACATCGCGCCACCAACCATGTTGCGCATTGCCGCAAGCTCGTCTGGCGATGCTGCACGCGCGGTTTCGCCGATCACCCGTTTGCGCACTTCGCCAAAGCCGACAAACTGAGCGACATTGACCGCCGCCGGGGCTGTCCGCAGCCGCGCCGCCATCGCCGAAATATCCGGTGTCCCGCCCCCGTCATTGCCAATGAAGATGGTCGAGACACCTTGCAATGTATGATTGGGAACGCGCCGCTCAGCCGCATCTTGCGATGTCAACTCGGCTTCCGAATGGGTGTGCACATCAATCAGGCCAGGCGAAACGACCATCCCTGTGGCATCAATTGTGCGCTTCGCCGTGATGCCTTCGGCCTTGGCATCGCCGACAAAAATGATCCGATCCCCGGTCAAGGCCACATCTGCCCAGATCCCCGGCTTGTCCTCGCCAGTATAAACCAGCCCATTGGCAATCAGGACTTCGGCATCTTGCGATGGATTGGCATGAGCTGCCATCGTTAGCGAGCCAGACAATGCCAGCGCGAGCGCCAGTGCACTGCTTTGCCAGCACACGATCCGTGCTCTGATAGGTTTGGTCATTCCGCTTCCCCTTTCATTCCCAAATCGCCCCAAAAGCCGGGACGCGGTGGCAAGATCATGCCATTTTCAAACCGGCAGCCGCCGTCCCGATCCTGTGCCAGCCACCAAGGTCCGTCGAGATCAGCAAAGTCGCTGGCGCTGGCGATAAACAGCGCCGGTGCAATCGAAAGGGAACTGCAGATCATGCAGCCCGTCATGACCTGAAACCCGCCTGCTCGTGCCGCAGCCTGAAGCCGCAGCGCCTCGGTCAGCCCGCCGGTCTTATCCAGCTTGATATTGACCACGGAATATTTGTCGCCAATTGCATCCAGATCGTCCGTGGTATGAACCGCTTCATCCGCGCAGATTGGCGCAGGATAATCGAGGTCGCGCAAATCTTCATCGGCATCAGCGGGCAGCGGTTGCTCAACCATCATCACCCGATAGCGCGCAACAACCGATTCCATCTGCCGCAATGTGGCGATATTCCAGCTTTCATTCGGGTCGATGATGAACTGCGAGCCTTGGGCTGCCTCGGCAACCGCTTCGAACCTCGCTGGAGCATCATCGGCATCCAGCTTGACCTTGATAATCGGTGATCCGGCTGCTTGTTGCGCCGCAGCCCGCATCGCGCCCACGCTATCGAGGCCGATCGTGATCGCCGCAGCCAGCGAAGCGGGATGCTCCCGCCCAAGCCGCTCTGCCACAGTCTGTCCGGTTCGCCGTGCAAGCAAATCCCAAATAGCGCAATCAAGCGCGTTGCGGGCAGCACCAGCTGGCAAGTAGCCTGCCAGATTATCGAACGGTTCCCCCGCAGCAATCCGTGCCTCCAACGGCTGTAATTGCGCGATCACGTTGGCACAGCTTTCGCCATAACGGGGATAGGGGACACACTCTCCGCGCCCAACGAGACCTTCCTCGTGCAATTCGACTACGACCACCTCAGTGGCGGTTTTGACGCCCCTTGATATGCGGAATGGAGTCCGCAGCGGCAGGCTCTCGGGCTTGATTATGAGGGTTCGAAGCATGCGATCAGATTGTCCACAATTTGGCCAACACCGTCGATGAGAGGGTCCTGGCAAGGCAATCCCAGCGTATCAGACAGATTCTCGCAAAATGCCCGGCGCTCGCGTGGGTCAAGTCTGGAGGTGTTCACACTCACGCCGATGGCGCGGACCGTCGGATTGGTAAGACGCGCGGCAGCAAGATTGGCATCAATGCATTCGGCGAATCCTGGCAATGGGCGACCTTCAAGACCGCGAATATGCGGCCTGCCAGCTTCATGACACAGCACCAGAGCGTGCGGCTGAGCGCCGTGTAGCAAACCCAGCGACACGCCGGCATAGGATGGATGGAAGAGCGACCCCTGCCCCTCGATAATATCCCAGCCGGGGACATTCCGCGCAGGGGCAAGCTGTTCTACTGCGCCTGAGATAAAATCAGCGACCACTGCATCAATTGCTATGCCGTTTCCTGAAATCAGAACGCCGGTCTGCCCGGTTGCCTTGAAGTCAGCAGGGATACTGCGTGCCCGCATTTCTTGCTCAAGCGCCAGACTGGTATACATTTTCCCGACCGAACAATCTGTTCCGACGGTCAGCAGACGAAGCCCCGCCCGCGGCTTGCCCGTGCCTACTTTCAGCCCCTCTGGCGCATCACGGACATCGTGCAATGTTCGGCCCAACCGCTGGGCCGTGTCCTGGATCGCGGCAACATCCTTAAGCCGCTGATGCAAACCTGATGCGACATCAAGACCCGCTTCCAACGCGGCAATGATCTCAGGATGCGCGCTTGTTCGCAACACACCTCCCGCATTGGCATCGCCGATCACCATGATCTTCGCACCGGCGGCAGCTGCCTCGGCATAGGTAAGATCAGCCAAGCCAAGGTCGATTTCACAGCCGGGCAAGCGCCGCTGACCAATACAAGCGTCCGGGCGCCACTGCGCGATCCCGCGCGCTGTCTTTACCGATATAGGATCAGCGGCTTCGCCAAGATAAAGCAGATATGGACCCGAGATCAAAGCATCCTCCAGTAGCTCAGCGCATCTTATTGAGTAGCTGACATGACGGACTGATCCGTGACCAGCTATTTCCAATCGCGCCGGATGCTATGCCGTGAGGTTATGCCGGCTTCGGGCCTGACGCAGTTGAAGTTTGAACTCGGTCACAAACGTGCGCGCCAGCCGTGACAAAGGACGATCGGCCGCATGGACGCAATAAACACCAAAACTCAGATCAGCTTCGAGATGATGCGTGCTCAGGCCATCCGCGAGCCTCGATTTGGCGGTGTATTCATCAACCAGCGCAACCCCTCCCCCGCGCCTGACCAGCTCGACCGCGGCGTAATAGGCATCGACCGACACCACTTCGTTGAGAACCAGCGATCGGCGCGCCAATGCAATGTCAAGAATGTCACTAACCGGGCCCGTATCAGCCGATCCGATGTAGGGCACGTCCGCCAATTGATTGAGAGTCAACCGCTTATCAGAATCTGTCAATTCGCTGCGCCGGCTCAGCGCTATGATTTCGCCCGATCCAACCTTGAAGGTCTGCAATAGCGGGTGCTCCACCGGATCGTAGACAATCGCCACATCGGTTTCACGCGTCAATAAGGTGCGATCAACCTCATCATGGTGCAGCACCTTTACCGAGAAATTGACGCCAGGATTGATGGCGCGAAAGTTTGATATAGCAATCGGGGCAACATCAAGCGCCAGTGCCGGAACCACCGCGAGCCGAATATGTCCGCCGGATCCCGACCGGAGATTGTGAGCAACCAGTCGCAAGGTTTCGAGCCGTTCGAAGATCGGGCGCACTTCTTCGAACAGGACATGCGCTTCCTCGGTGGGAATCAACCGGCCAGCAGTGCGCTTGAACAATGGAAAACCGATCTGACTTTCGGCATGCATCAATGCCTTGCTGACAGAGGGTTGCGAGACATTCAGGACGTGAGCCGCCGCGGTGATCGAGCCATTGGCATAAACCGCGTAGAATATCTCTATATGGCGAAGCCGCATGCCGTGCCTTCTGTTCTGGTCAGCAAAAATGCTTCCGGCAACTCTGTCAGCACCTTTAGGGCGCAACTGCAAGCGCATCTGGTCGGCGCGGGTCGGCAGCGCCGCTAAATCGATTTCCAGGTTCAATCATGATTGTTTGGGCGCTGCCAAAGGCAAAATCGCTCACCCGCAATTCGTGCCCCATGCTGGACAGGATTGCTTGTGTATCGGGATTGAGCGCCTGTTCGATGCTCAGCAGATTGGTGCCTTCCTGATGGATGCGCGGTTGATTGGTCGCCTCTGCCGCGTTCAGGCCAAAATCGACTACGCCAACAATGACCTGCAGGACATTGCCGATAATCGTGCTGCCTCCCGGCGATCCCGTGACCAGCCATGGCTGATTATCCTTCAATATGATGGTTGGTGTCATGCTGGAAGACATCCGTTTTCCTGGCGCCAAGGCATTCACCGGAGCCTGTCGACCGTCGCGTTCAGCGCGATAGGCAACCTCGTGAGAGAAATTATTCATCTGATTGTCGAGCAGGAAACCTGCCCCTTCTACCATCACCCCAGAGCCAAAATCCGATCCCAGAGTATAGGTATTGCTGACGGCATTTCCTTCTGCATCTGCAACCGAAAAATGGGTTGTGTTCTGGCTTTCAAAGCTCCACGGATCGACTTGCGCATGATCGCGCGGGTGCAGGGCACGAGTGAGAGAAATTCGCTGGCCACGCTCGCGGGCATATTCCTTTGAAATCAGTTGTTCGACTGGCAAGCGGAAGAAGGCAGGGTCGCCAATATATTTCCGCCGATCTACCGTTCCAAGTTTCATGACTTCGGACAGCAGATGCAGACTGGCTGCCGAGCCAGCCCCCATCGATGCCAGATCATACGGCTCCAGCAAGTTGAGCATTTCAATCAGGGCCGTACCACCTGAACTTACTGGCGGAGCGCTGATGACGGTCAGGCCGCGATATGTGCCGCTCACTGCCTCTCGTTCAATCGGCCTGTATGCGCTCAGATCAGCTTGTGTAATCAACCCGCCGTGACGGGCCATGTCTTCGGCAATCTTGCGCGCCACTTCACCCGAATAAAAACCGTTGGCACCAAATTGCGAAATCTGTCGCAGAGTCCACGCCATATCGGGTTGCCGGAGTATTTCACCGGGGGCGTAAGCCGAACCATCGGGTTTGAAATAGGCACTGAATGCCGCGTCGCTGCGCATGATCCGTCCCTTGCCGGCAGCAAACACTGCGACATGTTCATGGCTGAGCGCAAATCCCTCTTCTGCAAGTCGAATGGCCGGTGCGACCACACGTTCCCACGGGAGGCGTCCATAGCGCTGGTGTGCATGATAAAGGCCCGCAACGGTACCAGGTACTGAGGGAGCGATATAGCCACTCGAAGCAGCGGCACTCTCATTTCCATCGCTGTCTATATACATCTCGGTCCGGGCAGCCGCTGGTGCGATGGTGCGATAATCAATCACGAGGGAGCGGCGTTCTTCGCCAAGATAGACGACCATGAACCCGCCGCCGCCAATATTCCCCGCGCGCGGCAAAGTGACCGCCAGCGCAAAGCCCGTAGCGACAGCTGCATCAATCGCATTGCCACCATCTCGCAGCACTTGCGCGCCGACTTCGCTGGCGAGACCGTTCTGGCTTACGACCATGCCACTGGAACCGTAGACAGGTTGCTGGATACGTGGACTGAGGTTTTCGACAATCTCATTGTGCTGAGAATGTGCCGGTATGGCGAGGCTGACCAATGCGATCGAGGCAAGGACACGCGCAAATATGGCGACCAATTTTGTCATGACCTCGGATCGCTCTGACAAGCTATCGCTTTGAGACTGGCAAAGGACGCATTCTTGCAAACAATTCATGATAACAACCTATCTCATCCAATGCGTTCTGGCAGCTTTTTATCTGGTTGAGAGCAAACTGCCCGCGCAAGCCCGGTTGCGCCAGCCTACATGCATTTCCATCTGTTCCTATGACCATAACTCTGAGGCATAGGACAACGATCCGCAAAATGGCTTTGGAATGCGGCGCGAAGCCAGTCGGCACAATGGCACCCTGCCCGTTTGAAAATCGCGGTAATCTGCGCGTTCTGCCCGATACAAAGGACACAGAGCGGCGTAATTCCACCGGCCCTTACCCCTCTATTAATTATCCAAAGGGCAGTTTTTGATCAATCGAACCGTTGGTCATCCATACACGATTTCGTTCCGCTAGTCCCCCAGCCAAGTTGCGTTGGGAAATTGCAACGTTAGTCACAAACCCTTGGTCCAATTTCGGATCACATGGGGTTGCTCAAGATGGCAAATGAAAATAACGGCGTGCAGGACGACGCTCTTAACCGCGATATCGGTTTCTTTGGGTCGGCATTCCTGTCATTCAATGGAGTCGTTGGCGCAGGAATTTTTGCGCTTCCCGCTGTCCTCTATTTGCAATTCGGCGATTTCAGCCCTTGGCTGTTTCCCTTGTTCGGTCTCCTGGTTCTGGTGATCGCCGTGCCATTTGCCAAGGTGGCAGCCCATCACCCGACCTCAGGTGGCCCGGTCGTTTACGCAGCAGTATTTGGACCAGTGGCCTCGTTCCAGGCCGGTTGGCTTTATTATGTTGCGAAACTGACATCGCTTGCCGCCAACACGAATGTTCTGATCGCTTATCTGGCGACCCTATGGCTTCCGTTCGCCGATGGAGCGATGCGCGCTGCCGGAATACTGGTCGTGGTGGCGGCGATCACATTCATCAATATTGTCGGGCTGAAACGCGCAGTCCAGCTGATTGATGCACTTACCTTGCTCAAGGCCTTGCCACTGATTTTCATTGCGATTTTCGGTTTGGTGGTCGCTGGAGGATCGATCACCGCGCCGGCCGGGCCGCCGCCGCTGACCGAACTTGAAGCTGCGGCCCTGTTGATTCTCTATGCCTTTGTCGGATTTGAAAACAGCGTTGTCCCCGCGGGCGAGACCACGAACCCGCAGCGGACAATCCCGCGCGCCTTGATCGCTACGATCCTGGCTACAGCGACACTCTATTTCATCGTGCAACTATCCTATGTTGCGGTAATGGAGCCGGGCGAAGGCGGCGATGCTCCGATGGTGGCATTCGGGATTGAACTGCTCGGCCCGGCGGGCGGATTGCTGCTGACCGTAGCCGCTGTGTCGTCGCTGCTCGGCAATATCAGCGGGGGCATGACCGCTACGACCCGCACCACCTTTGCAATGGGGCGCGACGGGCTTTTGCCGATTTGGTTTGCAAGAGTGAGTGAGCTTTACGCCACACCAGTCAATTCGATCCTCTTTATGGGCGGCTTGATCGTCTTTCTGGCATTGACCGGCAGCTTTGTCTGGCTGGCGATTGTCAGCACGCTTGCGCGCATGGTGGTCTACGCCATCAGCATCGCCTCATTGCCCAAAAAGGAACGGGGCACGCCCATCGTCTGGTTGTTGGTGCTCGGCGCAATCGCGGTTTGCGCATATGCGGCCCTACAATCCGCATGGGCATCGTGGCAGGTGTTGTTGATCCTGTGCCTGGCAGGAACCGTGCTGTATCTGCTCGCCCGCTTCGGGAAAAGGCAAAGGTCGGGCAGTTCGTAAGCACGACCAGCAAGCACAGCGCGCCGGTCCCCATCAATCGACTGCGCTGGTCCGTCTTGGGTGCAGCCTCTCAGGCCTGATGGACCATTTGTGGCATAACCTGAAGCTATCAAGCTCTGCGCAAAATCAGGCTGCCCAAGGCAAGCTCAGACAATATCCTAATTTCGGCATCAGGCATGGCAGCGACCTTTTCGCAATGCGTCGAACGTTTTGCTGAACCTTGCCAACGACCTTGGGGCGAGGAAGAATTGAATATGAAACAAGAGTTTGACGTCATCGTAATTGGCGCTGGCGTTGTGGGGATGGCCACTGCGCTAACCCTTATAGAACAAGGACACCGGGTAACTGTTGTCGATGCATCGGCAAAGCCAGGCATGGGCACTTCCCACGCCAATGGTGCGCAATTGTGCTATGCCTACACTGATGCGCTGGCCAGCCCATCGACCCTGCGGCAATTGCCCGGATTGATGTTTGCGTCGGACTCGGCGTTTCGCCTGCACCCTTCCCTCGACCCTGATTTCCTTCGCTGGGGCATCGCCTTCTTGCGTGAATGCAGAGCGAGCAGGTTCCTGTCCAACACGCTGGAGGGGCTGGAACTCGCTGTCGAGTCACGCAAGGCGCTTGACCGATTGAGCGCGCATTTCAAACTCGCATTTGACCAGGGAATGCCAGGTAAATTGCACATTTACCGCAGTGCAGAAGGCTTTGTAGCTGCGTCCAAGATAGCCGCTGTCAAGCGGGACTTCGGGATCGAACAGCATGCCGTTGATTCAACAGGTGCGGTCGCCATCGAACCGATGCTGGCCCCGGTCGGCAATGACATAGCAGGCGCATTATACACACCGCGCGAGGAAGTCGGCGATCCCCACCTGTTCTGCACCAGCGCTGGTCAGGCGCTATTGGCCAGTGGACGCGGGAGAGCAATGTTCAGCACTGAGGTAATTGCAATTTCAGCCGGTCAGCAGCCCGCCATAGAAACCCTTTGTGGAAAGCAGCTCAGTGCCGACCGATTGGTCCTGTGTGCAGGAACCGGATCGCCGCGCCTTGCACGCCTTCTCGGGGTGCGGATCCCGATTCAGCCGATGAAGGGCTATTCGATCACCGCGCAACCCGGTGCAGCGGCTCCGTCTGTCTGCGTGACCGATGTAGCAAACCGGATCGTCTTCGCCCGTTTGGGCGATCGTATGCGCATTGCTGGCCTGGCAGAGTTAGGCAATCGCGACCGAGCGGTGGACCCCGCACGCATCGACTTGCTGATTGCGACGGCACGCGCGGCCTTGCCAGAGGCGGCGGATTACAACGCAATTGACCTACGATGGGCCGGTTTGCGTCCAATGTCGCCAAATTCCCTGCCAGTAATTCGGTCAATCGCTCAGGGAGTTATTGCCAACACCGCACATGGATCGCTGGGGTGGACCTATGCTGCAGGTTCGGCGGAACGTGCGGCAAGATTGCTGGCTGAGACATTTCCGGCTTCGCGGAAGACTCGCTCAGCCACAGAGTTAGCGACGCAATCGGCATAACCCCTATGCATGGCACACAATGCTATTGGAAATGGCATTCGTTCCCTGCGTGCGGAACTATCGGAGGATGATAAGAACACACATCCGTCTCGATGGATAAAATGACAGCCATCACGCGCGTAAAGGTTAGCCAATCGCAGTGCCCGACTCTTGCTGCTGTCATTTGCAAGAGCGGATTCGCACGCCACGGTTTCAATTTGGCGACGGCGTTTCAATGACCGTCAGCCCGCGTCATGCAGCAAAGCCTGCTCTGCAAGAAGTTGGAGTGGGAAATATTCCGTTCTAAATAATGCTTGATGTTAAAATATCAATTATGAAACAATTACATTAATATTAAAATATGGGTACAAATAAATCGAAATCGAATCAAGTAATATTGAAATGAGGGGAATTTTCATGCCGATTTGCACAATCCGAAAAGCGATTTTGTTGGCCAGTGCTAGCGTAATATCGCCCTCTGTTGCCTATGCACAGGACGCCGCAAACGATCAGGCACAATCCTCCGCCACCTCGGGCAATGATGTCATCACAGTTACTGGTTCGCGGATCGAAGGTGCGAAGATTGATGATATCCTGCCTGTTACGGTGGTCGATGAAGAATTGATCGAAGCGATCAATCCGGCATCTGGTGACGAATTATTCCGCTCATTGCCGCAAGCGGGCGCTGTCAATTTCAACGAGCAGTCAGGCGTGGGCAGTGTCAACTTTGCGCGCGGCGATATTGCCTCGATCAATTTGCGCGAATTGGGCACCGGCAATACGCTCTTGCTGCTGAACGGCCGCCGCATGGCGCTGGACCCTGGTTTTCAGACCGAATTGCTGGTCCCGGCCGTGTCGCCTGATACCAATACAATCATGCCGGGAAGCGTGCGCCGCGTTGAAGTGCTGCGCGATGGTGCCTCGGCAATCTACGGCGCCGATGCGGTCGCAGGCGTGGTCAACACAGTGCTGCGCGGTGGCCGGGACGGCGGCTTCGTGCAGGGTGACATCCGCAAATCTGATGGCATCGACCTTTGGAGCGGGAGCATTCGCGGCGGCTTCGGCTTCGATTTTAACGAAGGCCGCAGCAATATTACCCTGTATGGCGGTTGGTTCCATGAAAATGGCGTGCCGGCATCTGTGCGATCCTATGCTGGAAACTCCGATCAACGCTTCAATCCAGCATTGATCGGCACGCCTTTTGAAGGTGATCTCAACTTTGATAATCGTTCTTCGTTGTCCCCCTGGGGACAATTCGACATTCAGGGAGCTGGCGCCAGCAGTGCGACCGCAATAGGCGATGATGATTTTCAGATTCAACCCGATTCTCTAAGCGGTTGCCGCCTGGACTTGGGCAATGGCCTGTGTGCCGATAATGGCACTACAGTCGATCAGGAAATTCGTTTTGACCGCGATAATGAGCGAACGTTGTTTTCGGACAAAGACCGATACAATGCCTCTGTCTTGTTCAATCATGAATTTAACCCCGGGCTGGAGCTGTATTTCGAAGGATCCTATTATCGGTCCGAAGCCAGCCGACTGATCGAGACTTCGGCTCTACTGAGTGCCGTTCCGATCGCGATTTCGCGGGAAGCATACTGGAATCCATTCGGGGCAGCTGTGTTTGCTAATGGAGTAGCCAATCCCAACCGCTTGGCAAGCGGGATCAACGGCGTTGGTCCCGAAGGCCGCGATTTGCTTTTGGAGCGATACCGGGTGGTTGATCCCGGTCCACGCACGAGCATCACGACCAAGGATGATTACCGGATCGTGCTGGGTCTGCGCGGGGAATTGGGCAATTGGGATTTCGACACCGGCTTTGTTTATCACGACGTCAGAAAAGACAATCTGACCCTCGGTCGCATTTCCAATACCTTGCTCGAAAACCAGATCAATCTGAGCACACCCGATGCCTACAACCCTTTCAATGGTGGCTGCTTTGACCCAACGCTGTCAGTGGCGGCAGCCAATGGCGACTGCACGCCAAGTGCGCAAGCAGCGCTTGACGCCATTCAGGTGGATGTATTCCGCAATGGTGGAACCACGCTTCTGCTGGGGGATTTCAAAGTATCGCGCAATGATCTGTTCAAGCTTCCCGGAGGTGACCTGGGTGTTGCCGCCGGGGTGGAATTCCGCCGCGAAACTTTCTTTGACGATCGTGATCCACGGCTTGACGGCACGATCACTTACACCAACAGCGTAACTGGTGACTTTTTCGGCTCTGATGTGGTCAATTCCAGCCCCTCTCCTGATACCAGCGGGAACCGCGAAGTCTATTCGGGCTACCTCGAAGCCTTCGTCCCGATTATTTCAGAGGATATGAACATTCCGGTGGTTCAGGAACTCAGCGTGCAATTGGCCGGTCGCTTTGAATATTTTTCCGACATTAAGGAGACCGCAATCGTCCCGCGTGTTGCGGCATCGTGGACCGTTTTCGAAGGAGTGATGCTGCGCGGCGCATGGTCGCAAGGGTTCCGGGCACCCAATCTGGTGCAGGTGAACGATCTTGGCACCACCCGCGCCAACTCGCGCGATGATTTTGTCCGGTGCTTTGCCCAGATCCAACAAGGGATCATTGCCTCCTTCGACAATTGCGTTGGCGAAGGCACGGTTTCCCTGCGCACCGGCACCAATGTTCTGCAGCCCGAAGAAACCGAAAGCATCAATCTGGGGATTGTGTTCACTCCTGAATTTCTTCCCGGATTGGCGCTGACGGCGGATTACTGGCAGGTTGAGCAAAAAGGGATCGTCGGCGTGTTCGGCGATGCCAATGCCATTGCCCTTGATCTGTTGCGACGCATCAATGGCAGCAGCAATCCCAATGTCATCCGCAACGCGCCTGAAGCAGATGACATCCTCCTGTTTGAAGGCACTGGCCTTGAGCCGGTGGGCCGGATTGCCCAGGTGCTTGATCCCTATCTCAACCTGGACGGACGCGATGTTGGCGGATGGGATTTCGGGATGGCCTGGAATTTTGGCGATGTGCTTGGACTTGGCAAGCTCGAGATTGGAGCGAATGCAGCCTACCTTGAGAAGTTCATCCAGTCGCCCGGCCCTGACGGAACAGAATTGCTGGCGGCAATTGCCAATGGCGATCTGCCCGACAGTTTGACTATCGCCAATATTGGCGAATTGCGCGAACAAAATGGTCGCCCGAAATGGCGCTGGACTGCCAATCTCAGTCTGGAATCCGGTCCGCTCAATTTTCGCCTGTTCGGGCAATATGTGGGCGGCGTATTCGATACAAGCGCATTGCAGGATACCACCGACATCAACGGCAATCCCAATCCCGATCCAGGCTCGCCTTACCGTGTCGACGACATGTTCACGCTCAATGCATCAATCGGATATCGCATCAATTCCGGGGCGCTTGATGGCACAAGTTTCCAACTCGGCATCAACAATCTGTTCGGTGAGGATCCGCCTCTGGCAGATAGCGATTTCAGCTTCATCCCGCAATTGCATAGTGCGCGCGGTCGGCAGTTAACCTTCCGAATTCGCAAGAATTTCTGAAGGAGGTCAGGTGTAAAGGATCAAAAAAATGGCCGCCAAGCTGAACTCCAGGGCGACTCTGGGCAATCTGGTATTCTGTATAGCGCTGCTGATTGCTGCGGTTCCCGCCCTCGCATCGGAACCGCAGCATTGGACGCGGGCATGGACATCCAGCGTGTGGCAAGGCACCCAACGGCACACGCTGGAAATCGAAAATGCTACGATCCGCATGGAAATCCGCTCTGGCGCAGCGGGGAAAGCGATCAGATTGCGGCTGTCAAATGAATATGGGGACGACCCGCTAACAATCGGTGCTGTGACGGTAAGGCGAGCAAACGGGCAAATCGCGCGGGCAAACTTTGATGGCGCGCCGACAGCCACGATCTGGCAAAGGACGCCTTTGATAAGTGATCCGGTCGATTTGCCTGTTGATGCATTCGAACTGGTGCAAGTGGCAATCTATTTTCCCGATGAAACGAGCCTTTCGACCGTTCATGGCGTTCGCGGGGAGCCAACTCTCGTTTCGGCAAAGGGCGATCATACTGCCAGCTCTGATTTTCCCGTCAGCAAGACCCATGCCTATCGCCCTGTGCTCGCCGGCCTTGACGTGCTGGGCAGCACGTCAAGGCCGGTGATTGTCGCCTTTGGCGATTCAATTACCGACAATGTCGGTTGCGCCAACGCCGCACCCATTGCGTGCCGCTGGGGTGAGGTGCTCGGCAGGCGCCTCGCCGCGACCGACATGCCGCATGTTGTGATCACCCAAGCCATCGGAGCCAATCGCGTGTTGCGCGGCGGGGTTGGACCCAGCGCGCTTGCCCGGTTTGACCGCGATGTTCTCGCCGTGCCGGGCGTCAGCCATGTCATCCTGCTAGAGGGTATCAATGATATCGGCAATTCAGGGCCAGAAAATCCGCTCAAAGCGGGCGATTTGATCCGCGGCTATCGGCAGTTGATCGCTCGCGCGCACGAAGCGGGCATCAAGGTTTATGGGTCGCCGATCCTGCCCTGGCGCGGCGCGTCGCGCTACACCGACGAGCGCGAAGCGATCCGCGCAGAAGTAAATCGCTGGATCCTGACCTCGGGGGAATTCGACGCCGTGATCAGACTCGATACCGTGGTTGCCGATCAATCCGATCCGTCGCGGCTGGCAGCCCCGCTGCAACTTGGCGACAATCTCCACCCCAATGGAGAGGGTGAAACGGCAATGGGTAATTTCATCGATCTGGATCTGTTTCGTTGATGGTTCCCCGAACACTGCTTCGGATGAGAAGGTAACCCGGCCGAATTTGATCTGTGCTATGATTTTGGACCGTCGCTTCATTATAATCCGGTCGATTGGTAATCCACAGTGCGACTTGTCGCGGATGTCATCATAACCGCTCCTGGAGGGGCGTCGGTGTCACCAATACCGGCGAAAAGCCCGCAGAATGCGCCACACCAAATCAGACTTCGAGCCGAAGCAAACGAACCTGTGCGGACGCCCTTTCCTGAAAGCGGAGGAAGGATTGATGCTGAGGTGATGGCGTTGACGGCCCCTGCACCGGCGTAACAGTGCAGAAGTAGATCGCCTGGCTGATCCCTGCCTTGCGGCAGATCTCCGCCACCGACGTTCCGTCCTCACCCTGCTTGACGACGAACGCCTTCTGCGGGTCTGTGAACTTCGATGTCTTCATGCCGTTACTCCTCGCCCAGACAAGGATACATACGGCGGAAAACTCCAGACCCACGTGGTCCAAGGTTGGGGGCAGTGCAGCTCCACCACCACCGTCCTTTGCTCTGACCATAGTCGAGCTACAAAAGATGCGAGCAAGCTCGACATCATCCGTTGTTTTCTTCGGTCCGAGCTACTGCGGCACGTCCGTTCCATGTTTCAACTCAACCTCGAACGCCCGCTTCCCCTTGCGCTTCCAAAGCGCCAAAACCTGTTCCCGATCCTCGCCGCGCAGCTTGACCGCGACGGTGAGAAACGCGCCATAGAGCGTGGCGCGATCATCGTCGGTAAGTTCGACCAGTCCGGCCTTTACGACCAGGCCGCCAAGCTCGATCAGTTGCCGCGTGCGTTCACGGCGCTGGACTTGCCGTTCGCGCATGTCGGTGCGGGCCATTGCTGCTTCAAGCCGATGCCGCGCCGCCGTCAAGCGGGAGAGTGCCGTCCGGCTGGCCCTGAGTTCCGTCGCCACGCTTGCGCGCCTTGCTTTGAAAGAATGCAGCGCCGCGTTTACGCCACGCCTCCTTCTTTCCAGTGTCAGTGGTATCGGCGATGACGAGCAGCGCACCGGCCAGCGTTTCCGAGTCGGTCGCATCGGCGCCGGTGGCGATCACCAGTTCGCCGAGCTGCTGCACGCGGCGTTCCTTCAGCTGCTTCGCCTTGTCGGCGAGTGCCTTCAGTTCCGAATCAAAGTCGCGGGGTTTGCGCATCGAAGTTCTCCATTGAGAGGTGATGCGCTGATGATAATATCGATGCTCTCCCAATGCTGTAGAGTCGTCGAGACGGCCTGATACTGAATAGTCCCGAGCAGGATTTTATCATGGGAGGGCGCGCTTATACGTCGTGCCGACGTCGCGCTCATGGCGTAGATGGATTGCCATCATGGCGATCTTCCACCTCTCCGTCAAAGTCATCAGCCGGTCGAGCGGGCGCAGCGCCGTGGCCGCCGCAGCCTATCGCGGGGCCGAACGGCTGCACGACGAACGGCTCGACCGCGATCATGATTTCACCAACAAGGACGGGGTCGTCCATTCCGAAGTGCTGTTGCCGGAAGGCGCGCCGGAAGAGTTCGCCGACCGCGAAAAGCTCTGGAACGCTGTCGAGGCTGCCGAGAAACGCAAGGATGCGCAGCTATCCCGCGAGGTCGAATTCGCCATTCCGCGTGAGCTTACCAAGAAACAGGGCGTCGAGCTGGCGCGGGAGTTTGCCGAGGCAGAATTCGTCGAAAAGGGCATGATCGCCGATCTCAACGTCCATTGGGATATTGGCGCAGGCGACCAGCCCAAGCCCCATGCCCATGTCATGCTCACCATGCGCGAAGTCGGCAAGGATGGCTTCGGCGCGAAGGTGCGCGAGTGGAACAAGGCGGAGTTGGTCGAGCAATGGCGCGAACGCTGGGCCGATCACGTCAACCAGCGCCTTGCCGAACTCGATATCGATGCGCGGATCGATGACCGCAGCCTGGAGGCGCAGGGCATTGCGCTGGAGCCGCAAGACAAGATCGGTCCCGCCGCATCGCGCATGGGGGTGCGCGGGCTTGAGGCCGAACGGATCGAAGAGCACCGCGCCGTCGCGCAGCGCAATGGCGAACGGATCATCGCCAATCCCGCTGTCGCACTGGATGCGATCACGCACGGCCAGGCCACCTTCACGACACGCGATCTTGCCATGTTCGTGCATCGGCACAGCGACGGGAAGGAGCAGTTCGATTTGGCGATGAGCGCGGTGCGCGGATCGTCCGACCTGATCGCACTTGGGAAGGACGGTCGCGGCGAAGACCGGTTCACATCGCGCCAGATGATCGAGACCGAACAGAGGCTTGGGCGCGCATCGGAATTGCTGGCCGAACGCGAGCGGCATCAGGTCGAAGATCGTGGCCGGGAAGGAGCGCTGGCGCGCGCGGCGGAGCGCGGGCTGGTGCCATCCGGCGAGCAGTGCGCGGCGTTCGATCATGTGACCGATAATCGCGGCCTCAGTGTTGTCGTCGGCTATGCCGGGACCGGCAAGAGCGCGATGCTGGGCGTTGCGCGCGAGGCTTGGGAAAGCGCGGGCTATACAGTTCGCGGCGCAGCACTATCCGGCATTGCAGCCGAGGGCTTGGAACACGGTTCGTGTATTGCATCACGCACGATAGCCAGCCTTGAGCACCAGTGGAGCCAGGGCCGCGAACAGCTCACTTCGCGCGACGTTCTGGTGATCGACGAGGCAGGCATGGTCGGCACGCGCCAGATGGAGCGCGTGCTCTCCCATGCCGCCGATGCTGGCGCAAAAGTGGTGCTTGTTGGCGACCCGCAGCAGCTTCAGGCCATCGAAGCCGGAGCAGCCTTTCGCGCGATCCATGAACGGCACGGCGGCGTCGAAATCAGCGAAGTGCGCCGCCAGCACGAAGGCTGGCAGCAGGATGCCACGCGGCACCTTGCCACGGGGCGCACCGGACTTGCCATTCAGGACTATGGCGAACGCGGTATGATCCACGCAGGTGAGACGCGAGAAGCTGCACGCGGCGAGCTGATCGAGCGCTGGGATCGGGACCGGCAGACCAGCCCCGGCGATACGCGCATAATCCTCACCCATACCAATGACGAAGTGCGCGAACTCAATGACGCGGCACGCGGAAAGCTGCGCGCTAATGGCGAGTTGGGCAATGAAGTGACCATCCGCGCCGAGCGCGGCGAGCGTCTGTTCGCCAGCGGCGACCGCATCATGTTCCTGCGCAATGAGCGGGGCCTGGGCGTCAAGAATGGCACACTGGGCACCATAGAGCAGGTGACGCCGCAGCGCGTGGCCGTGCGCACCGACGATGGCCGCAAGGTCGCCTTCGACACAAAAGACTATGCTCACCTCGATCATGGCTACGCCGCGACGATCCACAAGGCGCAGGGCATGACAGTGGACCGCACACATGTGCTGGCAACGCCGGGGATGGACAGCCACGGGGCCTATGTCGCGATGTCCCGCCACCGTGATGGCCTTGCCCTGCATTATGGGCGCGACGACTTCGCCGATCAGTCCAAACTTGTCCGCACGCTCAGCCGCGAGCGCGGCAAGGACATGGCGAGCGACTACAATCCCGAACAGCAATTCGCCGAACGGCGCGGCATCACCTTCCGCGAACGTATCGTGGAGATCGCCCGGCAATTGCCTGAACGGGCGAAGTCGATCTTCTCAGGCTTCCGTCCGCTGGCCAACCGGCTCGAAGCGCTGCCCACCGAACAGGTTGGTCTTTCCGATCAGCGCCGGGCCGTCGAACGCTACGCTCGCGCCGCCGCCGATATCGAACAAATGCGCGAGCAGGGATTGCCGATCCTGCCACACCAGCGCGACGCGCTGGAGAAGGCCGGAAAGGCGCTCGACGCAATCCGGCCCCATGGCACAGCCGACCTCACCAGCGCCTTGCAGCGCCAGCCCTCGTTGGCCCGTGATGCCGCCGATGGTCGCAGCCAGGGCGCGATCCGGGCCATGCAGCTCGAAGCTGAAATCCGCGTCAATCCAGCGCAGCGCGCAGACCGCTTTGTCAGCGACTGGCAGCGCATCGGGCAGGCGCGCCAAGCGATGCAGCGCGATGGCGACAGCAAGGGCGTGCAAAGCCTCACCAACCGCATGACGGACATGGCGAAGGGGCTGGAGCGCGACGCGCAGGTTGAATCCCTGCTGCGCGCTCGCACCCGCGAGCTTGGCATCAAGACAGAACTCGGTCGCGATCTGGCCCGCGACCTTGCCGCCTCCATCTCGATGGAGCGGAGCCGGTCAATCGGTCTCGGCCTATAGGAGAAACACAATGGATACCGACACGGATGACGTGGAATTGACCCTGGACCTTGAGCCGGAACCCGACCCTGATCCGCTCACCCCGGATACCGCAGGCGATCCCGCCGCCGAGGCGTTTGCCCGCCTTGAGGGCGAGATGGCCCTGATGCGCCGGGCGGTGCAGCACCTTGCCGCCGAACGCGCAGACATTGCCATCCCCGACTACGGTGCGACCCTGACCGACTTATTCAAGCGGATGGGCGCGATCGGCGAGAGCCTGAAGGGCATGGCGCGCCATCCAGCATTGCAGATGACACCTGAGAGCATTGGTCAGCGGATCGCCGCAACAGCAGAATCAGCCCGGCGCAGCGATCAGGACAGGATCAGTCAGGCCCGGAGCGACTTGATCCACGCCGCTCAGGAGATGCGCAGTGTCACGGCCCATGCGCGCACTGCCGCCGAGCAGCGGCATCAGCTCTACCAGGTAGCAGGCGGAGCCGTGCTCGCTGGTATCTTGCTTTGGTCTTTCCTTCCCGGCACCATTGCTCGCGCGATGCCGGATAACTGGCACTGGCCAGAGCGTATGGCGGCGCGGGTCGTGGGCGCGCCCTCACGCTGGGATGCAGGCGCGCGGCTGATGCAGAGCGACAGCCCTGAGGCATGGAATGCACTGGTGCAGGCCGCTGACATCCAGCGCGACAACCGAGATACCATTGACGCTTGCCGGAAGACCACTGCAACATCGCAGCAGCCAGTGCGATGCACCCTCAAGATTCGTCCGGACAGCTCAGAGAGGAAGACAGCAACAACGCGAGAGGGGGCCGCGCAACGATCCCACAGAGGAGCATAACAGCCCATTCCGACCCGCACAAAATGTGGGAACGAATGTGGTTTCGATTTTTCGAAAAAGTCATTTGATCCTTTGAAAACAAAGCGATAATTGACTTGAATGGTAGCGGAGGAGGGACTTGAACCCCCGACACGCGGATTATGATTCCGCTGCTCTAACCACCTGAGCTACTCCGCCACATAGGCCTGCACTTATCGTGCTTTCGGCGTCGCTTGGCGAGCACGGAACGTGCAAATCACCGCTAGCGAGCGGCGCATTTAGGGCGCGGCCTACGCGCGGTCAACCTGAAGTTTTGCCTTGCCCCCTGCCGCCTGTCAGCGCGAGTTTTCGTTCATCCGCATCACTTTGACTGCAAGGCTGCGGTTGAACGCCCGATCGACCGCTTTGCCGATCTCCGGCAGGCTCATCGCCAATTGGCCGAGCGCATCCCGGTCGAGCCGGGCGAGGCGCATGGTTTGCGTCACTGTCACCGTGGCGCTGGCGCGTTCACCTGAGACGTGGCTCATCTCGCCCAGAAATTCGCCTGCCCCGCATTCGCTGACAATGGCAAGATCGCGTTCAATCTCTGCACGGCCGCTGGCGATATAGATCAGCGGCGGGTTAACCTCTCCCTGCTTAATCAATTGCGTGCCCACGCTGACGTCTTCCCACTGCATCAGATCGCGCAAACGGCTTTGCTGCAAGGGCTCTTCAATCTTCATCACATGGTCGAACAATTCGCGTTCTTCGCGGGTCATGACCCCGGAACGCGCGCGGCGGCGCAGTTCAAACAGGCGCGCAATGTTGACGATGAGATAGGCGGCGGTGAAGGCGAGGCCTGCGCCCAACCCTTCGGCCAGCGCGAAATAGAGCGCCCCCAATGTTCCCGCGACAAGGCTGACCAGACGAATATGGCGAACCTGATGCGGGATCATTGATGCCATCAGCGCCAGTCCGGCGAGTACGCCGAATGTTGCCGTCAATACACTCATCCCGAAACGCCCCCATTTCCCGTTCTGCCCACGAAAACGGGCAACTTACGGCAAAACTTTCAAACTACAACCGATCCTTGCCGCGAAAGGCGCTGCGTTTGACGAGTTCCCACGGCCCACCTTTGTAAAGAAATAGCTCCAGCGCGAGAAAGTTGAACTCGCGCGCCGCAATGGCCGGGCGAAGCTCCGCCTGAAGCGCGCGCGCCTCGCGTTTGGTCACTTTATTTTGAATGGTGATGTGCGGGCGCGGTTCGTACAGATCCTGCGCTGTCAGGCTGCCGCGGAAATGTTCAGCGATCAATCCCCGCAGGGCAAGCAGGGGCGCGCTTTGTATTGCAATGGCGGTGCCCGTGCCGAGGTCCATCAGCCCGGTGATCGCAGCCGCTGGCGGTGCAAATTCGCGCGTCAGGACCGGGAAATAATCCTGCAACTCTTCGAGCAGAGAGGGTGCAAAGGAATGGAACATTGTGACATGCGCGTGCAGGTGATTGCGGTCCGGGGGGTAATGCGCGGCACGCAGCGCCCCTGCCCAACTCTGAATGTCAGGCGGCAGCGCGGCGGTGAGAATAAACGGAGATGCCACGCGATTGCCCTATTCTATTTCTCCGCGATCCCGGCGTTTCTGCCTTTCTAACGCCGAGGTCCTTTGCGAGTGTTGGACAGACCTGTTCGAATACGCCGCCCTGCCCTCATTCGATTTCTCCGCGATCCCGGCGTAGCTGAAACCAGCGCTCTACGGCCGCATTGTGCCCTTCCAGCGTGGCATTGAATTCGTGCCCGCCGGTGCCGTCGGCGACCATGAAAAGGTAATCATGCTTTTCCGGATTGAGCACGGCGGCGATGCTCTCGCGCCCCGGATTGGTGATCGGGCCTTCGGGCAGACCCAGCATCGTATAGGTGTTATAGCCATTGACCTGCGCAATCTCGGACTGGCGGATGCGGCGGCCCAGCGGCTTTCCCTGTGTGATCGGATAGATAATGGTGGGGTCCGCCTGCAGCATCATGCCACTGCGCAGCCGGTTGGAATAAAGACCCGCGACCGCGCGGCGTTCACCCGGCGTGCCGGTTTCCTTTTCGACTATCGAGGCCAGGATCAACGCCTCCCGAATTGTGTCAACGGCAATGCCTGGGCTGCGTTTCGCCCATGCCTCGGCCAGATACAGATCCATCGCCGCCTGCATCTGTTCGATCAGCACGCTGCTTTTTTGACCGCGTTCAAAGGCATATGTATCAGGCAGGATTGACCCTTCGGGCGGAATGTCGACCTCTCCGGTCAGCAATTCCTCCGCCATGACCCGTTCCCAGACCAACACCGAGGGCATCCCTTCGGGAATGGTGACGAACCGCCGAACCACGTCGCCCGATTGGAACGCGGTGAGGATTTCGCGCTGCGACATGCCGGGGGAAAGCGAAAATTCGCCCGCCTGAATCGGATCGGCATTGCCGAACAGCCGCGCGCTCAGCAGGAAACCATCCGCCGACGTAATCAGGCCCGCGCTTTCCAGATCCTGCGCCACCGCGCTGAGCGATGCTCCCGCCGGGATCACGAAAGGCGTCTCTTCGTCAATCGTGGCCTCGCCCAGCACCGCTCCGCTAAAGAACAGCGCCGCCGCAGCGGACAATGCCAGGACCAGCCCGACGACGCAGCCGAGCCTTTTCATGCCGCTAAATGACCTTTTGCATGACGATCGAAGCGTTCGTACCGCCAAAACCAAAGCTGTTGTTCAGCACCGCGCGCACTTCGCGTTTGCGCGCCTTCAGCGGGACCAGATCGATGCCTTCGGTGCCATCGTCGGGATTGTGCAGATTGAGCGTGGGCGGAACCACGCCGTCGCGCATCGCAAGGATGCAGAACACCGCTTCAACCGCGCCTGCGCCGCCGAGCAGGTGTCCGATGGCGCTTTTGGTCGAGCTCATCGAAGCGCCGCCCAGATCGTGGCCCAAAACGCGCATCACTGCGGCGAGTTCGATTGTGTCCGCCATGGTGGAAGTGCCGTGGGCGTTGACATAGTCTATGTCGCCTGGACCCAGTCCGGCCTTCTTCAAAGCCATGCGCATCGCCAGTTCTGCACCCCGCCCTTCGGGATGCGGCGCCGTGACGTGATAGGCATCGCCGGACAGACCGTATCCGGTCACTTCGGCATAGATTTTGGCACCGCGCGCCTTGGCGCGTTCGTATTCCTCCAGCACCACCATGCCCGCGCCTTCGCCCATGACAAAGCCGTCGCGGTCCTTGTCATAGGGGCGGCTGGCCTCGGTCGGGCGGTCGTTCATGCTCATGTTGAGTGCGCGCGCCTGCGCGAATCCGGCAATGCCCAGAGGGTTGATCGTGCTCTCTGCGCCGCCCGCCACCATCACGTCGGCATCGTCCATTGCGATCATGCGCGCGGCGTCGCCGATCGAATGCGCGCCGGTCGAACAGGCGGTCACCACGGCGTGGTTCGGTCCCATGAAGCCGTATTTTATCTGCACCTGTCCGGTGACGAGGTTGATCAGCCGTCCGTGAACGAAGTGCGGCGAGACGCGGCCCGGTCCGCGTTCATGCAGCACGATGCTCTCGCTCTCGATCCCCGGCAATCCGCCAATTCCCGAACCGATGGAGCAACCCGTGCGCTCTTTTTCGGCCTGGCTCATGTCGGTCAGTCCGGCGTCTTCAATCGCCTGACCGGCTGCATCGATGCCAAAGATGATGAAGGGATCGACCTGCCGCTGAACCTTGTGATCGACGCGTCTATCCGGATCAAAGCCCCAAGGGTGATCCTTGCCCTTCACTTCGCAAGCGATGGTGCATTTGTGCCCCTCGGTATCGAAGTGGGTGATCTGACCCGCTCCGCTTTCACCAGCGATCAGGTTTTTCCAAGAGGTTTCGACATCTGCCCCCAGCGGGGTGACAAGTCCAAGCCCGGTTACAACAACGCGGCGCATTCATTTCTCCAAAGCCCCCAAGGGCACTTGTGGTGGACGCAAAACCCTGCGCCCAAAAACACTACAGGCCCGCCGCCCTGCAAGAGGGCTCGGGCCTGTCGGTCAGAACCCCGCCCCCATTTGAAGATGGGGAGCGGGCGTTCTGAGGGCGAATAGCCCCAATTATCAGCCTTTGTTCTCTTCGATGAATTTGGTCGCATCGCCGACGGTGGTGATCTTCTCAGCTGCATCGTCGGGAATTTCCACGCCGAATTCTTCCTCGAATGCCATCACCAGTTCGACGATGTCGAGGCTATCCGCGCCCAGATCATCGATGAAGCTGGCTTCCTGAGTGACTTTGTCACCTTCGACGCCGAGATGCTCGACGACGATTTTCTGCACGCGTTCGGCAGTATCGCTCATATGTTTCCCTCTTGTATTGGGGTTAGAAATACCTTTTCCGCCCTAAAGGTCGGTTCGAAATAGCGCAAGTCAAGATGCGCACCTGCCGATCACGGCGCGTGGACAAACAACGCGCGCGTTTCTTGCAGGGCAAGATCACGCCGCGCGGAAAGGCTGCGCAGGATCATATATTTATGCGCCGTGCCAAAGGTGACAAGCACGGACAGGCCCTTTCCTGTGACTTTATCGAGCGCAGCGTGGATCAGATCATTGTGCGCGCGGTTGATCTGCGTCCACCCGCCGGGACCAAGGTCGGCGTCGAAATATTGCTGATAGGGCTGGCGCGAGGCGGCGGTGAGAGAATCGAATTCGTCCGTATGGATAAAGCGCGGATCATCGCCCCTCCCCGAAAGCGCGCGCGTATATTCGCGCTGCGCCGCAAGATGCTCGGCCCATTGCCTGGCGCGCCCGGGATCGCTGCGAATACGGCGCAGCGCGGCGGCGCGATTGTCGGCGATCTCCTGCGTCCAGCCAGAGGTGCCAAGAATGCGAAAGCCCATCTCCCGGCTCAGCGGGAAAACGACATCGGTGTATTCGGGGAAAACCCGCGTGCGTGGCTCGGTAATCTCGCCGGTGTCGCGGAACGATTGCAGCGCCCGAACCGCGCGGTCCGGCGGGATCTCGGTCAGGATCACATCGGGCGCGGCCTTGCTGATCGCGGTCTTGAGCACTTCGAGTGAATAATCGGTGCCGGTCCGGTGAATCGCATGGATAGTACCCATTACATGCAGCCGCGTCGCGCCAGGAGGTGCGGGTTCAGTCCCTCTGCAACCAATCAGAGGCACCGCCGCGAGCGATGCGGCAGTCGTCCCGGACACGAATGATCGCCGGGAAAAGTCGGCAACGCCGGTCAGCCCGGCAGCCCTTCCTTTTTGGGGGGCTCGACCAGTCGCAAATGCAATTCGCGCAGTTGATGCGGCTCTGCCCGCGATGGAGCGCCCATCATCAGGTCTTCGCCTTTCTGGTTCATCGGGAAGGCGATAACCTCGCGGATCGCCTCTTCCCCCGCCAGCAGCATCACGATCCGGTCAATCCCCGGCGCGGAACCGCCATGCGGCGGCGCGCCCAGTTTGAACGCTTCGATCATGCCCGAAAATTCACGGTCGACCGTTGCCTTGTCATAGCCGGCGATTTCAAACGCCTTGTACATGATTTCGGGCTTGTGGTTCCGGATCGCGCCCGACGACAATTCATAGCCGTTGCACACGATGTCATATTGCCAGGCCTTGATGTCGAGCGGGTCCATCGTCTCCAGCGCTTCCATCTCGCCCTGCGGCATGGAGAAGGGATTGTGGCTGAAATCGACCTTCTTGGCTTCCTCGTCATATTCAAACATCGGAAAATCGACGATCCAGCAGAATTTGAAGCAATCCTGCTCGATCAGGCCCAACTGTTCGCCCACTTGCGTGCGCGCCGCACCTGCCAGTTTGGCGGCGTCTTTCTCCTTGCCTGCGGCAAAGAACAAGCCGTCGTCAGGGCCAAGGCCGAGCTGATTGTAAAGCTCTTCCATCCGATCTGGTCCGTGGTTTTTGGCAATCGGCCCGCCAAATTCACCGGCTTTCCTCGTGACATAGCCCAGTCCGGCAAAGCCCTCGCCCCGCGCCCAATTGTTCATGTCGTCGAAGAATTTTCGGCTCTTGTCGGCGGTGTTCGGGGCCGGAACCACACGCACCGTGCCGCCGGAACCGACGATCTTTTCAAACAAGCCAAAGCCCGATTGGGTAAAATGGTCCGTCACATCGCTGATGATGAGCGGGTTCCTGAGATCGGGTTTGTCGCTGCCGTATTTGAGCATCGCCTCGGCATAGGGGATGCGCGGGAAAGTGCCCGATGCGGTAACACTCTTGCCGCCTGAAAATTCCGCGAACACGCCCGCCAACACCGGCTCCAGCGCCTGAAACACGTCTTCCTGCGTGACAAAGCTCATTTCAAAATCGAGCTGATAGAATTCAAGGCTGCGGTCGGCGCGCAAATCTTCATCGCGGAAACACGGAGCGATCTGGAAATAGCGGTCGAAACCCGACACCATCAGCATTTGTTTGAACATCTGCGGCGCCTGCGGCAGCGCATAAAAGCTGTTGGGATGCATCCGGCTGGGCACGAGGAAATCGCGCGCGCCTTCGGGGCTTGAGGCGGTCAGGATCGGGGTCTGAAATTCGGTAAAGCCCTGCCCGATCATCCGCTGGCGCAGCGATGTGATGACCTGACTGCGCAGCATGATGTTGCGGTGCATCACCTCGCGCCGCAAGTCGAGAAAGCGGTATTTGAGGCGGATGCTTTCCGGATATTCCTCGCCGCTGGCGACCGGCATCGGCAGTTCTTCGGCGGCGCTTTGCACGGTGATCGCGCGGGCAAAGACCTCGATTTCTCCGGTTGGCAGATCGCCGTTTACGGTCGCGGCGGTGCGGGCCTTCACCTCTCCATCAATCGTCACGACCGATTCGGCGCGCAGCTTTTCAAGCTGCGCGAGCGCGGGCGAATCTTCATCGGCGACAATCTGCGTAAGGCCGTAATGATCGCGCAAATCGACGAACAGCACCCCGCCATGGTCGCGCTTGCGGTGCATCCAGCCGGACAGGCGGACGGTTTCTCCGACATTCTTGGCCGAAAGCTGTGCGCAAGTGTGGGTACGATAGGCGTGCATCTAAACTCTTGTCCTGTACGAAGGTATGACGCTATTGGCGCGCCAGTATCAGCGGCGGCAAAACCCCGCTGTTTCTGCGCGCGCTAACAGGGCATGACCTGCAGTTTGTCAAGTCGCGCACCTCTCATCCGAAGGGTCCAGTTTCGGCCCGAGGGCGGCACTCCGCCCAAATTGATAAGAAGAACAATGAAAATACATGATCTGATTACCACCACCGACGCGCTGGCAGATTTGTGCGAGCGGCTGGCCACATCCGAATTCGTCACCGTCGATACCGAATTCATGCGCGAAAACACCTATTGGCCTGAATTGTGCCTGGTGCAAATCGCCAACACTGAGGAAGCCGCCGCCATCGATCCGCTGGCCGAAGGAATCGATCTGGCCCCGCTGCTCGATCTGCTGTGCGAAAATGACGATGTGCTCAAAGTGTTTCACGCAGGCGGACAGGATGTCGAAATCATCGTCAATCTGACCGGCAAGACCCCCTTCCCCATATTCGACACGCAGATTGCGATGATGGCAATCAGTCAATCGGAACAGATCGGCTATGCCAACCTCGTCGATCACTGGCAGAACATCCAAATTGACAAGGGCGCGCGCTTTACCGACTGGTCGCGCCGCCCGCTGACCGAACGCCAGATCGAATATGCGATTGGCGATGTAACGCATCTTTCAGTGATCTTTCCCAAGATGCTGAAAAAACTAATCAAGACCGGGCGCGGTGCGTGGCTGGATGCCGAGATGGAGAAACTCTCCGACGCCTCCAATTACGTAACCGACCCCGCTTCCGCATGGAAACGGATCCGTCAGACCGGCCGCAATCCGCAGGCGCTTGGCCGCCTGAAAGCGCTCGCCGCGTGGCGCGAAGGCGAAGCGCAGCACAAGAACATCCCGCGCGGGCGCATCATGCGCGACGAAACGCTGGCCGATATTGCCAACCATCCGCCCAAGAAACAGGGCGATCTGGCCAAGGTGCGCGGGCTTTCCAATGCGTGGAAAGACAATGACATCGGCAAGCGTCTGCTCAAAGTGATCGAAGAAGCCGAACCGCTGCCCAAGGCGGAAATGCCCGAAAAGGTGAAACGCGGCGCGCCGCTGGGCAAAGAAGGCGCGCTGGTCGCCGATCTGCTCAAACTGCTGCTCAAGATTCGTTCGCGCGAGATTGACGTGGCCCCACGCCTGCTGACCCGCGCCGATGAGATGGAAGCGCTCGCCGCCGGGGTGCGCGACCTGCAAGTCCTGCAAGGCTGGCGTTACGAGGTGTTCGGCAAGGACGCGCTCGAACTGGTCGAAGGCAAGACCGGCTTTACGGTGAAGGACGGCAGACTGAACATGACCCATATTGACGACGCTCATGGCGATGCTCACGCCGATATGGGAGCCGCGCTGGCGGCGGAGTAGACAGGGGCAATGTCCACCTATCTGCCCACCATCAAACAGCTGCAATATCTGGTTGCACTGCACGAACACGGACATTTTGGCCGCGCGGCAGAGGCCAGCTTCGTATCGCAATCGACGCTGTCGGCAGGCATCCGCGAACTGGAATCGCTGCTCGGCGTGACTTTGGTTGAACGTTCGCGCCGGGTGGTGCGGTTCACTTCGCTGGGCGATCAGGTGGTGGCAAAGGCGCGCCGCCTGCTGCGCGAGGCAGAGGAACTGTCCGATCTGGTGCAGGCTGCGGGCAAGCCTTTGTCCGGGCAACTCCGCATGAGCGTGATCCCGACCATTGCGCCGTTCATGCTGCCGCGCATACTGCCGCGCCTGAGGCGTGAACGGCCCGATCTGCAAATGATGCTGCGCGAGGAAACCAGCCACGATGCGCTGGAGTCGCTTCAACATGGGCGAGCAGATTGCGTGCTGCTGGCGCTGCCATTCGACACCGGTGACGTTGAAATCGAACATATTGGCGATGACCGGTTGTTTGTCGCCTTTCCCAAAGATGACCCGCGCGATCCCCCGGCAACGATTGCGCCCGAGATGATCGATCAGGGGCGTTTGCTGCTGTTGGAGGATGGGCACTGCCTGCGCGATCACGCGCTGGCGGCGTGCAACCGCAGCGAACTGCGCGCCAGCGCGGCGATGATAGGGACCAGCCTGCATACGCTGGTGCAATTGGTCGACAATGATCTGGGCCTGACAATGCTGCCCGAAATGGCGATTGATGCCGGGATACTGAGCGGCACCGACGTCGTCGCACGGCCCGTGGAAGGCGACACGGCAACGCGCGAGATTGTGCTGGTGTGGCGCAAGAACAGCCCGAGGGAGGCAGACTTCCGACTATTGGCAGCGGAGTTGCGCGCGGGATAGCGCCCATTCACCGCAGCTCGGGCAAATCGGCGGCTGATTTGCATCTGCTAGGCAAGCCGCTATGCTCTGGCCTGCTCGGACCGCTCGTGACCGAGCTGCGCATTGAGATCCTGGGCAACCTTCGGGAAGAACAATTTCACATTCGATTACACCAAACGAGGCGCCTGCGCCCGATGACACTGAATCTCCCATCGACCCTCCGATAGTCGAATTGCCGATAAACACGCATGACAGCGGTTTCTATGACGGGTTCAGCCGAGAAGTCGCGATCCCTGCCAAATTCATCGTGTCGCTGATAATCATGTGGGCGATATTCTTCCCTGTAAATGCAGCGGAAACGCTGGCAGTGGCCAATTCAACCATCATTGCATCCTTCAGCGGCTGGTATGTCTATCTGGTCGCATTCATGGTTGTGATTTGCGCCGTGTTGGCGCTCTACCCCGGCACCGGCTCGCTGCGCATCGGCGCACCGGGCGAGGCTGCAGAATTTTCGCGCTTCTCATGGTTTTCGATGCTGTTCGGGGCCGGGATCGGGATCGGCATGCTGACCTATTCCACCGGGGAACCGCTGGCGCATTTCGTCACCAATCCCGACATCATCCGGGGAACGGTCGCATCGGCATCGCCAGAGGCGGTAGGTTCGGCGTTCAAATGGACCTTTCTGCATTGGGGCTTTGGCGCATGGTGCACCTATGCGCTGGTGGGGTTGGCAATTGGCTATGTCTCGCACCGAAGGGGTCTGCCGCTGACGATCCGGTCCAGCCTGGTTCCGCTGTTTGGCAAAGGGATGTCTGGTCTGGCAGGTCATCTGGTCGATGTGGTGGCGGTGGTGGCGACGGTGCTTGGCGTGGCGGTGACGATGGGTCTGGGTGTGCAGCAATTTGTCGCCGGGCTTTACCGGATCAGCCAATCCAGTGGCAGTGGCGACTGGTTGATGGTGCCCGGCAGCGACGGCGTCTTGACGGCATCGGCGGCGGCAATTGTCCTGGCTTTGATCGTGTTGGTGGGTGCCTCTACGCTCAGCGCGCTTTCGGGTGTGGGACGCGGGATCAAATGGCTCTCCAACATCAATATGGTGCTGTCGTTCGCGCTGCTGACCCTGTTCGCCGTGCTGGGCGCGGGGCTGTATGGACTGAAGCTGCTGGGCGTCGGGATCTGGGATTACCTTATCAGCCTGCCCGCCAATTCGCTGACATTGTTTTCCAGCGACGGCAGCGAAGCGGGCGAGGCGCTGGTGCAATGGCAGCTTGACTGGTCGGTGTTCTACTGGGCGTGGTGGATCGCCTTTGCCCCATTTGTCGGCATGTTTATCGCAAGGATTTCGCGCGGGCGCACGATCCGCGAATATATTCTCGGCGTGGCGCTGGTGCCTTCGCTGATGTGCTTCGTCTGGATGGCGCTGGCGGGCGGCACGGCGATCCAGCTTGAATTGAGCGGCGCAGCGGGCGGACAAATTCTGGGCACCGGCATTTCGGATCAACTGTATGCAACACTGGCTGTATTGCTTTCCCCTAATGCGGCGTTGATCGCCTCGACGCTCGTCGTGGTGTTGTTGATGACCTACCTCATCACCTCGGTCGATAGCGCGATCCTGATCGTCAACACGATCAACGGCGCTGGCGAGGAAGAAGGCCGCCGCCGATATCACGTTGTGTTCTGGGGTGTGGCGCTCGCCTTTGTGGTGGGCTCCATGCTGATCCTGGGCGGGATCGAAGCGATCCGCATTACCATGATCATCGGCGCATTGCCGTTCTCGGTGGTGCTGACGTTGATGTGTGTGTCGATCATCAAGGCGCTGGTGTTCGACCTGATCCGCAAGCGTCACGGCGTCCCCACCACCGCAGAGGCATGCGCGGACTGGCATAGCGAGCGGGCGCAAGGCTGAGACTTTGGCTTGCAAAGTGCAGATTATAGTATCGTATAAATAATTAATTCTTTAACTTGAATTATTATAATCAAAAGTTGAATATGACTTCAACAGATTTCAATATTTATCATGGTAATATATAGTCAATTTTGAAAGTTCTTGAGTTTACATCGCTATATTTTATATTGTTGCTATTATGCAACATTCTGCGATTGCGTTCTAAAATGTTCGTAACGCCCTGTGGTAAGCCCCATGGACTCTTGTTAACGCCCTTGAGCGCGACGCCTTTGTTAATCTCGTCCTGAGATTTTCATGCGCGCAATTCTTGGGTGAACGCTGATGCAGTTCCGCGTCGCGACCCGCAAGAAAGCTCAAAAAGGGGTTTAGAATGTCGAAATACATCAGCGGCGCGTCGATTGGCGCGCTGGCTATTGCGATGGCTACGCCTGTTGCGGCGCAGACCGCACAGCAGGCGGGACAGCAAACGGCTCAACAACCTGCCCAGCAACCTACAAGGCAGGCCGGACAACGCAGCGGCGGGGTTGGTTCCATCGTAGTGACCGCCCAGCGCCGCAGCGAAGATCTGCAGGACGTGCCGGTTTCAGTCGCGGCCATCAACGCAGAACAGCTCGACGAATTGAACATTGATACGTTTGAGGATTACCTCGAACAAATCCCCTCTGTCACCGCTGGCGGCAGCGGTCCGGGGCAGAGCACAATCTACATTCGCGGCCTCGCCTCGACCACGCCAAACATCTCGATTGCCGGGGTTGCCGGACTTGCGCCCAATGTCGCGCTCTATCTCAACGATCAACCGCTATCGCAGCCGGGTCGCAATCTTGATGTCTACGCCGCCGACCTTGAACGGATCGAGGTGCTATCAGGTCCGCAAGGCACGCTGTTTGGTGCCAGTTCACAGGCCGGCGTGGTGCGGCTTATCACCAACAAGCCCGACCTCAGCGGCTTTGATGTCAGCGCTTCAGCCGGGGTCTCCTTCACCAAGGGCGGCGAAAGCAGTTACAAGGGCGAAGTCACGGTGAACGTGCCCGTCACCGATACATTCGCACTGCGCGGCGTCGTCTATCTTGATGATCAGGGCGGCTATATCGACAATGTCCGCGGCACCCGCGATCTTACCGAAAGCGCGCGTTTCCGCCCCGAAGGCACCGTGCGTGCGAATGGCGTGCCGGTATCAGCAGCGCGCGCCGGGTTCCAGTCCACCTCGGACCTATCTGGCGTGAACTTCCTTTCCGCCGACAACGCCGGGATCGCGGAAGACGATTTCAACGATACCCAATATTCCGGCTTTCGCGTGACCGGGCTGTGGGAAGTGACGCCCGACTGGACCGTGACCGTCGCGCATCAACGCCAAAGTCTGGAATCGGACGGTGTGTTCTTTGCTGATCCCGAACTGGGCGGGCTCGACGATCTCGAAATCGAACGGTTTGAATCCGAACGGCTCGAAGACGATTTTTCCAACACCAGTTGGACCGTCGAAGGGCGGATCGCCATGCTCGATGTGATCTACACCGGCGCCTATACCGACCGCGAAAGCCAGCAGCGCGCCGATTACACCGATTACATGTTCGCCGGGCAATATCTGCCCTATTACATCTGCGACGGATCGGTAAGCTATCCCGGCGCGGCGGATCCAAGCGGGACGTGTCAGGCTCCGAACCTGTATATCAACTCGCTATCCAACACCGAAGTGTTCACGCAGGAGCTGCGATTGAGCACGCCTGAAGACTGGCGCATCCGGTTTCAGGGCGGCGGGTTCTATTCCGATCTCAGCCTCGAAGAACGGGTCGATTTCAACTATCCGGGCAATGTCGCAGCGGCCCCGTTCGGGCCGTTCGCGCCGAATTTCCCGCAAACCACAGGGTTCACGTCTGATCCGGGGCCGTTTCAGCCCGATACGATCTTTCGCAACGACATTCGCCGCACCGATGAACAAATCGGCCTGTTTGGCGAAGCCAGCTTTGATATTGTGCCCGACCTGCTGACGGTGACGTTTGGCGCGCGGTATTACGATGTCGAGGTTGATTTCGAAGGCAGCGCCAACGCCTCGTTCTGCAATTCGGGCGCGGCGCAGGATGCCAATGCATTCGGCACCGACATCAGCGATCTGTATAATGGCGACGGTGAATTCACCTTTATCGGATCGTGCGACGCGTCGCTGCGTCAAACGTTCGACCTGAACGACAGTCTCGCCGATATTCAGGCTGCCGGGCTTTCCGCGTCGCAGGCACAGCAGGTGTTCAACGCTGTGCGCGCGCCCGACACCGCTTCGACCGATGGCGTGATCTACAAGGGCACGATGACGCTGACCCCGACGCCCGACCTGTTGTTCTACGCGACCTATTCCGAAGGTTTCCGCCCCGGCCTGCTGAACCGGCCCGGCGGCGCAGTGTCGCAAGACGGTGCCTTTGTGGTGCCCTTCACGGTCGAAACCGACGAAGTGAAGAATTACGAACTGGGCTGGAAAATGGACCTGATAAACGGCCAATTCCGCTTCAACGGATCGGCATTCTTTGTCGACATCTCAAATCTGCAGACGCAGATATTCGACCCTTCGATCACCAATCTGTTTTTCTCCTCCAACGCGGCGAATGCAGAGATTTACGGGCTCGAAGCTGACTTCACGATCGCGCCATACAGCACGCCGGGGCTAACGATTGCTGGCGCGTTCTCGGTGCTCGATACCGAAATCACCGAGGTGCTGATCCCCACCAACGACGTGATAGAGGGCAAGGAATTGGCCTATGCGCCCGGATTTCAGGGCAATATTCGCGCCCGCTACGAATGGGACCTGCCAAACAGGTTGATGGCCTATATCCAGCCGCAGGTCAGCTATTCTTCGTCGAAGTTCACCGACATAATCGAAATCAACCGGATAAAGCTCAACAGCTACACCCTGTTTGATCTCGCGGTGGGGGTGAAGAAAGATCAGTGGCGGCTCGAGGTGTTTGGCGAAAACCTTTCGGACGAACGCGCCGAGATTTCCGGCAATTTCAGCTATGACCGCGAACGCATCGTTACCAATCGTCCGTTAACGGTGGGGATGCGGGTCTCGTTCGACTATTGATCGAAACCGCCCTATCCATCAGGCGGCGGGGGAGGCAGGGGCTTCTCCCGCCGCTTTGCGATTGCAGACCATGACAACACGCCAGGATCACCTCAAACAAGCGCAAACCACCTTGCAAGCAGGGCAGTATGCTGCCGCGCTGGAATTAGCGCAGGCGGTGCTGGACGGTGCGCCCGATGATGGAGAGGCGCTGTATTTGGCAGCGGTCGCGGCGCGTTATTGCAAAGATACCGACAAAGCGCAGGATTATCTCGCCGCGCTCCATAGCGCGATGCCCGAATATGGCCGCGCGTGGCAGGAACAGGGGCACCTGGCGATTGCCCGCTCGGATGCGCAGGGGGCGCTTTCAGCCTTTACCCGCGCGGTCCGTTATAACCCCGCGCTGACGGCAAGCTGGCGTGAACTGGCGCGGTTGCAAGGGGCGGCGGGGAACCATGCCGAGGCTGGGACTGCCACTGCGCAGCATCAACGTCTGGCCGCGCTCCCACAGGAACTGATCGCGGTTACCAATCATCTGGCGGAGGGACGGCTGGCGCGGGCAGAGGAAATCTGCCGCCATTTCCTGCGCCGCAACCCTGCCCGCGACAAGCACCACGTCGAAGCGATGCGGCTGCTGGCCAAGATCGGCATTGAGTTCGGCGTGCTCGACGATGCGGAATTTCTGCTCGAAAGCGCGGTCAGTTTTGCCCCGGACGATGTGCAATTGCGGCTGGATTATATCGACGCGCTGCGACGGCGCCAGAAATCGGCGGAGGCGCTGGCACAGGCCGAATTGCTGATCGAGCGCGACCCGGAAAATCCGCTGTTCCAATCGCGGCTGGCGATCGAATGCATCCAGATGGGCGATTACGAACGCGGGCTGGCGCTGTTTGGCACGGTGCTGAAAAAATTGCCGAACGATCCCGCCAGCCTGACCAGCCGGGGCCACGCGCTCAAAACCAAGGGCGACCGCGCCGAAGCCGAAGCCAGTTACCGCGCGGCAATCGCGGCAAAACCCGATCACGGCGATGCGTGGTATGCGCTGGCCAATCTGAAAACCTACCGCTTTTCAGGTGCCGAGATTGACCAGATGCAGCACCTTGCCGCGCGCAGCGAGATACCCTTTATGGACCGCGTGCATGTCAATTTTGCGCTGGCGAAGGCACTGGAAGACGAAGGCGATTACGAAGCCAGCTTCCGCCATTATGATCAGGGCAATGCAATGAAGCGCGCGCAAACCCGTTACAGCGCCGATGCCATGACCAGGGAACTGGCGCGGCAGGAGCAATTCTGCACCCCCGAATTGTTTGAAAAACATGCGGGCCAGGGCCATGCTGCCCCCGATCCGATATTCATCCTTGGCCTGCCGCGCGCAGGATCGACATTGCTTGAACAAATCCTCGCAAGCCATTCACAAATTGATGGGACGCTGGAGCTGCCCAATATCCTCGCGCTCGCGCACCGACTGCGTGGGCGCAAGGCGGGGCATCCGCGCTATCCGCAAATCCTGCATGATCTGACAGGCGAACAACTGGCGAAATTCGGCGAGCAGTTCATCCAAGACACAAGCATCCACCGCGCCGGTGCGCCGTTCTTCATCGACAAGATGCCCAACAATTTCCGCCACATCGGGCTGATCCATCTGATCCTGCCGCATGCCAAGATCATCGATGCACGCCGCGCGCCGATGGATTGCTGTTTTTCCGGCTTCAAGCAGTTGTTCGCCGAAGGGCAGGAATTCACCTATGGCCTGACCGAAATCGGGCGATATTATGCCGACTATGTGCAATTGATGGAGCATTGGGATCGGGTGCTGCCGGGCAAGGTGCTGCGCGTAGCGCATGAGGACGTGCTCGACGATCTCGAAGGGCAGACCCGGCGGATGCTCGATTTTCTGGGGTTGCCATTTGAACAGCAATGCCTCGACTTTCACACGACGCCCCGCGCGGTGCGCACCGCATCGAGCGAACAGGTGCGGCAGCCAATCAACCGCAAGGGGCAGGATGCGTGGAAACCGTTTGAGCCGTGGCTGGATGAATTGAAAGCGGCCTTGGGCGAAGCGGGGTAAATTGCCCGGTCACTCCATGTGTTTTAGGCCAACCCGCAAGTAATCCCACCCCGTCACGCAGGTCAGCACCGCCGCCGCCCACAGACAGGCAAGTCCGACGACATGCACCCAGCTTTCGGCGAAGGTCTGGCACATATCGCCCACCGACTGGCACGGCTGACCATGCACCGCGCCGCCCAGGATCAGCGCGCCGAGCGCGACCAATTGCAGCGTCGTTTTCCATTTGGCGAGCCGCGAGACCGGCACCGACACTTGAATCCCGCCCAGAAATTCGCGCAAGCCCGACACGGCAATTTCGCGGATCAGGATCACCAGCCCGGCGATCACGTGAGCATCGCCAACATAGGGCCCGCGCAGATAACCCTGCGCGGTCAGGATCAGGATGACCGCCGCCACCATGATCTTGTCCGCAATCGGATCGAGGAAGATGCCCAGTTTCGATACCGTCCCCTGCGCGCGCGCCAGATAGCCATCGAGAAAATCAGTGAGCGCGATAATGCAATAGAGCACAAAGCCGATCAGATAGCCGAGCTGCCAACCCGGCCACCACAGGAAAAATCCCAGCAGCGGGACCGCAAAAATACGCGACAGCGTAAGAATGTTCGGTAGCGTCAACATGGCTGCCTGCCGCCATAGCGCGGCGCGCCGACAAGCCAAACCCTAACCGTGCAATCGATGCACAGGACTTGTGCGCTTTGGAACGTGCGCTATGTCAGCGGCCTGATGCAAAACTGCCGGGCGCCGATTTCCGCATGACAACCACGACGCACCTGTTGCGCCAAAGGCGATTTTTGCCGCTCATGGTGACGCAGTTTTTCAACGCCTTTAACGACAATCTCTACAAGACCGCGCTGGTGCTGTTTGTCGTTTATTCGGTCTATAATGACGAACAGCAAGAGGCGCTGTTCAGCGGCCTAGCCTCGGTCATTTTCATCGTGCCCTTTGTCGTGTTGTCGGCGCTGGCCGGGCAGCTCGCCGATACGCGCGACAAAGCCATGATAATCCGCACCGTCAAAATCTGCGAGATCGGCTGGGCGACGCTGGGGGCAATCGGATTGTTCATGGCGTGGCAGGGGATCATGGTGGAAACTGTCGCCATCCCGCTATTGCTGTTCGTGGTGTTCCTGGCGGCGGCACAATCGACATTTCTGGGGCCGATCAAATACGCAATCCTGCCGCAGCATCTGCGCCGCGAAGAGGTCCTGCCTGGCACCGGACTGGTCGAGGCGGGAACCTATATTGCGATCCTGACCGGCACGATCCTGGCGGGCTTTATTGCGGTGGAGGTGGCGATGGTGCTGGTGGTGCTGACCGCCTTTGCCGGATATTTCGTCAGCCGATTTGTGCCCGACGCGCCGCCGCAAAGCGATTATGAGATGCATTACCCGCTGCTCGAACCCTATGCCAAAAAGGTCCGCAATCCGGTCATGCGCTGGCTGGGATACGCCCCGGTGGCGATTGCCGATCAGGTGGTGATGAGCTGGAAACTGGTGCGCGACACCATGCACAACCGCGAAATCTGGCTGGCGATTGTCGCCATCAGCTTTTTCTGGACGATTGGTGCGGTGTTGTTCATCCAGTTCCCCCCGCTGGCCAAGAACCAATTGCTCGCCAGCAAGGAAGTGGCGAGCCTGTTTCTGGTGATTTTCTCGATTGGCATTGCCGTCGGGTCGGTCGGGGTCAACGCCTTGCTCAAAGGCGAAGTGTCCGCGCGCTATTCCCCGGTTTCGGTGGTTATTATGGGCGGATTCGTGTTCGGATTTTACCTCGTGGCTAAAGCATGGACGCCCAATGCGGGCGGGGAATTGCTGCCGATTGAGGCATGGATATTGGAGCCGCTGGCGATCCCGCTGTCGCTGATGCTGCTGGGCATTTCGACTGCGGGCGGATTTTTCGTGGTGCCGCTTTATGCGTTTCTCACCACCCGCTGCGCGCATGACGCGGCCAGCCGCACGATTGCCGCGAACAATATCGTCAATTCATTGGCGATGGTGGTGGGATCGGTGCTCGCCATCGGGCTGACCACACTTGGCATACCGGTGGTCGAACAATTGCTGCTGGCCGCTGCGATGTCGGGCATTGCAGCGTGGCTGGGCTGGCTGTTGTTTCAGGCGGAAAAGGCAGCCGCAGCGCAATTGCTGGTGGTGCAGGCGGCCGAATAGAGCGTTATAGTATAAACACCAACACCGCCGCCGTCGCCGCGACATAGGTGCTGACCGCGCCGCGCACATCCTCTGCGGTGAGGCGCCACAGGCTCTCGGCAGGTATATCATGCAGATCATCGCGCACATGCGGCGGCAGGCTGGCGCGGAACGGATGCCGCGCGCGTTCATCGGTGAGCACCAGGCTGCGTCTGCGTCGCCCCGGCTGGCCTTTGCCAAGGCGCGGCTTCACATGGTCATGGGTGAGGATCGCATAGGTCATGCATCAAGGGATTAACGATTTCTTAACCCTTGCATAGGCCCACGAATCGGTTGCTCAAAAAGGGGACAGTAAGGCACTGTTGTGGTTAATCGCGCTCCGACCTAGACGCGCGTCAGCAAGGAGATTGTAAAGCGTGCCAAACCACCGCCAGACCGCCGCGCAATTGCTGGTCGATTGCCTCGCCATTCAGGGCACTGACCGGATCTTTACCGTGCCGGGGGAAAGCTTCCTCGCGGTGCTCGATGCGCTCCACGAACGCGAGGATATTGAAACCGTGGTGTGCCGCCAGGAAGGCGGCGCGGCATTCATGGCCTGCGCCGACGGAGCGATGCTGCAGCAGCGCCCCGGCATCGCCTTTGTCACGCGCGGTCCCGGCGCAACCAACGCCAGCATCGGGGTGCATGTCGCGCATCAGGATTCGCAGCCGATGATCCTGTTCGTCGGCGACGTGGCGCGCCCCATGCGCGACCGCGAAGGGTTTCAGGAAGTCAATTTCGAGGCGTTCTTTGGCCCGATCTGCAAATGGGCGGCGCGAATCGACGATCCGGCGCGCATCCCAGAATATGTCGCACGCGCCTATAGCGTGGCGATCAGCGGGCGGCCCGGCCCGGTGGTGCTGGCCCTGCCCGAAGATATGCTGTGTGAAGAACTCGACGCCACGCTCCAGCCACGGCCTCCCATCACCCGCCCGGCGCAAGCGGTCTGCCCTGACGCCATGCAGACCCTGCTTGCGATGATCGCCGATGCCGCCAGCCCGGTGGCGATTATTGGCGGCGCGGGCTGGAATGCCAAAGCCCGCGATTATTTCCAGACCTTTGCCGAAAGCATCGGCCTGCCGGTCGCGACCGCGTTTCGCAGGCAGGATGCGATTGATCCGGCCAGCCCGGTCTATGCCGGCAATCTGGGCTATGGCCCCAATCCCAAATTGATCCAACGGGTCAAGGATGCCGATCTGGTGCTGGCCGTGGGTGCGCGGCTGGGTGAGGCAACAACCGATGGCTACAGCGTGCCCACCACCGAACATCCCGGACAATTGCTAATCCATATTCACCCCGATCCCGATGAGCTGGGCCGGGTCTACCGCACCGATCTGGGCCTGTGCTGCGCGGTTGACGAATTCGCCGAAGCCGCCGCATTGTGGGAGGATCATTCGATCATCCCCTTTGACGCCGGAGCAGAGGCACACCGCGAATGGCAGGATTGGGCCACCTACACCAAGGGTCAAAACCCGCCCGCGCTCGATATGGCGGCCTGCGTCGCCGCCATGCGCGCGGCGCTACCGGCCGACAGCATTATCTGCAACGGCGCGGGCAATTTTGCCGGATGGTGGCACCGTTACTGGCGTTATGGCGGCCTCCCCAGCCAGCTTGCGCCGACCGCAGGCGCGATGGGATACGGCGTGCCCGCCAGCATCGCCGCCGCCTTGCGCCATCCCGACAGGACAGTGGTGGCGGTGGCGGGCGACGGCGATTTCCTGATGAACGGTCAGGAATTGGCGACCGCCGCGCAATATGGCGCGAATCTGCTGGTGTTGGTGGTGGACAATGGCGCCTATGGCACGATCCGCATGCATCAGGAACGCGAATATCCCGGCCGGGTGTCGGGCACGCGGCTCGCCAATCCCGATTTCGCGGCGCTGGCTGCGGCGTATGGCGGATGGAGCGCGGCGGCCACAACGACCGATGAATTCATCGCGGCGCTTGGCAAGGCGCAGGATCAGCGCGGGCTGCGCCTCATCCATATGAAAATCGACATCGAACAACTCGCCGCCAGCGGCGCAACGATCAGCGGACTGCGCAAAAAGGCATAGAGGACACCAAAAGGACCGCTCCTCCCGATGGAGAAGCGGCCCCTGTCAGATAATCAGGCAATTGTGAAAAGCGGATTGCTGATCAGATGTTGTCGCCCAACGCGCCCTTGACCTTGCCTTTGGCCTTGTCGGCCTTGCCTTCGAGTTCCTGCGCCTTGCCCTCGGCGCGGGTTTCGGGGTCGTCCGAATGCTGCTTGGCCTCGCCAAGCGCTTCCTTGATGGTCCCTTTGATTTTGTCGGTGAGTTCACCCATGAATTGTCTCCTTTGACTAAGCCAATGGAATTATTGACGTTTCATATAACCAACGGCCATGGACACCATTCGGTTCCGAAACAGTTTGGGCGGCGTCGGTAAACCGTGCCGGGACCGCACTGGTCCGGCCCTATGCTTCCGACATTTTGCAGATAAGATCCCATTCATCAGGCCGGATCTTCGCCACCGACAGCCGCGACAGCCGCACCAGTTCGCATTCGGCAAGACGTGGCTCAGCCTTGATCGCTTTCAGCGACACCGGATGCGCGAATTTTCGCTTTGCCCTGATCTTTACCGCAGCCCATTTGCCAGTTTCATCGGTGGGGTCTGGGATGCCCGCAAGGGTGACTTCGCAAATGCCGACAATCTCCAACCCTTCGCGCGAATGGTAAAAGAAGCATTCGTCGCCCACCGCCATCGCGCGCAGATTGAGCTTTGCAGTGTGGTTGCGGACCCCGTCCCAGGTGCCCTCGCCCTCGCGCACAAGATCATCCCAACTGTATTTGAACGGTTCGGATTTCATCAGCCAGCGATTGGGCGGGGTACGGGGCACTTGGGTTCTCCAGACAGAGGAATCTCGGTCAGTTTCCTAGGGAAGCACCGCCTGCGATGCCACCCCATGACCGCGCTGGTGCCCACAAATTAACGCTAATTTCACGCAGGCCATGCATAGTCATTCGCAAGTCGCTTTGGATGAGCAGCGCCGCCTGAAAGATCGGGACACAATGGGTATGACAGAGCCAAATGCGGCCATAAAGACATCAAGGGGCCTCGGCAAATCAGACCGTGACCTGGTCGCTTTGGGGATCGCGGCGGCGGCGATCATCCTGTTTGTCGCAACCGGCAGCTCGGTGCTTCCCAGCGCAATCAGAGCGGTGTTTGCCAATGGTCAGGCACCCGACCATCTGCTCGTCAACGCGCTGCTTCTCAATGTCGTGCTGGTGGTGTTTGGCTGGCGCCGTTACCGCGAATTGCAGCAGGAAATCAGCGAGCGTCGGCGCGCCGAGGAACTGGCGCGTGAACTCGCCGAAACCGATCCGCTGACCGGCTGTCTCAATCGCCGCAGCATGGCCGCCGTCACGGATAATGTGCGCCTGCAGGCCAATGCGCGCGGCATGGCGGTCGCCTATTGCATGATCGACCTCGACAATTTCAAGCAGGTCAATGATATGCACGGCCATCTGGCGGGCGATGCCTTGCTGGTGGAACTGGCGCACCGCATTTCCGAACAATTGCCCCGTGACGCCCGGCTGGCGCGGCTGGGCGGCGATGAATTCGCCTTTGTCGTCCCCTATGACGTCGCCCACCGCGAACGGATTGACGATCTCGTGATCCGGCTGTTCGAAAAGGTTTCGCTGCCCTTTGCGCTGCGTGATGTGACCATCGACACGACAATTTCCATCGGTGTTTCATCCGACCATGACGAAAATGGCTTTAACCCGGCAATGGCCGATTCCGCCGCACTGATGCAGCGCGCGGATATCGCCATGTATCAGGCCAAAAAGCTGGGCAAGAACCGCTATTTCTGGTTCGAAGCGACCATGGAAAACGAATTGCGGTTCCGCAATGAGCTTGAAATCGGCATCCGCCGCGGGATCGCCCTCGGAGAATTCGTGCCCTATTACGAACAACAGGTCGATCTGGATTCGGGCGATCTGGTCGGGTTCGAAATGCTTGCCCGCTGGAAATCGGAGCAATTGGGGTTCGTCAGCCCAGAAATTTTCATCCCGATCGCAGAAGAGATCGGCCTGATTTCGGAAATGTCCGATCAATTGATGGAACAGGCGTTTCGTGACGCCAGCGACTGGCACGATGAGTTGACGCTTTCGATCAATATCTCACCAATCCAGCTGCGCGATCCGTGGTTTGCGCAAAAGATCCTCAAGCTGTTGGTAAAACACAATTTCCCCGCGCGGCGGCTGGAAATTGAAATCACCGAAAGCTGCCTGCACGATAATATCGGCATGGTGCGTTCAATCATCACCAGCCTGCGCAATCAGGGGGTGCAGATCAGTCTGGATGATTTCGGCACAGGCTATTCCTCGCTCGAACAATTGCGCAATTTGCCGTTTGACCGGATCAAGATTGACCGCAGTTTCGTCAGCGAATTGAACCAGCCCAACAGCAATTCAAAGATTGTCGATGCGATTGTGTCGCTTGGCCGGGGCTTTGATCTGCCGATCACCGCTGAGGGGATCGAGGATGAGGAAATCCTTGAGGCGCTCAAGAAGATGGGCCGGCTAAAGGGCCAGGGCTTCCTCTACGGCAGACCCGAAAGCGGGGCTGAAGTGCGCCAAAGGCTGGCAAGTGTCGGCAAACTCGCCGCCAATCCGCCGATTGACAGGGCAGAGCCGCGAACCGGCAGGGTAGCAAATTCCTTCATAGCAAGCCTGCCCAAAGCGGCCCAGCAATAACCCGGATTGATCTCCGCGCCGAGGAAATTGGCACCAGTTGAACGGCGGCAATTGGACCGGTGATGCGACACGGCACTGGACTGCGCCCGTGCGGGTGCATAGATGCGAGGCATAATGCGCGTCCCCTTTGTCAAAATGCACGGTCTCGGCAATGATTTCGTCGTGCTGGATGGGCGCGAGATGGACTTGCCTGCCGTCTGTGAGGATTTCGCGCGCGCTATCGCCGACCGGCACACAGGGATTGGCTGCGATCAGTTGATCGTGCTGGAACCGAGCGAAGGCCACGATTTCCGGATGCGCATTTTCAACAGTGATGGCGGCGAGGTCGAGGCCTGCGGCAATGCCAGCCGCGCGGTCGCTTTGCTGCATGGAAAGCCCGCGCGGGTTGAGACGGCGGGCGGAATTATTGCGCTGGAACCAACCGCAGGCGGGGCCAGCGTCGATATGGGCATACCCCGGTTTGATTGGGACGCGATCCCGCTGGATTATCCGATGGATACCAATCCTATGCCGCTGGGGTGGGGGCCGCTCAAATCACCGAGCGCGGTCAATGTCGGCAATCCTCACGTGGTCTTTTTTGTGCCCGATGTCTGGGCAAGCGCGCTCGATACCTTGGGGCCAGACATTGAAACCGACCCTGTTTTCCCACAAGGCGTGAATGTGAATGTGGCGCAGCTGATCGGTGCAAACCACTTGCAGCTGCGCGTCTGGGAGCGCGGCGCGGGGCTGACGCGGGCTTGCGGGACCGGTGCCTGCGCGGCCGCGGTCGTCGCCATCCGCAAGGGGTTTGTCGGCGAAACCGTCCGCGTTTCGCTGCCTGGCGGCGATCTGACGATACAATGGCGCGAGGGTTCAAGCATCCGCATGACCGGCCCGGCCACAGAGGCCTTTCGCGGCAGTTTCGAATGGGACGATTTCGCGTGAACGCGCCTGAAGTTATCTCGCTCGGGTGCCGTCTCAACATCGCCGAAAGCGAGCGGATGAAGGCGATGCTGGCAGATAGCGGTGACGTCGTGGTCATCAATTCCTGCGCGGTCACGTCAGAGGCCGTGCGGCAGACCCGGCAAGCGATCCGCCGCGCCCGCCGCGCGCGTCCCTATGCGCGGCTGATCGTCACCGGCTGCGCCGCAGAGATTGAACGCGACGCCATCGCCGCCATGCCCGAGGTTGACGGCCTGATCGCCAACGCGGCCAAGCTCGACCCGCGCGCCTGGAACGTGCCCCTGCCCGCAGCGCCCCCTGCCCCAACCCGCACCCGCTCCTTTATCGCGGTGCAGAACGGCTGCGATCACGCCTGCACTTTCTGCGTCATCCCGCAGGGGCGCGGGGCCAGCCGGTCGATGACCATTGCCGAGGTGCTGCGCGAGGTCGAACATCACCTCGATCTGGGCGCGCAAGAGGTGGTGCTGACCGGGGTCGATGTCACGTCATGGGGCCACGATCTGCCCGGCACCCCGCCGCTCGGCGCGCTGGTGGAGGCGGTGCTGAGCGCCTTTCCGCAGCTACCCCGGCTGCGCATGTCCTCGCTCGATGGGGTGGAAATCGACGAAGCGCTGTTTGAACTGTTCGCCAGCGAGGAACGGCTGATGCCGCACCTCCATTTGTCGATGCAGCACGGCCACGATCTGATCCTCAAGCGGATGAAGCGCCGCCATTCGCGCGCCGATGCGATCGCACTGGTGCAGCGGCTCAAGGCGCGCCGCGCTGACGTTGCCATCGGTGCCGATCTGATCGCCGGATTCCCGACCGAAACGGCAGAGCATCACACTGCCAACCTTTCGATTATCGGCGATCTCGACATCGTCCACGGCCATATCTTCCCCTATTCCCCGCGCCCCGGCACCCCCGCCGCGCGCATGCCGCAGGTCGAACACGCCGCGATCAAGGCCCGCGCCGCGCAATTGCGCTCCGCCGTCGCCGCCCGGCGCGGTGCTTGGCTGCAAAGCCTTGTGGGCGAAACGCTCACCGTGCTCGCCGAACGCGACGGCACCGGCTATGCGCCCAATTACGCGCGGGTCGATCTGCCTGAGGGCACGCCTGCGGGCACGCTGATCGACATCACCCCCGCCGCGCTCGAAGGAGGGCTATTGCGATGAGTTCGAGCTGGACCGAGCGATTGCTGGGCGGTTTCCGCAAGACCTCCGAACGGCTGGGCAGCAATCTGACCGGGGTGGCCGCGCGGCTCGATGACGCGACGCTTGATGATATTGAAGATGCGCTGATCACCTCCGACCTTGGCCCTGCCGCCGCCGCACGCATTCGTCAGCGATTGTCGGACAAGAGCTTTGGCCTTGAAATCACGCAAGACCAATTGAAACAGGCGGTGGCGGATGAAATCGCCGAGATCTTGCGCCCGGTGGCCAAGCCACTGGAGATCACTGCCTTTCCGCGCCCGCAGGTGATCCTGGTGATCGGAGTCAATGGCAGCGGCAAGACCACCACAATTGCGAAACTGGCGCATCTGTTCACCGAAGACGATTACGGCGTGCTGCTCGCCGCAGGCGACACCTTCCGCGCCGCTGCCATCGGCCAGCTCGCAACCTGGGCGGAGCGCGCCGGGGTGGACCTTGTGCGCGGACCCGAAGGCGGCGACCCGGCGTCCATCGTATTTGACGCGGTCAAGCAGGCTACGGACACCGGGATCGACGCGCTGATCGTGGACACCGCCGGACGGCTGCAAAACAAGAAGGAGCTGATGGAGGAGCTGGCGAAAATCCGCCGTGTCCTCGGCAAGCTCAACCCTGAAGCGCCGCATGATGTGGTGCTGGTGCTCGATGCCACCAACGGCCAGAACGCGCTTAACCAGATCAACGTGTTCAAAGAGGTGGCGGGGGTCACCGGGCTGATCATGACCAAGCTGGACGGCACCGCGCGCGGCGGGGTGCTGGTCGCCGCGGCGGAGCAATATGGCCTGCCGATCCACGCGATTGGCGTGGGCGAAAAGATGGAAGATTTGCGCCCGTTCGATCCCGATCTGGTGGCAAGAGTTATTGCAGGGGTGGCATAGTTCCCGTCATTGCGAGCAAAGCGAAGCAATCCAGTCCCTTCGCTGATGACCTCGACCAACCGGACTGGATTGCCGCGCGGCTTGCGCCGCTCGCAATGACGATTTGAAGGACCGATGAGCGAAAATTCGAACGAAACCAAGAAATCCGCCGGTTCAAGCTGGCTCAACGTCGCGGTCGATTATGGGCCTTTGCTGGTGTTTCTGGGTGTGTACCGCTGGAATGCACCGGCCGATCCGAACCCCGCAGGCGAATTGCTGGCGATCATCTACGGCACCGGCGCGTTCATGGTCGCGGCGGTCTCTGCGCTGCTGATTTCCAAATGGCGGCTCGGCAAAATCTCGCCAATGCTGTGGTTTTCGACCGCGCTGATCGTCGGGTTCGGCGCGCTGACGATCTTTTTCGGCGATCCGCGCTTTGTCCAGCTTAAGCCCACGATCATCTATACGGGCTTTGGTGTGATGCTGCTCACCGGGTTTTTCATGGGCCGCGCGCTGCTCAAGATCCTGCTGGAAGCCGCGTTTGAAGGGCTGAACGATGCTGGCTGGCTCAAACTGTCGCGCAATTGGGGCGTGTTTTTCCTGGCTCTCGCCGTGCTCAACGAAGTGCTGGTCGCACAGATGAGTTTCGAAGGCTGGCTCTGGGCAAAACTGTGGGTGTTCCTGCCGCTGACTTTCCTGTTCACCTTTGCCAATATCCCGATGCTGATGAAGCACGGGCTGGACGTAGGACAGGAAGACGACGTGTTGAAGGACGAACCGCCCACCGCCTGATCTCGCACCATTTCGGGAGTGCCCATGACAGTGTTTCGCCCGCTTGCCGCTCTCCTGCTGCTCTCGGCCAGCCCAATTGCCGCGCAGGCTCCGCTCCCGCTCAGCGAGACGGAGGAGGCGCACCCTGCCCTGCCCCCGATCCTGCCGCTGCGCACGCGCGCCGAGGTGATCGACAGCCTGCTGGCAGAACGGCTTGACACGCTGATCCCGCAATTGATGCGCGAGCAGGGCGTGTCGCTGTGGCTGTTGATGGCCCGCGAATATTTCGAAGAGCCGGTGATCGCCACCATGCTCGATGCCAACAGCTTTCATGCACGGCGGCGCACGATCCTGATCTTTCACGATCCCGGCAATGGTGCGCCGATAGAACGGTTGACGGTGAGCCGATACGGGCTTGCGGGTCTGTTTGAACCGGCGTGGAACCCCGATGAACAGCCCGGTCAATGGCAGGCGGTGGCAGACATCATCGCCGCGCGCGATCCGGCCAATATCGCGATCAATGTCTCAGATACGACAAGGTTTGGCGATGGCATGACCAAAAGCCAGTATGATGCTATGATGGCCGCGCTGCCTGCCGAATTTCACGAGCGGGTGATTTCGGGCGAGCGGTTGGCGACCCGCTGGCTGGAGACCCGCACGCCCGCTGAAATGGAGATTTACCCCGGTATTGTGCGCATCGCCCATGCGGTGATTGGCGAGGCGTTTTCGCGCGCAGTCATAACCCCCGGCGTCACCACTGCCGAAGAAGTGCAATGGTGGTATCGCCAGCGCCTGACGGAGCTGGGGCTGACCCCGTGGTTTCACCCCAGCGTCGGCATCCAGCGCGCGGGCGAAACGGGGATGATGGACGGCGACACTGTGATCCAACCGGGCGATCTGCTGTGGACCGATTTCGGCATCACCTATCTGCGCCTCAACACCGATACGCAGCATCTCGCCTATGTGCTCAAACTCGGCGAGAGCGAGGTGCCTGTGGGGCTGGCACGCGGGCTCGCCAATTCGAACCGGGTGCAGGATATTCTGCGCAGCCATATGCAGGTTGGGCTGTCGGGCAATGAAATGCTCGCCCGCGCGCGCGCCGACGCGCTGGCCGAAGGGCTCGACCCGTCGATCTATTCGCACCCGATTGGCTATCACGGCCACGGCGCGGGCACCGCCATCGGTTTCTGGGACAATCAGAACGCCGACCCGCGCGGAGAGGATGTCTTGAGGGCAAACACCGCATGGTCAATCGAGCTGACCAGCTATGCGGAGGTTCCCGAATGGGGCGGCCAGCGGGTCGATTTCCGCACTGAGGAAGATGCGTGGTTTGACGGGGAAAGCGTGCGGTTTCTGGATGGGCGACAAACGGCGATTACAGTCATTCGTTAAACGGGGCGCTGCCGGGGGCGCAGCACTTTCCTACACCGACGAACCGCGCCATAGAGTTTGCGGCTCTTTGAAAACCGAATGATGAAAACGGCACTTTGTTGGAAAGGTGTCAAGTGCCGCAAAACCGCCTTAGCTTTTGAAACACAACGATTTACCTGCAAAAAACCCGCTTGACACTATGTCCGATGTGTCAAGCAGATTGCCCGCCCCTCGCGCTTCTAAATCTCAACCTGGCTGCCCAGTTCGACCACGCGGTTGGTGGGCAGTTTGAAGAAATCCATCGCGCTGGCGCTGTTGCGCAGCATCCACGCAAAGATTTTCTCGCGCCAGATCGGCATGCCCGGTTTGTTGCTGGGCAGCAGCGTCTGGCGCGACAGGAAGAAGCTGGTGTGCATCATGTCAAACTCACCCCCGCAACGCTCCATCTGTTTGAGCCCGGTGGGAACGTCGGTTTCTTCCATGAAGCCGTAATGCAGCACCGCGCGGTAGAACCCGTCGCCCATGTCGGTGAATTCGCAGCGCGCGTTCGGATCGACATAGGGAACGTCGGCGATCTCCACCGTCAGGATCACGACTCGTTCGTGCAGCACCTTGTTATGTTTGATATTGTGGAGCAGCGCCGATGGCACGCCGGCGGTGCTCGACGCCATGAAGATCGCAGTTCCCGGCACACGCAGCGCGGAATTCTTGGCCGATTTGGCAAAGATTTCCATCGGCAGCGCGTGTTCGCTCATCCGTTCACGCATCAATTTGCGCCCACGCGCCCAAGTGGTGAGGAGCGTAAAGGCGACCAGCCCGACGACCAGCGGGAACCAGCCGCCCTCTGCTACCTTGGTCAGGTTGGCACCCAGAAATCCGCCGACCACGATCACGAACAGCAGCACAATAGGGGCCGAATACCAGACCTTCCATTTCCACACGCCGACAAACAGCACCGCCATCAACAGCGTATCAATCATCACCGCCCCGGTCACCGCGATGCCATAGGCATTGGCAAGGTTGGACGAATTCTGGAACATGAAAACCAGCAGCACGACCGCCACCATCAGCGCCCAATTGACCACCGGAATATAAATCTGACCCGTTTCAGTTTCCGATGTGTGGAGCGTCGAGAGGCGCGGCACAAAGCCCATCTGGATTGCCTGATGCGTGATCGAAAAGGCACCCGAGATCACCGCCTGGCTGGCAATGAAGGTGGCCAAGGTCGCAAGGAATACCAGCGGCAGACGCCATTCTTCGCTGGCAAGAAAATAGAACGGGTTCTGGATCGCCTCTGCGGCCTGTTCCGGCGGCAGGCCAATGACCATAGCGCCTTGCCCGAAATAATTGAGCAGCAGGCACGGCATAACAAAACCAAACCACGAAAGCCGCATCGGCCCCCGCCCGAAATGGCCCATGTCGGAATACAGCGCCTCTGACCCGGTCACCGCCAGAACCACACTGCCCAGAGCCAGAAAGGCCAGCCAGCCATCGAGAATGAAGAAATTGACGGCGTGATGCGGGCTAAGCGCCCAGAGGACTTCCGGTGTCTGGACAATCTGCCAACTGCCCATCGCTGCAATCACAACGAAATAGACAATCATCACCGGCGCAAACAACGCCCCAACCTTGGCCGTGCCGCGCTTCTGGATCACGAACAGAAAAACCAGCAGCACCAGCGCAATGGGAATGACAAATCGTTCAAACGCCGGATCGACGACCTTGAGACCCTCCACCGCCGAAAGCACCGAAATGGCCGGGGTAATCATGCTGTCGCCGTAAAACAGGCTGGTGGCGAACACTCCGAGCAGCACCGCGACCCAGGCATAGCTCGATTTGGAAAGACTGCGCGAAATCAGCGCGACCAGAGCAAGGCTGCCGCCCTGCCCTTTGTTATCGGCGCGCATCAGGATGGTAACGTACTGGATCGAGACAACCAGCGTCATCGACCAGAAGATCAGGCTGATGACGCCCAGCACATGCGCACTGTCCAGCGCCAGAGGATGTGGGCCAACGAATGTCTCACGGAAAGCGTAAAGCGGGCTGGTACCGATATCGCCAAACACAATGCCGATCGCACCCACCGCCAGCGCGGTTTTCGACGCGCTGTGAGTGTTTCCGCCCTGAGGTGGTTGGTGTGCCGGGGCTGAGACTGAAGTGTCGCTCATATGGTGCGATGATCCCGAAGCGCCGGGCGCGCTATCGCGCGATCCCGGCCAAGGCAGCGGCACCTAGCACCGCAGCTTCGCACCTGCAACATCGCGTATTGTCGCCGTTCAGAAAGCTATTGCAGCATCGGCGCGTTGGCGATCATCTGATCGAGCCGCGCCACCCGCGCCTCGATCTCTTCGCGCCACGGCGCGTCGGGCGGCGATCGTTCGAGCAGGCCCGCCCAAGTGTCGCGTGCGGCGCGCACTTGCCCGGTCTGAAGGAAGGAAAATCCGAGGAAGAAATCCGCACCGGGGTTGGTCGGATCGATCGCACGCGCCTTGCCATAGGCATAGAACGCCGCCGGAGTGACAAACCCATCCGCATGGCCGGTAAGCGCCATACCAAGCGCCAGCCAACCTTCGAGATGGCCGGGATTGTCGTTCAAACCCTGTCGCAGCAGCCCCGCCGCATCGTCAAACTTGCCGCGCCGGGCAAAGCCGTCGGACAGGACGAGGTAATCGGGCTTTGGCGCGCTCTCGTCGAACAATTGCCGCCTTGCCGTGACCATTTCGTCGCCGCTTTGTTGGTCGATGGCGATGTCCGGCTGTTTGGGGCTCCCGGGCTGATCGGGCGATCCCTGCCAGGCGTAACCCACCAGGCCAAACAGCAAGACCGCGCCGAACACAGCAAAGCCCTCTTTCGGCAGGCGCAGCATGAACGCCGCCACTGCAAAGCTGACCAGAGCCAATGACAAAACCGCAAGCCAAGCGCCCATCAGCCTGCCTCTCCCTCGTCGGAGCGACGTTTACCGAGACGCCGCAGCAGAATGAGCGCCACCACGGCAAGCAGCAGCAAGGGGATCACAAACAGCGGCCATGTGGTCGAACTGACCTCGGGTTCATAGCTGACATAATCGCCATAGCGCTGCGTCAGCCACGCCCGGATCTGATCGGGTGTTTCCCCGGCGAGGATACGGCTGCGCACTTGATGACGCATGTCGCCCGCCATCGGTGCGTCGCTGTCATGGATACTTTGCGATTGGCATTTGAGGCACCGCAGCGTTTCCATCAGCGCGCTGGCCTCAGCCTCCAAGGCTGGGTCGTCAAGCTGAGTATAAGCATAGGGTGCAGGGGGCATAGTATCCTGCGCGAGAACCGGAACGGCGAGCAATGCCAGCAGCGCGAGCAAGCAGCGCATCATTGCACTTCCTCCAGTTTTTCAAGCAGCAACGGAACCGTTTCCGCACGGATGTCGCCAATATGCTGATAGCGAATATTGCCCTTGGCATCGATAACATAGGTTTCCGGCACGCCCGATGCGCCAATTTCCAGCATCAGTTCGGAAATATCATCCGCGCCGATGCGGGTATAGGGATTGCCATAACGAGCGAGGAAATCGGCCACCGCTTCGGGCCGGTCGCGCACCGCAACGCCAATGATCTCAACCCCCTGATTCTTGAGCCGTTCAAGCTGCGGTGCCTCGGCAATGCAGGGCAGACACCAGCTTGCCCAGATGTTGAGCAAGCGCGGCTTTCCGCCCACAAAATCGGCGCGCGAGGCCCCCGGCATTCCTTCCAACGCTGGCTGGAGCGTGAATTCTGGCAGCGGCTGCTCGATCATTTGCGAAGGAACGTTCTGCAATTTGCTCTGCGTGAGCTGATACCCAGCCAGACCGGCAAAAAACAGAAACAGCGCGAGCGGGATGAAATAGGCGAGACGCATTATTCGGCAGGCTCCGGCAGGGTGTCATCAGCCGCACCTCGACCACTCAATGCGCTCACTTCCTTGCGCCGCGACTTACCCAAAGCGACCGCCTTGCGCCGTTTCAGGTCAACCCGAATACGGCCAACAATCGAAAGAATGCCGCCAAACGCGACCAGCAATCCGCCATACCAGATGAAGGTCACGAACGGTTTCCACCACACCCGCAATTGCCAGCGCGCGACGCCATTGGCGTCAGTTCCGGCAGAATCGCCGATCACGGCATACAATTGCCCGTCCCAGCGCGTGATAAGCGCGCTTTCGCTGGTCGGCTGCGGGGGCGACCAGAAATTGCGCGCTTGCGGCGTGATTACCACTGGTTCCCCGCCGCCGCGTGAGGCCAGTATCCGGGCCTCCATCGCGGTCCAGTTAGGACCAGCCACCGGATCGACGCTTTCCAGCTTGATCGTCCAGCCTGCAACCTGTTCGGTATCGCCGGGAGCGACAGCGGCAAGCTTTTCAGAAGTGAAAGCGCTTTCACTCGCCATGCCGAACAAAGCAACTGCGATCCCAAAGTGCGCGCAGACCATGCCCCAGGTCGCGGTCGGAACCCGAGTAATCTTGCGCCCGCGCAGCGGCAACAATGCGGCAATGCCTAGCCCAAGCGCCAAGGCCAGCCCAAGCACCGGGAGCACACCGTAGTCACCCAGAAAAGCCACCAGACCGATTGCCACGATCACCACCGCAGCGAGCAATGCCAGTTCCTTCTGGATGCGCGCGGGCTTGTCATCCTTCCACCTCAGCAAGGGGCCAATCGCCATCACAATGAACATCGGGATCGCAAAGATTGCGCCCGCCGGGTTGAAATAGGGCGGCCCAACGCTGACCCGAACGTCAAAAACTTCGGTCAGCAATGGGTAAAGCGTGCCGAGCAAGACAATCGCGAGGATCGCCGACAGCATGACATTGTTGAACACCAGTGCCCCCTCGCGGCTGGTTGCGGCAAACCGCTTTCCTTCTGCAATGCTGCCCGCGCGCAGAGCAAAGATCACCAGCGCCCCGCCAATGTAAAGGCCCAGCAGCGCCAGGATGAAACTCCCGCGTTCGGGGTCCACCGCAAAAGCGTGAACGCTGGTGAGGACCCCCGACCGGACGAGGAACGTGCCGAGCATCGACATAGAGAAAGCCAGCACGCCCAGCATTATCGTCCATGTCCGCAAGGCATCTCGCGCCGCCAGCACGCTCACCGAATGAAGCAGCGCGGTAGCCGCAAGCCACGGCATCAAAGAGGCGTTTTCGACCGGATCCCAGAACCACCAGCCGCCCCAGCCAAGCTCGTAATAGGCCCAGTACGACCCGGCTGTAATGCCAAAGGTCAGAAACACCCACGCGCCCAGAACCCATGGCCGCAACACCTTGGCGAAATCGGGGTTCACCTGCCTTGTCAGCAGCGCCCCCATAGCCAGGCTGAACGCGACCGACAGACCAACATAACCAATGTAAAGAGTGGGCGGATGCACCGCGAGACCCATATCCTGAAGCAGCGGATTCAGCCCTCCGCCTTCAACCGCGGGCACCGGCAATCGTTCAAACGGATTGGAGGACAGCAGCAGGAACGCATAGAAACCCAGCGCCACAAACCCCTGCACAGCGAGCGTTGCGCTCATCGTCTTTTCAGGCAAGCGGCGTTCCATCCCGGCCAGCAATCCACCCGACAGCGCGAGCACCGCAACCCACAGCAACATCGAACCTTCGTGGTTGCCCCAAGTGCCGGTCAGTTTGTAGATGAATGGCTTGGCCGAGTGCGAATTTGTGGCAACCAGTTTGATCGACAGATCGGTGATCGCAAAGGCATAGAGCAGCAGAAAAAACGCGAGCACCGCGAGGAAAGCCTGAACCACGGCAGCCGGGCGGGCGTAAATCGCAAACTGCGCGCCGACCCCATGTGCGTCCGCCTCCCTGACACCCATAGCGCCCGAGATCATCTGCAACACCGCAAGCGCGGTGGATAGCCAAAGGGCCGCTAATCCTAGTTCAGCAATCATGTTCTCTGCCCGTTTGCCCTGTTCCCGCCAAAGGCCTAATTGAGCCCGGCAACGGTTTCGGCGTAGCCTTCGTTGTCCTTGTGACCTTCAAGCCCTTCGAGCTCACGCGGGACGTAATTCTCATCATGTTTGGCCAACAGGTTCGTCGCCTGAAACACGCCATCTGCACCCAGACTGCCTTCGGCGACGACGCCGGATCCTTCGACAAACAGGTCAGGCAGGATGCCGCTGTAACGCACCGGCACCGTGCTGGCTTCATTGCCAGTTACCACGAATTTTACTGTCACGCCGTCCGGCTGCGTTTCGATCGAGCCGGGTTGCACCATCCCACCCAATCGCACCGCCTGCCCGACAGCAGGCGGCGTTTCGGCCATCTGTTCGGGCAGGTAGAAATAGTTCGCCTGAGAACGCAGTGCCCAAGCCGCAATCAATCCCGCCGCGACAATCGCGATCAAGGCGAGAACGACCAGGGTCATGCGTTGATGTTTGGCTTTCATCGAGGTTTCAGCTCCGCTTTGTCTCGTCACGGCGTTTTTCCGCGCGCCGCATTGCACGGTAGCTGCACACGATGAGAAGCGCGAGCGCAATCAGACCGATAGCATAGGCACCGATTACAAAGGGCCAATGATCCAGCGATTCGCGCATCATGCGCCGCCCATGGCAGGCGCCGTGTGCGGTAGCGGCGCGTCATCATCCAGCGCGCGGCGGCGCAGGCGTGCTTCAACCTGTGCCTCGGCGATCAGAGTGCGCATCCGCATGAGCACTATTGCGCCAAACAACAGCGAAAAGCCCAAAACTGCCGTCATCAACGGCCAGAGGAAAACCGGATCGATTGAGCTTTTGCCCATCGTAATGCTTGGCGGTTGGTGAAGCGAATTCCACCACACCACGCTGCGATTGATAATCGGCACGTTGATCGCGCCCACCAATCCAAAGATCGCGGCAATCTTGTATGACCCGCCTTCGCGAGCCGCCGCCTGAGTAAGCGCAATATAGCCGCCATAAAGGAACAGCAGGACCAGCATGCTCACCAGCCGCCCGTCCCATTCCCACCATGTTCCCCAGGTCGGGCGGCCCCAAATGGACCCTGTGGCAAGACAGATGGCGCAAAAAACCATACCCGGAACCGCAATCGCACGCGCGGCAATTCCGGCCAGCGGGTGTTTCCAGATGAGCAAGGCCGCGCTTGATATTGCAATGCCGGTCCACCCGCCCATGCCCAGCCATGCCGATGGCACATGGATAAAGATGATACGCACCGTTTCGCCCATCAGCCGGTCCTGCGGGACCGCAAACAAGCCCCAGGCCATTGCCAGCACACTCAGCGAAAGCCCGCTCCAGAAAAGGACCGGCATCAACCACTTGGCGAGCGACAGAAAGCGCTTTGGATTGGCGTAAATATGCACGTTTGAATCCCCTGCCCCCTATTACTGTCCTGCGCTAGGGTAGCAAGGGCGCAAAAGTCGCAAGTCCGGGGTCGGTTTGAAGCAACAGCTTCGTCTTGACCCTTATTTACGTAAAATCCAGTTGCGCCAGATTGGTTCCGGTCGGTCGTTTGCGCCCGTCAACCGCGTCCGATAAGTTCTTGAGCCATGCGGTCAGCAACAACGTCGGGCGACACGCCGCTCGTCTCGCTAGCCTGCCACACCTCTGTAAGGCGGTTAGGGATTTGCTCGATGAGTGCGTTGACGTCGTCCACGCTGCCGGGCGTGTCATCGCGCCGGGCGAGGTATTCTGTCGCGACCGAAATGATCCCGCCTGCATTGATGACATAATCGGGGGCGTAGAGGATACCTCGTTCAAACAAGGCCTGACCGTGATGCGCGCGCGCAAGTTGATTGTTCGCACCGCCAGCGACGACCTTTGTCTGCAACGCCGCAATGCTCTCATCGTCAAGAATTGCGCCCAGCGCATTGGGGCTGAACACGTCGCATTGTGTGGAGAGAATGGCTTCGGGCGCGACCACAACTGCCCCCAGTTCTTGGGCCAGCGCCTTGACGCCGTCAGCGTTGATATCAGCCAAGGTCAACCGTGCGCCGTCCTGCGCAAGCCAGCGGGCCACTCCGCCGCCGACGCTGCCGGTGCCCTGCACCGCGACATGGACACCGTCCATTTTGTCTGTGCCCAACTTGTGCCGAACCGCAGCCTTAATCCCCAGATAGATGCCATAGGATGTGAACGGGCCAGGATCGCCGCCAGCCCGGTTTGCGCCCGAAACCGGCAGACCAGAGACATGCGCGGTGCGCCTTGAAACCGCCACCATATCCGCTTCGCTGATGCCGACGTCTTCTGCCGTAACATAGCGTCCGCCCAGCGCCTCTACTGCGTCACCAAACGCCGCGAGCAGTTCGGGCGACTTGGTTCTCGCTTCATTGGCAAGGATCACCGCCTTGCCCCCGCCCATCGGCAAGCCTGCCATGGCGTTCTTGTAGCTCATACCCCGCGATAGACGCAGCGCATCGCGCAATCCGTCCTTGGGATTGGGATAGTGCCAGAACCGCGTTCCGCCTGCACCGGGCCCGAGATGCGAGGAATGGACCGCAATAATCGCAGCCAATCCCGATTTTCGATCGTGCACAACCTGCACCATCTCATGATCGTCAAAGTCGGGTTCGGTCCAGAAAGCGGTCATTCGCGTGCCTCACATTCGCATGGCGCGCGGCAAGAGGCTGAAGCGGGAAAGTGGGGCGACCGACGGGACTTGAACCCGCAACCTCCGGCATCACAAGCCGGCATTCTAACCGATTGAACTACGGTCGCCGCAAAACCCGCTGTCGGCGCAGCGATCTTCTTTCGAACATCGCCGCTACCAAGTCCGCGCAAGAGGCGCGGTTTACGCACCTTGTCGCACCGGTCAAGGCTGCGCTGGACGGGCGCGAGCCTGTTGCACAAAGTCCCTTTTATGGGAAGTGAAAACTGCCAATTTCGCGCCGCTGCGCAAGATTATTTCACAGCGCTTTCGAGCTTTGCGCGAGGCCCCATGGCTTTTAAGCTTAGCGGCATGGACGATTGCCCCGATTCTGTTGGCGAAGCGCTTGCGCGGCATGCAGGCATTCAGCGGTTACCGCACCCCAAGATTGAGCTGTTTCAGCTCAAGCAGTTTGTCAGCGCGGAACTTGCTGCGGCGCTGATCGCGTTGATCGACAAGGACCGGCGCCCTTCCACCATAGCCGATGCCAATGGTGACGATTATTTTCGCACCAGCGAAACCTGTGATCTGGATGCCAGCGAGCCTGCGGTTCAAGCATTGGAGGCGCAGTTTCATGCACTCAACCTTATTGATCCGGCGCTGGGTGAGCCATGTCAGGGGCAGCGGTATGACATCGGGCAGGAATTCAAGCCGCACACCGATTACTTCACTCCCGGCGGCCCCGATTACGAGAAATTCTGCTCGATCAGCGGCCAGCGCACCTGGACATTCATGATCTATCTTAACGAAGTGGAAGCGGGGGGCGCAACTCGGTTCAAGGTCATCGGCAAGACCTTTCAGCCCGAAACGGGCAAGCTGTTATGCTGGAACAATGCGCGCCCCGATGGCAGCGTGAACCCGAACACTCTGCACCACGGGATGAAGGTCAGGAAAGGGGCGAAATACGTCATCACGAAATGGTATCGGGAGCGTCCCTGGCCCTGGTGACGGTTTGGTGATGCCCCGCCATGGCCCGCTACGCCCTCTGTCAGGCGGGCCAACCAATTGAAAAAGGCGGCCCCGTCGGACCGCCTTCCTCTTGCGCCGCGAACGGTCGCAAAGCTTTTGGGGCTAGTTACTTCTTCAGCGTCAGCCCGCCAAACCGTTTGTTGAACGCAGCTACGCGGCCACCTTCCTGGATCTGCTGACGCCCACCAGTCCACGCCGGGTGGCTGGTTGGGTCAATTTCAAGAGCCAGCGTGTCGCCTTCCTTGCCCCAGGTTGAACGGGTTTGAAACTCTGTGCCATCGGTCATCTTGACATTGATGGTGTGATATTCGGGATGCCCTTCGGCTTTCATTGTCTTTGTCCTTGCTAGCTGACGCCCGGTTCCGACCGGGGGAGCTGTTTTGCGGGAAAGCGCGCGCAATAACGTGTGCCGCGGCAAATGCAACCCTGATTGCTCGTCTGCGGTGCTCTTCCCGCAGCTAAGCCGAAGGCGGATCGGCGATCATCGCGGTAAATTCGGTCTCGCACGAGGTCTTGCCTTCTACGCTGGCACGGCCTTTGAATTTGTAGACCCGGCTGCGTTTCTGCAGGAATTCCACTTCCAGATCGAGCAGACAGCCGGGCGTTACCGGGATGCGGAATTTGGCGTTTTCAATCCCCATGAAAATCACCAGCTTGCCAGTCCCGGAAAGTTCGAGCGTCTCGATACCCAAGATCGCCGCTGCCTGCGCCAAAGCCTCAATCTGGAGGACGCCGGGCATGATCGGAGCGCCAGGAAAATGCCCCTGGAAGAACTCCTCATTCATGCTCACAGCCTTCAAAGCGTGAATGCGCTCTCCGAGGTGGATCGACTTTACCCGGTCAACGAGCAACAAAGGATAACGGTGCGGCAGGGCCCGCAGCACTTTGTGAATGTCATAATCGACAATCACTTGCGCTGCGGATGTCGCAGAAGTTTCAGCTTCGCTCATTTCCCGCCCCTGCTCAATCCGTTCCGCTTAGCGACCAGTCGGCGCAGGCGTCGGCTGAGCTGCTTGCTGCTGTTGCTGCTGGATCAATTGCGCCTGAAGCAAGGTTTGCTGAATCTCTTGAAAGATCTGCGCGCCATTGCGCGACGGGCGCCAATCGGCGGGCGGGACAATCGCCACTGATGGCACCTTGGCGTTAAGCGAGTTGGTAATCAGCTGGGTGATATCCGCGCCTTCGGCTGCATATTGCAACGTTTCGGGCTGTAGCACCATGACGATCTGCTGCTGCGTTGTCACTTCTGTAATGGCGGCGGGATATTGCGCAAGGATCTGTTCGACCGCGTAAACACGGGCCGCATTAACCTGATTGGTGAGACCTGCGACTTCTTGCTCAAGGGTCTGAATCTGGGCAAAATTGGAAGCCGATTGCACGGCGGGGACTTCGCTATCGTCCAACTGGCCATTGCCATTGGAATCGAACGGTTGAAGCAATGCAGTAAGCTCTTGCTGCTTCGTCTGGCGCTGTTCGATCTGTGCCGAATAGGTCGTGCCGATCTGATTGTAAGCGGTCTGAAGCGCGGTGGTGCCGATAATCGCACGGCTGATATCAGCGGTGGCAACACGGCCATCAACCTGAGCGTTGGCAGGGGCGACTGCGGCCAGAACGCAAACGGCGGCCGCGCTCGACGCGAGCATTTTCGAAAAGAGTTTCATCAGAATTGAGTTCCTACGTTGAACGTGAATGTTTTATCGTCATCGCCTTCGGTCTTGCGGATCGTCTGGGCGAAATCGATACGGAACGGGCCAAAGGGCGAGTTCCAGTTTACGCCGATGCCGGCGGTTACGCGGGGGCTTGGCGTATCGCCAAGGAACACTTCGCGGATTGCACTGCCTGAACGAATCAGGCGGGTGTTGGGGGTAACGCCATCGGCAGCCAAGGGGCTGGTCGTTACCTCGCCATTATCTACACTAAGAAAGAGCGGATTACCATTGGCGTCGATGGTCGGAATGCCCAAAGGATTGTCCTGCAGCACCGGCGTATCAACTCCCCAAAGCGAGCCGACATCAAGGAAGATCGACGGGCGCAGGCCAAGTTCGCGTGCGCCCGTGCCAAGCGGAATTTCAATTTCTGCACGGCCCAAATAATAATTGCGCCCACCGATGGAATCGTCGCGGATCGACCTGCGATCGGTAATCAGTGTCGGATTGCCCGCGTCATCGAGCACATTGTTGTTGGTCGCATCAAGAATATAACGCTGCGTCAGGATGCGCGGTCCAACTCCGCGAATGTCAAAGCCGCGAAACTGCGGTTCGCCGAGGAAGAAACGATCGGTCAGCAGAACATCATCGACCCCTACGCCGCCGCGATCCTGCAACGGGAAGATTGTCCCCCCTTCAAGCGAGAGCGAGAAAATGAACCCAGTGTTGGCGACATTCCAAAATTGCTGCGCACGCCCACGGAACCGAACATAGCGCACGTCTCCGCCAAGACCGGCAAACTCGCTGCTCAGCGAGATCGTGCGACCGCGCGTCGGGCGCAGCCGTGAATTGAGCGAGTTGTAATTAAGGCTGAGCCCAACAATCGAGCTCAACCGGTTGCCCAAAGCGTCGCACAGGAATCGGCCGGCAAGCAGCGGATCGCACTCAGTCGTCCCGTCCCCGTTGAGATCGGAGAAGAACAGGTTCCGATCGAGACTCACTTCATCGTAGTTGAGCGTGTAGCTGCCGACGACGGACATGAATTCGGTCAGCGGCACACCAACCCGCACCGAACCGCCCGTGGTCGATTGTTCGAATGTGGTGTTGCGATCGTTGTTGGTGAAATTGAAGCTGTTGAAATCGCGGCGATAGATGTCAGCTCCTGCCGAAATGTTGCGATCGAACAAATAGGGTTCGGTAAAGCTGACCTGCGCCGATTGCTGAAACTGCGAATAATTCAAGCTGAGCCCAATGGTCTGCCCGCGTCCACGGAAATTGCGCTGACGGATACTGCCAGCCAGAATGAACTGTTCGATGGAGGAAAAGCCCGCCGAAAATTGCAATTCTCCGGTCGGCTGTTCTTCTACATTGGCTTCGAGCACGATGCGGTCGGGCGCACTGCCTTCGACCTGAGTGACTTCGAAATTCTCCTGGAAATAGCCCAGCGAATTGATGCGCGCGGTGGTGCGTTGAACCCCCAGCGAATTGAATGCGTCGCCTTCAGACAGGCGAAATTCGCGGCGGATCACCTTGTCCTGAGTCAAGGTGTTGCCGTTGACATCAACCCGTTCGACATAAACGCGCGGCGCCTGACGCAAGATAAAGGTGATGTCCATCGTCAGGTCATCGGGGTTGCGATTGAAGCGCGGCTGCACATCGGCAAAGGCATAGCCAAAACGGCCGGCCAATTCGGTCAACTGCTCAACGGTATCTTCAACCGTTTTGGCGTTGTAAACTTGGCCCGGTTGCATGACGAGCCCGGCCTGCAGAGCGTCGCTGTCGAAATCTCGAAGTTGGCTTTCAACCTCGACATCGCCAAAGCTGTAACGCTCACCTTCCTCGACCACATAGGTGATGATAAAATCGCGCTGATCGGGTGTAAGCTCAGCCACGGCAGAGACCACGCGGAAATCTGCGAAACCTTCGGTCAGATAAAATTGCCGCAGCTTTTGCTGATCGAAGGCGAGGCGATCGGGATCGTAGCTGGTGTTGGAGCTGAAGAAGCGGAAGAAACGCGACTGCTTCGTCACCATCTCGCTGCGCAGATCGCCGTCGGAGAATTCTTCATTGCCAATAATGTTAATCTGGCGAACCTTGGACCGCGGCCCTTCGACGATTTCAAACACGATATCGACGCGGTTCTGCGGCAGTTGCACCATCTTTGGTTCGACCGTGGCTGCAAACCGGCCTTGCCGCTTATACAATTCGATGATGCGAGCCACGTCGGCACGCACTTTGGAGCGCGTGAAAATCTGACGCGGGGCAAGGCGAATTTCTGGCAGAATCTTATCGGCATCAAGGCGTTCGTTGCCTTCGAGCACGATGCGATTGATCACCGGATTTTCGGTGACCGTGATGACGACATTACCGGCATCATTGCGGATTGAGAAATTTGAAAACAGTTCGGTCGCACCAAGGTCTTTCAGCGCCTCATCGGCACCGGCAGAAGTATATTCCTGACCAACACGCAGGCGGATATACGACAGGATCGTGGTCGGCTCCAACCGTTCAGCACCAGCAACGCTGATCGTGCGGATGATGTTTGTCGAAGGCGCCGGCACAGGCGCAGGTTGAGTGGTCGTTGACGCACCAGTAGCCTGCGCGTCCGCTTCGTCTTGCGCAAACGCGGCATAAGGAACACCGGCGAGCATGCTTGCTCCGGTCAGCGCGAAGGCCAGCCGAGCGGTTGAACTTTTAGAACTGACAGACTGGACGCCTGTATCGCTGCATCGATTCATGGATTTAATTTTCCCGTCCAACCCGTATTCAGTGCGCCTGCCCCTCGGCGCATAGCGCAAGGCGTATATGCCTTGCCAATTCCAGACTCACGCCATCGCTGGCATCTTTCCGCCCCCTGCCCGAAGCGCACTGCGCAATCAAGCGGAGTGAACAAACATTGGACCGGACGGACGCTGGCTGCGCCAGCCTGCTCGATCCTTTTCCCCAGTAAATATGGCATGCCAGACACGCAGGCCATCCAAGGTCTACCACCTCTGACACCTCGGCGTAGCTTTAACCAAGCAAGGGCTTCAGTATCACATCATTCACATCATTCGTCATGACTATCGCCATGAAAACCAGCACCAGAGCAATCCCGGCCCGATACGCCCATTCCGTCGCCTGCGGCCCGGCAGGTTTGCGGCGGATCGCTTCGGCAGCGTAGAACGCAAGGTGCCCGCCATCGAGTGCGGGGATTGGCAAGAAATTGATGAACGCCAAATTAAGCGAGATAAGTGCGGCAAAACTCACGAAGGACACCAGCCCCAGACTCATCTGTTCGCCGGAATATTTGGCGATCTTTATGGGGCCGCCCAATTCCTTGATCGAGCGGTCGCCCGTTATGATCTGTCCGATGCCGGTGATCATCATGCCAGTGATATCCCAGCACCGTTCAACCGCCAGCGGGACCGATTGCAACACCCCCACATCTTCAAACACATATTCGCCGCCCGCCGGGCCTACTCCAATACGGCCAAGGACGCTGACATTGCCGAAGCCATCGGTTTCCTCAATGCGCGCCGTGGTCAGCGGGATCGCCAACTCGGCATCGCCCCGAGCAATGGTAAACTCCATCTGCGTATCCGGGTGCAGCATGACTTCGTTACGGATCGCGTCGAAATCCTCAACCGGGCGACCATCCACCGCGACAATCGTGTCGCCCAACTGCATTCCCGCCTCGCGCGCGACCGAATCTTCGGCAAATTCGCCAATTGTGCGCGAATCCTCTGCGCCGACTATCGTCGGATTGCCATAAATCGCAAAAAACGCGGCAAAGATCGCAATGGCCACCAGCAAGTTTGTGACCGGCCCCGCAGCCACGATCAGCGCGCGTCGCCACAGCGAAGCGCTTTGAAAGCTGCCGTCATTTGTGGGCCCATGGGCGGCGGCGCTGGCATTGGGGATGCTCGCCGGGTTCATGTCCCCTTTGAATTGGACATAACCACCCAGCGGCAGCAGCGAAAGCCGCCAGCGTGTGCCGTGCCGATCAGTCCATCCGGCAATTTCCTTGCCAAACCCGACCGAGAACGCCTCTGCCTTCACCCCCAGCCAACGGCCAATGAGATAATGGCCAAGTTCATGCACGGTGACCAATGGGCCGAGCACCAGCAGAAAGCCGACAAAATACATCCAGAACGGGGGGGCATCAAACAAGGGCGCAGCTCTCCAAAGCCTCACGGGCGCACTGGCGCGCTTCGCAATCTACCGCGAGCACTTCTTGCAAAGTACCCGGTGCTGAAGCGCTATAGCGCCCCAGTGTCTCTTCGACCACTGCCGTGATCTGGGTGAACCCAATCTGACCAGCAAGGAAAGCTTCGACCGCAATTTCATTCGCGGCATTGAGCGTCGCGGGGGCGGCACCCCCAGCTTCAATCGCTTCGCGCGCAATGCGAGTGGCGGGAAAGCGGGTCTCATCCGGCTCAAAGAAAGTCAGCTCCCCTACATCCGCCAGATCAAGCGGCGCAAGCGGCGTATCCATCCGCCCAGGCCAGGCGAGGCATGATGCAATCGGCACGCGCATGTCGGGCGGACCAAGCTGCGCGAGCGTCGAACGGTCTCGATATTCAACCATTGAATGGATCACGCTTTGCGGATGAACCACAATGCGCAGCCGGTCCAGCCCCACGGGGAACAGATGATGGGCTTCGATAAATTCAAGTCCCTTGTTCATCATCGTTGCGGAATCGACGCTGATCTTTGCACCCATCGACCAGTTGGGATGCGCCACCGCCTGCTCGGGGGTCGCAGCTGCGATTTCCGCGATTGACCAAGTGCGTAGCGGCCCGCCGCTCGCAGTGAGCGTGATCCGTGCAACATCTTCAATATTGCTGCCAGCAAGACATTGGAAAATCGCATTGTGTTCGCTGTCGGTAGGAAGCAGGGTCGCGCCGTGCCGCGCCACAGCAGAGATCATCACCTCGCCCGCCGAAACCAGCGCTTCCTTGTTGGCGAGTGCGATTGTGCCGCCACGCTCGACCGCAGCCATAGTCGGGGCGAGCCCCGCGCAACCGACAATGGCAGCAACCGTAATGTCGACCGGACGCGCCGCTGCCTCACACAGAGCCGCTGCACCGCCAGCCGGTTCGATCCCGCTGCCGTCCAGCGCTGCTCGCAATTCGCCGAGGCAACTTTCATCCCCCACCACCGCAATTCTGGCACCGAATTCGCGCGCCAGAGCCGCCAGTTCGGTTGCGCTGCAATTGGCTGAAAGCGCTTCAACGTGCCAAGCATCGCGGTTGCGGCGGACAAGATCGAGCGTCGATGCGCCAACCGAGCCTGTCGCTCCCAAAAGTGAGATTGTTCGAACCATATTATCCAAAGCCAATATAGGCAGGCACGACCGCAATCAAAAACAAGGTGAAAAACACCGCCAGAAACCCATCCAACCGGTCGAATAGCCCGCCGTGACCGGGCAGCAATTGCCCCGAATCCTTTACTTTGGCGCGGCGTTTCATCCAGCTTTCGAAAAAATCACCCGCCTGCGCGATAATGGCGATCAACATGCCTTCTGCGATGCCGCCCAGCCAGAGCAGCGAGGCTGAACCGAAATAGTCGCCAATGGGGCCAATTTCCAAGGTGATGCAAAGCACCCGCAGGCCAGAGGCCGCCACCATGCCGCCAAACAGTCCGGCCCAGGTCTTTGAGGGGCTGATCGATGGAGCGATGCGCGGACCGCCAATTGCCCGACCGGCAAAATAGGCCCCAACGTCAACCGCAACGATTGTGCCGAGAAAAACCAGCAGAACCGCCCAAAAATCATATCCCGGTGCGGCGCTGTCTCCAAGCAGAAAGCCCCATCCAACACGCACAGACACCATCGCCAGCGCCGCAGCACCGACATACAGCGCGCCCAGGAAAAGCCATGCGACTTCGGACACTGCGGAAACGCCGAATTTGCTGACGATCCCGTTCCATTCCCACAGCACCAATCCGGCCAGCAGGACTACAAAACCGGTCCAGACCCATCCGCCAAAATACAGTGCGATGACCGACAATCCAGCCATTGCCACCGCAGAGACAAAGCGCACCAGCAGGTCGTTCATGCCATCGGCATTCCGGGCTTCATCTGCCAGTACGCCCGCACCTTTTTCGGTCAATGCGGCGCGCGTCAGCTCTTCACGCCGGTTGTCAACGTCCTCCATAACGGCGCTCCCTTTGGGCAAAATCATCCAGCGCGCGTTCGAGATGTTCGGGTTTGAAATCGGGCCACAGCGTGTCGACAAACAGCATCTCTGCATAGGCCGCCTGCCATAACAGAAAATTCGACAGACGTATTTCGCCGCTGGTGCGGATGAGCAAGTCGAGCGGAGGCAGATCGTGCGTGTCGAGCTGCGCCGCGATGGTTTCAGGCGTGATTTCACCGAGCGCAGCCGCCTTTGCAGCAGCGCGCGCGATTTCATGCTGAGCCCCGTAATTGAGGGCGACCGCAAGCTTCTTGCTGCCGTTCGAAGTCTTGGTCAGCGCGTCCTCCAGCATCGCCACAATATCGGGTGCCAAAGACTGCCAATCGCCAATAATCTTGAGCTGGACGTCATTGGCTACAAAATCGGGCAAGTCTGATTTGATGAACCGGCGCATCAAATTCATCAGATCATCGACTTCATCGACCGAACGTTTCCAGTTCTCCGAACTGAAGGCGTATAGCGTCAGGCAATCAAGCTCCATCGGCTCAAGCCCGCGCACCAGACGCCTTACCGCCTCTACCCCGCGCTGATGACCGACCGCACGAGGCAGGCCGCGCTTTGTCGCCCAGCGGCCATTGCCGTCCATGATTATGGCGACATGGCGAGCGCGGCCAGAGGTGCGCGGCGCGATTGAGGCAGGGCTGTCGCCCATCCGCTGTTCCATCTCCCTATTGCCGCGGCCCCTCCCCAGATCTCACTGAGTCAGGATTTCCTGTTCTTTCTTCGCCGCCGCATCGTCGGTCTCGGCGACATATTTATCGGTCAGCTTCTGAACCTCGTCCTCCATCCGCTTACGCTCGTCCTCGGAAATATCCTTCTTCTTTTCGTCAACCTTCAGGCTTTCCATTGCGTCGCGGCGGACGTTGCGGATCGCGATTTTGGCTTTCTCGGCATATTGCCCGGCCAGCTTGGCAAGGTCTTTACGCCGGTCTTCGGTCAGATCCGGCATGGGCAGGCGCAGGGTCTGACCATCGACGATCGGATTAAGACCGAGGTTCGCATGCGCGATCCCTTTTTCCACGGCGCTGACGTTTGACTTGTCCCACACCTGCACGCTCAACATGCGCGGTTCGGGCGCGGAAACCGTCGCGACCTGGTTAAGCGGCATCATGGCCCCGTAAACCGAAACCTGCACCGGATCGAGAAGGCTGGTGTTGGCGCGCCCGGTGCGAAGCCCCGAAAGATCACTCTTCAACGATTCCACCGCGCCCGCCATCCGGCGTTCGATGTCTGCCTTTTCATACTGCGGCATGGATCAGCTGTCCTTCTTTACAATTGTCTGTGTGCCTTCGCCCGACAGGACGCGGGCAAGATTGCCTTTTTCACGGATCGAGAACACCACTATCGGAATGTGGTTCTCCCGGCAAAGCGCCACTGCGGTGGCGTCCATGACTTTGAGGTTCTGCGACAGAACGTGGTCATAGGAAATGGTGTCATAGCGGACGGCGTTTTCATTATGTTTGGGATCGCTGTCATAGACGCCGTCGACGCTTGTGCCCTTGAGCAGCGCGTCACAGCCCATTTCCGCCGCACGCAATGCCGCGCCGGTATCGGTGGTGAAGAACGGATTGCCGGTGCCTGCAGCAAAGATCACAATGCGCCCCTTTTCAAGGTGCCGTTCGGCCCGGCGGCGGATGTAGGGCTCGCATACGCTGCTCATCGGAATGGCCGATTGAACACGGGTCTGCACGCCCAATTGTTCGAGCGCATTCTGCATGGCCAGCGCATTCATCACTGTCGCCAGCATCCCCATGTAATCGCCCGTGGTGCGGTCCAGCCCTTTGGCCGCTGCGCTGATCCCGCGAAAGATATTGCCGCCGCCGATCACCAGACACACTTCGATCCCGCTATCCTTGGCCGCCTTTACCTCTTCGGCAAGACGCGCGACATAGGCTGGGTCGATGCCGTAATCCTGTTCCCCCATCAGGACCTCGCCTGAAAGCTTGAGGAGGACGCGCTTGATTTCGGGAAGGGCAGTGCTGTTTGCCATTGGGGGAAGGTATCTCCGGCTGAATTGCGGCTACAAAGCCTATGTCTGCGGCCTCTATCCGGCAGGCCGCGCGCTGCCAAGTGGATATGTCCAGCCCAAACCGGGCGCGGCTTTGCGTTTGCTTCGCCTTGTGCAAAGACCCAGCCAATAACCATAGGACAGTTGATGAAGGCAATTCTGCACAGCAGGTGGTTCAAAATCGCCGCAATTTTCTGCATTGCAGTCGCAGCAACTGTACTCGCCAAGGTCTGGCACGACACAATGCGCGATCCAGTGGTGGAACGGCTGGTGCTCGAAACTGCTTCCCTGCCGGCTGGATCAGCGCCGGTCAGACTTGTGTTCCTGACCGACATTCATGTCGCAGGACCGGATATGCCGCCGTCACGGCTGACGCGGATCGTGGATCAGGTGAACGCGCTCAAACCCGATCTGGTGGTGATCGCCGGCGATCTGGTCAGCGAGAAACGCAGCGCGACAAAGGTTTACACCGCTGCTGAGATTGTCGCACCGCTCGGCGCACTGGAGGCCAGGCACGGAGTTGTCATCGTGCCGGGCAATCACGACCACTGGTTCGGCTGGCCTAAATTGGCCGCTGAGCTGTCCCGGCACAGCCAAATTCGCGTGCTCGCTAACGAGGCTGTGCAAGCGGGGCCTTTTGCGATTGGCGGTGTGGACGATGATTTCACTGGCAGAGCTGACATCGAAAACACCGCAAAGGCAATGCGCCCGCTTTCAGGCGTCCGTTTGTGGCTATCGCACAGCCCGGATATTTTCCCCTCGGTCCCGGTTGACGCAGACCTTGTGCTGGCGGGGCACACGCATTGCGGGCAAATCGCCTATCCTTGGGGCGGGTCGCCGGCGACCATGTCCGATTTTGGCGAAACCTATGCCTGCGGCGTGGTGAAAGAACACGGCAAGACATTGGTGACATCAGCAGGACTTGGCACCAGCCTGCTGCCGATCCGCTTCTTCACGCATCCGGAGGTCTGGTTGATAGAAATCCGGCCGCCGCAGCAATGATCTGCGACGGCCGTTGTTTTCTTCAATGCTAGAGGGATTACCCGCCAACAGCAGCCGCGACTTCTGCTGCGAAGTCGCTTTCTTCCTTTTCGATGCCTTCGCCCAGCTGGAAACGGACATAGTCGGTAAGTTTGACCGAGCCCGCATTGTCCTTGCCGAATTTGGCCACCACGTCTTCGACGCTGCTCTTGTTGTCGAGCACGAACATCTGGCTGAGCAGCGCGTTTTCCTTGGCGAATTTCTTGATCGCGCCGTCAACCATCTTGTCCTGCACTTCGGCAGGCTTACCGCTTTCGGCGGCCTTTTCCTGCGCGATGGCGCGTTCGCGGGCGATCACGTCTGCATCGAGGCCATCAGCGTTGAGCGCCATCGGGAACATCGAAGCGATGTGCATAGCAATCTGCTTACCGAACGGCACCAAAGTGTCCTCGCTCAGGTCGCTTTCCAGTGCGACCAGAACCCCGATCTTGCCCAGCCCTTCGGCGGCGGCATTGTGGACGTAAGAAACCACTGCGCCCGACGACACGGCAACCGACTTGATCCGGCGGATCTGCTGGTTTTCACCAATGGTGGCGACATTGTCGGTCAGCTTTTCGCCAACCGTTCCGCCACCGGGATATGCGGCAGCCTTAAGCGCTTCGACATCATCGCTACCCAGCGCCAGTGCGGCAGCGGTGGCGCTGCGGACGAAGTTTTGGAACTGATCGTTCTTGGCGACAAAGTCGGTTTCCGAGTTGACTTCGACAGCCACGCCGCAGGTCGCCTCGACAGCGACGCCGACCAGACCTTCCGCTGCGGTGCGGCTCGACTTCTTCTGGGCGGTGGCGAGGCCTTTTGCACGAAGCGCGTCAACGGCGGCTTCGATATCGCCGCCTGCTTCCACAAGCGCTTTCTTGGCATCCATCATGCCTGCGCCAGTTTTTTCGCGCAGGGTCTTGACATCGGCGACGGTGAAATCGGCCATGGGATATTCCTTTGATTGTCGTTTTGGGCACCGGGCTTTGGATCCTCCGCAATTGTCGGAGGAAGCCATGCCCGGCGCGCTAGTCTATGATTGTGACGCGCAATTGACGCGCGCCGCTTTGGCAAGCAGGCTCAGGCGGTTTCCTCAGCGGCGTCCACTGGAGCCACTTCAGCCGGGGCTTCCGCAGCAGGTTCAGCAGGCGGTGCATCCATCGCGCCGAAATCCTGGCCCGATTCCTGCACAGCTTTACCCTTGCCCGCCAGCGCAGCGTCGCAGATTGCCTGACAATAGAGGCGCACCGCACGGCTGGCGTCGTCATTTCCGGGAACCGGGAACGCAATGCCTGACGGATCGACATTGGTATCAAGAATCCCGATCACCGGAATGCCAAGCACGGCGGCTTCCTTGATCGCGAGGTCTTCCTTGTTGGCGTCGATCACGAACATCACGTCCGGAATGCCGCCCATGTCGCGGATACCGCCAAGCGACATCTCCAACTTCTCACGTTCGCGCGTGAGATTAAGAACTTCCTTTTTGGTCAGGCCGCTGGTGTCGCCCGACAGTTGCTCTTCAAGGGTCTTGAGACGCTTGATCGAACCGCTGATGGTTTTCCAGTTGGTGAGCATCCCACCGAGCCAGCGGTGATTGACGAAATGTTGGCCGCAAGCGCGCGCGGATTCAGCGATAGGCTCCTGCGCCTGACGCTTGGTTCCGACAAACAGCACCTTGCCGCCAGCACGGACGGTCTGTTCAACAAAGTCGAGCGCGCGCGCGAACAGCGGCACGGTCTGAGACAAGTCGATGATGTGAACGGAGTTGCGGGCACCGAAGATATACGGCTTCATCCGCGGGTTCCAGCGATGGGTCTGATGCCCGAAATGCGCGCCGGCTTCAATCAATTGCTGCATGGTAACGGTGGGAGCCGCCATGGGTATTTCCTTTCCGGTTGTTCCTCTGGAAGGCTGGAACCGCGCTGCGGAGATCCCGCGAGCGGCACCGGTATGAATGCCTTCCATGTGAATTTCACAAACAGGCAGGTGAGTGATTCGCACCTTTTGATTTGTGAGAGCGCGCCCCTAACCACCTTTACCCACAAAATCTAGTGCAAAGCTGACTGCGCGGAACACAAACGGAACAAAGTGCTTGACGCGAAAGAACACTTATAGAACATAGCGACAGGAACAAAGATTGAACGAACGCTACGCCCGATCATCCATGCGAATGAACAGCGGGTAAGAACACATCAAATCGGAAAGGCGCTGCCATGATTGCATTGTTTATCACATCGTTGTTTTTCGTGACCTCGGTCGCGGTGCTGTGCAGCCTTGCCGATAGCTGGCTGCGCGCGAGCGGAGCATATCGGTCACTGATGCGCGAACAGGCATTGCTCGATGCAGGATTTGTCCCGCAAATTGACGCGAGCGAGCAACGTTTGCGCACCGAATTCCGGCGAACAATGGTGAATCCGAACCGGCCCTATGCGCGGCGGCGTGCTGTTGGCACTATTCGGGCTGCGGTTTGATCGCAGCTCGGGCGCGGCGGCGCTTGATCTTGCCATATTTGAAAAGGCCATAGGGCATCAGCGCAAGATAGACCGCGCTGATCGCGGTGAGCGCCCACCACGGCTCCAGCAGCATCCCGGCAAAACCCAGTGCCGCGAAAGCGAGCAAGGGCAGCCGTATATCGCGGCGCGGACGGATCGCCGCCCAGCTTAACGTCGCCATATTCGAAATGAGCAATACCGCGATAACGCTGATCCAGATCGATAACAGGATGGGGTCACGAAAGATCGGCAGTCCGGTTTCGATCCACAGGTAGCAAGGCGTAAACGCCAAGCCTGCGCCAACCGGAGCCGGCACCCCGGTCAGAAATCCTGCCGATTGGTGCGGCTGGTTTTCCACATCGATCCGGGCGTTGAAACGCGCCAGCCTCAGCGCGCAGCAAATTGCAAAGGCAAGCGCGGCAAACCAGCCAAACCGTTCCAGACCTTGCAACGACCAAAGGTAAAGGATGATCGCGGGTGCCATGCCAAAAGAAAGCGAATCCGCCAGGCTGTCGAGCTCCGCTCCAAAACGCGATTGGGCGTTGAGCATCCGGGCAATCCGCCCATCGATCCCGTCAAGCACCCCGGCCAGCGCAACCGCCAGCACCGCATAGGCCCATTCACCTTCGATGGCGAAGCGCACCCCGGTAAGACCGGAACACAGCGCCGCTGAAGTGATCGCATTGGGCAACATCGCGCGCAGCGTCAGCCCGCTGCCGTCGCTTCCCGCCTTGCTGTCCTCGTCCTCGGCCGCTTTTGGTCCGACCCGCGCTGGCAAGGGAGCATTCTTTTGCAAGTTCTGGCGCTCTTTCACTGCCAAACCTCAGCTTGTGATGAGCATATGAAGGCCGCGGCGATTATTGCGCGATCCCTTCAAGCAGCGCGGCAGAGCCCAGTTCGGCAAGGATCGTCTCTCCTGCGATAATTTTCTGCCCCATCAACACTTTGGGTTCGGTTCCCGCGGGCAGATACACATCAACCCGGCTGCCAAACCGGATCAGCCCCACTCGCTGCCCCTTGGCCACCAGATCGCCCGGCTTCACAAACGGCACAATCCGCCTCGCAACCAATCCGGCAATCTGCGTAAAGCCAATCGCCAATCCGTCAGTCCGTTCGATCAGGATATGCTGGCGCTCATTTTCCTCGCTTGCCTTATCGAGGTCGGCATTCACGAATTTGCCCGGAACATAGACCACCCGCCGCACCGTCCCACCGATCGGCGCGCGGTTGATGTGGACGTCGAACACGCTCATGAAAATCGAAATGCGGGTCACCGGGCCGTCGGCAAGGCCAAGGTTACCCGAACCATCATCCATCCGCAGTTCGCTGGGCGGTTCAACCGATTTGATCAGCGTCACCAGCCCGTCTGCCGGGGCAACAATCACATTGTCGGCTTGCGGCACGACCCGTTCGGGATCGCGGAAAAACGCAAACACCCCGGCCGATAATAGCAGCAAGGGCCAACCGATGATCTCCCAGTCAAGGATCAACAAGGGCACAAGGCTGATTGCGACCGCAATGACCCCGTATTTGCGCCCTTCGGGATGAATGTCGGGCCAGCCCCAGCTTGCTTCGCCGCGGCCCTGATTGTCGAGAATTTCACCTGCCATGCCTGCGCATCTAGGCTGTGGATCACGCCCCCGCAAGCAAGCAGCGCGCGTGCGGCACAGATCATTTCGCGAATATGACAGCCACGTGCCGGCATTTGGACGCATTATTAAAGGTTTGGTTGCCCGCACTACGACCCAGGAAGACGGTGCCTCCATTCACACTTTAGTGATATGTTTACCCTATTTGCAGGCTCGAAGATCGTATCCTGAAATGTAGTCCTAATCGGAAGCGAGCCTGCCAATGACATCGGTATCTGCCAGCAACGAGGAAGGCGGCGCGGTCAAAGGTTCCGATCAAACGGCCGACCCGCTCGCCCTGCGCTGGATCGGTGAACTGCCGATACTGGTCATCGGCGGCATGTTGATGGCACTCTGCCTGACGCTGCTGGCGGCCCACGGGATCAACCCCGGGATCGGCGGGATCATCGCCAATTCCCAGATTTTCGCCATGTTCGTGATCGTGCTTGTCTGCTGGGATGCAGGCCGCGAGCTTTACCAAAAGCGACCCGACAGCCCGATTTCGCACCTGAAGGCGCGCTACACCGCGCCAGCCTTCAAACGAACAATAGCCGCAGGGCTGCCGATGCTTGGGGTCGCGATCATCCTGCTGCCCTATTTCTCAAAAATGAAGTCAGCGATCCCGCTGTTCAACCAATACACCTGGGATCAGGCATTTATCGAATGGGACCGCGCGCTATTCTTTGGTCAGGATGCCTGGCAGGTGCTGCACCCGATTATCGGCTACCCAATTGTAACGGCCTTTCTGGCGCTGCTCTATCAACTTTGGTTCTTGCTGCTTTATCCCGGCGTCATGTTCTTTGCCTTCGCCCGGATCGACAGCCGGGTGAGACGGCAGTTTTTCCTCACCTACGTGCTAAGTTGGACACTGGTCGGCGGCGCAATGGCAACGCTGCTGGCGTCGGTTGGTCCTTGTTTCGTAGGCCCCATGCTCGGCAATACGACTTTTGATGCGCAGATGGCCTATCTTTACGCCGCCAATGAACAAGTGCCGATCATGGTGCTGCCAGTGCAGGAAATGTTGCTCGACTGGTATGGGAAGGCAGAAAACGGTCTGGGCAGCGGCATCACCGCCATGCCCAGTATGCACTGCGCCATTGCGTTCCTCTATTGGATCGCGGTCCGCCGCGTCTCGGCAAAATGGGGCGCGTTCTTCGCCGTGTTCTTCTTCATCACATGGATCAGCAGCGTACACCTCGCCTATCATTACGCAGTTGACGGGCTGGTCTCATTGATCGCCGTTGCGGCAATTTGGGCCATGTCGCAGCGCATTATCAGCGCGTGGGACGCCTGGATGCTAGGCCGGGATCAGGCCGCCTTGCGCACAAACACCGTGCCCGCCGAATAGCCCGCGCCAAAGCTGCAGATCAGGCCCGTGTCCCCTGCACTCAGATCGTCGCTGTTCAGATGAAACGCGATGATCGAACCGGCGCTGGAGGTGTTGCCATAGGTATCGAGCACCGTCGGACTTTCATCATCGGTGGCTTCGTGCCCCAAAACGCGATGGGAAATCAGGCGGTTCATGCCCGCATTGGCCTGATGCAGCCAAAGCCGGCGAAGCGCTTGCGGGTCGATGCCCAGACGGGCAGCCTCATCCACAATCATCTGCGCGACCATCGGCACGACCTCTTTGAAGACCTTGCGCCCTTCCTGCACAAACAATTTGTCCGCTGTGCCCGCGCTTTCAGGATGCGCGCGATTGAGGAAACCGAAATTGTTGCGGATATTGTTGGAGAAGACGGTCTTTAGTTTGGTGCCCAGAATGTCCCAATGCTTTGCCGGAGCGATCGCAGCATCCTCCACCAACACCGCTGTTGCCACATCGCCAAAAATGAAATGGCTGTCGCGGTCGCGCCAATTAAGGTGTCCGGAGGTGATTTCAGGGCTGACCACCAGCACGCTTTTGGCGTTGCCTGAACGGATATAATCCGCCGCCGTCTGAATGCCGAAGGTTGCCGATGAGCAGGCGACATTCATGTCAAACCCGAAACCATCAATCCCCAGCGCCTGTTGAATTTCGATGGCCATCGCGGGATACGGGCGTTCCATATTGGAGGCCGCGCACAACACCGCATCAACATCGCCCGGATCACGCCCTGCGCGCTCCAGCGCCTGCCGAGCGGCGGCCACGCCGATTTCCGCCATCATCGAAAATTCTTCGTTGGATCGCGCTTCCCAGCGCGGGGCCATGATATCCGGGTCGAGGATCGGAGCCTTGCTCATCACATGCCGGGCTTTGATCCCGCTGGCTTTCTCGATGAATTCCACCGAAGACGGTGCCAAAGGCTCAATCTCTCCCGCCGCGATTGCCACTGCGTGGGCGGTGTTGAATCGTTCAACATAGGCGTTGAAACTTTCGACCAGTTCTTCGTTGGTGATCGAATCTTCAGGCGTAAACAGCCCGGTTGCCGAGATAACAGGATTGCCGGTCAGCACAGGCGTGACCTTTTCTGGGGAAGAGTTTTGCATGGCGCGGTTGAATAAGAGCGGTCAGCAAGACCTGCAAGCTCTTGCGTAACGCCACGGCGCAAAACAGGACCGCGCACGGTTGACGCGGTCCAGCCATTCAGGACCGCAACAGGCCTCCGTCTATAGGAATCTCCAGTCCCGTGACATAGGATGCGCGCGGGCTGGCAAGAAAGGCGGCGACCGCAGCAAATTCGCGCGGGTCACCAAACCGGCCTGTGGGGATTGCCTCGGCGGCCTTTGCCGTCATTGTTTCTGGCGCGATCCCGAGGCGCTCCGCGGTCAATTGATGCAGCGAACGCAGCCGGTCTGTGTCGATCTGTCCCGGCATCAGCAGATTGACCGTGACCCCATCCGCCGCGACCTCCTTTGCCAGAGTTTTCATCCAGCCGTGCAATGCAGCGCGAATTGTATTCGACATGGCCAGCCCCGGTATAGGCCCCCGCACGCCCGATGACGTAATCGTCAGGATGCGGCCAAAGCCAGCTTCGCGCATCGCCGGCAGGACCAGCCGGGTCAATTCAATCAGAGTGAACAACATCGGCCGCGCAGCATCGAGCAGTTGCTGCGCGCCAGTATCGAGCGCACTCGACGGCGGCGGGCCACCCGAATTGTTGACTAATATGTCCACCCCGCCCAGCTCATTCCGAGCAAACTCGGCAATCGTTTCAGCGGCATCAGTTGCGCCGAGATCGCAGGCCAGCATCGGCCATTCGGCACCACCGCTGATGCTGCGTGAAACGCCGGCGACATGCGCGCCCTCTACGGAAAGCTCACGCGCAATCGCCGCGCCCAACCCCCGACTCGCTCCGATGACCAGAGCCCGTTTTCCGGCCAGTTCAAGTTCCACTTTCGCGCTCCGCATAGCTGATGCCGCCAACGCCGAAATGTTCATCGTCCACTTCGTGAATGAGCACGCGGACATTTTCCCGCTTGGCCCCTATCGACGCGACCACAGCATCGGTCACGTTCCTGATTAGGTCGCGTTTCGCTTCGCTTGATCGGCCCTTGCGCATCTGCACTGTCAGCACCGGCATTGCTCACCCCCACTTGATTTCAGCGTTGATAGGCAGCTTCTGCCCTGACAGCGACCGCGTCAAGCATTGCAAGGGGTTTGACAGCCGTTTTGAAGCATTTGGAAGGTGCCTGTCAGCCCGGTAGCAGCGCCATGAGCTCATCTGCCTTTTGCTCAAATCGCGGATCGCCAGCAGCGCTGCGATACAGCGTCATCGCCATGGCGTGGTTGCCCAGCGCGGCTTCCGCCTCGCCTTCCAGCAAGGTGGCCGCTGGGAAGTTGCGCTTCCAATCCGCTGGTAACGCCAGAAGAATCTCACGGGCGGTGCTCCAACGCCCCTTAAGCCCATGCAATCTGGCCAAATTGAAGCGCAGCAAGGCAAAATCGGGATGCGTCCGCAGCGCCCTTTCGAGCACCGGCTCGGCGGCGTCAGTGCGGCCCAGATCCAGCATCAATCCTGCGATATTGGCCTGCGGAATGGCAAAGTCGGGATATGCGGCGCCAGCCGTCTGATAGGCTAGCAATGCTCCCTCCAGATCGCCTTTGGCAATCCTGACTTCACCGCCAATCAGCATAGCCTCATATTCGTCAGGGTCGATCCGCAGTGCTTCGTCGACGTGCTGATCCGCTGTGTCCCAATCCCCTCTCCACACCGCCAGCCTTGCGGCCTTCGCGTGGAGGCGGGCGGATTGCGGATAAAGCCCCAGCCCATTGGCGAGCAGCTCCTGGGCTTCGTCGATTTGCGCCTCTTCCATGGCCGCCCAAACGCGCAGCCATGCGTGGTCACCATTGTCTCGTGCCGCGCCTTCAAATTCATCGAGCAACTCGCGCGCGCGCCATGCCTGCCCTTGCAGGATCAACGATTGCGCGCGCATCGTGGTCCAAAGCGGGCTTTCCCCTTGGGCGTCGCGCAGCTCATTGAGATACCGCTCTGCGGTGTGCCCATCCCCAAGATCAAGCATGACCTGCGCCAGTTCTTGCGAGTTTTCAGGCGAGGGCCCTGCGTATTCGCGCCAGGCCAGCAATCCGCTGCGCGCATCGTAAAAGCGATTGTCCGCAATCGCCTTTTCAACATCCGCAGCAGTCATCGACGGCGCAGAGGAGCAAGCCGCAAGAGAGACTGCTATAATAAGCGAGATCAGGGTGCGTTTCAAAACCATAATGGCAAGATCTAACGCAAAATGGTTAGCAGGCGATTTCAATTGGGGGAATCGAACGAGATTGAACCGGGACTGCGGGCAAAAAAGGGGAGGCCTTTTGCCCCCCCCTTCGCTTATTCAAGAATGTTGCTGTCAGGCCGCGCCTGCATCAGGCCTTGGTTTCTGCCTTGCGACGCCGCACCCGGCGCCCGCCCAGAGCAGCCGCAGCACCCAGGCCAAGGATCAGCAGCGTGCTTGGCTCGGGAACAGGAGTTCCGCCCGAAGTCGTTGTCGTGCCGCCTGAGGTAGACGTTGTGCCACCTGATGTTGAGGTGGTGCCACCCGAAGTCGAAGTCGTACCACCTGATGAACTGGTAGTGGTGGTCGAACCGCCCGAAGTCGAAGTGGTCGAACCGCCTGAAGAAGTCGAGCTGTAACCGCCGCTGGTAGTGGAAGTGGTCCCGCCTTTCTTCGAAGTGCCCTTCTTGGAACCCTTTTTCGATCCCTTCTTGGCATCGCCGCCAGTGGTCGAACCGTAATAATCACCGCCGCTGGTGCTGCCAACTGAGCCCTTCTTCGAAGTTCCCTTCTTGGAGCCCTTCTTCGAACCCTTCTTGGCATCGCCGCCGCTGGTCGAACCGTAATAGTCGCCGCCGCTGGTGCTGCCCACCGAACCTTTTTTCGAAGTGCCCTTCTTGGACCCCTTCTTGGATTTTGATTTCTGGGCAACTTCGTCGATTGAGCTCAAATAGCCGAAGCCTTCGATTTCACCGAAGTCACTCATGGTGATGCTGCTGCCCTGCTTTGGCATTTCTGCTGCATAGGCTGGCATTTCGATGCCGGTTACACTCATGGCGAGCGCTGCGCCTAGAAATGAAGTTTGTTTTAGGCTCTGACGTTTCACGTTGATTTCCCCCTGATTGGTTTCGCCGGGACGGGATAAGTAATCTGTGACCCTTGACTGCTTCGAAAACTGCCCACCAACAAGCGAGCTTTCGAAGGCGTATCGAATCGGGGCACAGTCCGGTGCAAGTCGTTAACGCTCCGAATTAGGCAGCAATCCGTTTGGCTAAGCGGAAAAGGTCGCGGTGGTTTTCGGGGACGCTCATGCGTTCACGGTCACTGATGCCTAATGCCGCATGCGATTCAAACGCCAGCGTGTCGTGGAACCATGGCATTGTATAGGTGAAGTAGAGCAAGGGGCGCCCATGCGACGCGCGGCACGGCATGCCGCCGTGATAGGTGCGGTAATCAAACACCAGCGCGCTGCCAGCCTTGGTGTAAAAGATATGCGGATCACCGCTCCATTCCTCGTGTTTTGCAGTGGTGTGCGTGCCTTCCCACAATTGTGTGCCGCCCGCCTCTTCGTCCAGATCGACAAGCGGGATCAGGATCGTGGTCGCATAACAGGGCACGTTGGCATTGCCCGCATCGGTGTTGAACAACAGCGGATGTTCGCGGTGCACATGCTGCATTCGCGCGCCTTCGTAGGTCGTGACCGACCCAAAGGCGTGCAGCACCGGTTTTTCACCCATGACTCGCTCCAAGATGTCGAGCAGCACGGGATTGGCGTAGATGCTGGGATTATCGAATGGCTTTTGCAGCCGGATTGGTACCGTAAATCTTTTGTCACCAACATTGTTGGGCTTGCCCAAATCCGAAGATTGCCAGTCACGAACCCGCTCGCCCAACGCATCACGCAGCTCGGTCACGACATCTGGATGGATCAGGTTCTCTATCAGCACCACGCCGCGCTTTGCCAGCAGATCAGCAGCCTTTGCAGATACCTTGGGATCATTATTGGAGAGCGTAAGGTGGTCGTAGCTGGTTCCAATCTTGACCGATTTAGCCGGCTTTTCGTCAAATCGATCAGCGATCATCCGCTGCGCCGGAGCGAATTGCGGATCCAGTTTCGCCGCCTCGCGCACGACTATTTCGGCCTTGACCTCATCGCCCAGATTCAACAGCGCCAGCGATAGCGCGAACAGCCTCGGCGCGTTCTTGCCAAATTCCCGGATCGAATGGTCAATCAATTGCAACGCCTGCGCATGGTATTCCAACCGCATGAAAAGCTGCGCAATACCGCAATCAAAATGCGTTTCCGAACCGTCAGGGAAATAGGCGCGAAACGCCTCCATGTAGGTTTCATAGAATTGTGGGCGATCAATTTCCTCTTCGCCCTGTTCAATATTGAACAGCAAATGGGGTATACAGGCGGCGGCGACATCGGGATCAAACTTGGAAAACCGGATAAGCGCCATCGCTTGCCGGATTGACATGTCTTCCGCCGTATTCTCGATCAGTTCGATTATCTCATGCGCATCATAAGGGTTGAAATCCTTGAGCAGCGCATTGGCAGTCTCCCGTGTGCGCGGCAAAGCCAGCACGTCCCATCTGCCTTTGCCGGGCAGCGAAAACAGGCTGCAACTGAAATTTGCGTCCTTATGCCGTTGCGACTGCATGACGCCGCCATAGGCTCCAAACAGCTCTCCGAAGAGGTGCAGATTGGTGTAGTGAGCAAAGTAAGTGTCGAAGATCAGAGGGCTTTGCAGCTCGAATTCGGACGGATCGGAATAGGCAAGATCGCCTGCGAGCAGCAGCATTGGCGTATCACGGTCGAGGAATTTTTCCACGAATTCCAGGCAAATTTGCGGGACGACGACGTGAAAATCGCCAAGCCGCTCGGCATAACGTCGCAGCGCGGCATCGATGATTGCGTGGCCGGTCGGGTCGCCTGCGATCGGGCGGCTTTCAAACCTTTCGGTGATCGACTGGAACGAAGTGATCGGCTTCTTCAGGAATTTCCGGTCGGTAGAGTCGGTTTGGACGAAGACCTGCTCGATCTCGCCATCCTTGACGCGCACCATATTCGACGCAATGGAATCGAACAGATAATTGGCTATGATGATAACCGGGCGGTCGGCGAGGTCACGGGGATTTAGATCACCGTCATCCTTGCGAATAATTGGATCGGATTCGATCAGCAGCTGCGCAAATTCAAGCACGCCGCTTTCGACCAGAGGCGTAAAACGTTCTTTCTGCTTCCATGCATCAATGTTTTTGGTCGCCCCATCGGTGAGCAGATAGGTAAATTGGGGGCAAGGATCATCATCGCTGAAGTGGTAATTGAACAGCCGGTTCAGGAATTGCCATGCAAATCGGCCACTCCCGCCGCCCAGCTCGATAACGATCGGCGGCTCGCTGTTTCCTTCAGCCGCCAATTCCTTGAAGAAGGTAGCGACAATAGAGGCGTAAGTGTCTGCACAAAATGCATTTGAGGTGCTGCGCTGCGGCACAATCTTGTTGGACCAGGCCTCTGGTCCCGCTTCCATATAAAACCGGTGGAGCAAGGACCAGATTATCGACTGGTCAAATCGCGTCATTCTTTGAACTATCGGCATGTCCGCTACCAATTCTCCGCAATCGCGGCCTGAGGATGCGGAAAGTTGAAAGTCCGTCCGAAGGCCATTGGTTTCGCCTCGGCGTTAACCGATTAAGGTAAACGATCTGCAAAGCACGAACGCAATCTGGCCCGTTTGGCCGAAAGCCGCCGTCGTGCCCTGATCATGCTGAAACGGAGAAAACAGGAAAGCCGGTGGTGGACAGGGCTGGATTCGAACCAGCGTACGCTTGCGCGGGCAGATTTACAGTCTGCTGCCTTTAACCACTCGGCCACCTGTCCACACATGGGCTTTGGCAAATTGTGCGCCTGCACATTCTGCAAAAAGGCGCGCGACCCGCAGGACCGGCGCTGCCGAGAGGCGCCCCTTTGGCGAAGCGGCGCTTGCCTGTCAATGGGGCGGCTGGCAGGGGGCATTAATGGAGCCGCATCGGCACGGATATGAGGTAAGATTTCAAATGGCAAAAGGTGAACGCAAGCGGGCTTTGCGCGGACGTGCCGGACGAATGTCGGGTGGGCGCGGTTCTGGGGGCACAACCCCTGGCCATGTTCGCTTATGGGGACGGCACCCGGTCGAAGCCGCGCTCAAGAACCCTGATCGCCGCCATCGAAAGCTGTGGGCAACGCGCGAAGGGATTGCGTCGCTTGACGGCGAACTGCCCTCCGATTTTCCGCTCGAATATGCCGAAGTCGCTGATCTTGGCCGGATGGTGGCAAGAGACGCTCCGCATCAAGGGCTGGTGCTGGAATGCGAGGAACTGGAAAACAAATTCCTCGATGAAGTTGCCAGTGGTGACCCTGCGCGGCCGGTCGTCTTGCTCGATCAGGTGACTGACCCGCATAATGTCGGCGCAATCCTGCGCTCAGCAGCCGCTTTCGGGGCGGCGTGTATTGTAACGCAGGACCGCCATGCGCCGCCTGAAAGTGGCGTGGTCGCAAAATCGGCATCGGGAGCGTTGGAAACCGTACCTTGGGTGCGCGTAGTCAATCTGGCCCGCGCGCTCGATGAACTGGCAGAGGCAGGATATTGGCGCATCGGCATGGCGGGGGAGGCCGAGGCGACTTTGGCTCAAAGCATGCCCGCCGGGGCGATGGCAATCGTGCTGGGCGCAGAGGGCGAAGGGTTGCGGCACAATATTGCGGCGCATTGCGATTGCCTTGCCCGACTGCCGATTACGTCGGCTATCGAAAGTCTTAACGTTTCGAATGCAGCAGCGATTGCGCTATATGCAGCGGCGACGCGCTAGCGGGTCAGATACATAGGGGGAGAAGGTAACATGGCATTCTTGAATACATCGCGGATTGCGGGCGCCGCGCTGGTCGCAGGTCTTTCTCTGCTTGTTTCGGCATGTTTCATCACTCCAGGGAAATTCGTTTCCGAACTGATCCTGACTGACCCTGATCGTTTCACCTTTACCTATGACGGCGAAATTCATTTCCTTGCGCTGTCCAACCTCGCGCAGATGAGCGCCAAAGCCGAAGAATTTGCGCAAGTGGCGTGCTTTGACGAAGATACCTACGAAGAGCGTGAGTGCAAAGCAGCAGAAATCGCCGAACAGCGCGCGGCTTGGGAAGAAGGCGCCGAAATGCGAGCGGCGCAAGCGGCAAGCCAAGCTGAACAAATGTCAGCGATAATGGGCGGTATCGACCCCTCAGACCCCGAAGCCGCAGCCGAAGTGGCAACTTTGCTGTTGCGGCAAGAAGGCTGGGAACGGGTTGTGGACAAAGGCAATGGTGTGTTCGACGTGCGTTATTCGATAACCGGTGAACTCAGCCACGATTTCATGTTCCCGGTGCTTGAGGGCTTTCCGATGACCAACCCCTTTGTCCAGATCATTTTGCGCGATGGCGATGTCGTGCGCGTTAATGCGCCGGGATTTGCCGCACAGAACGAAGCTGGTCCAATGGGCGGATTGCTGGGCGGTATGGCGGGCATGGCCGGAATGGCGGAAATGGGCGCTTCGAACGAAAACGGTGACAACGGTCCACAATTGCCAGACATGCCGGTGAAGGAAGGCACTTTCACGATTGTCACCAATGGTGTTGTCCGAGCCAACAACACCGACGAAGGTGCCGCACCGACCGCGCGCGGCGCAGAGCTGGTTTGGAACGTTTCTTCGCGCACTCAGACAGCGCCGACCGCTCTGATCGATCTGTCCCGCTAAACCCGTGCGGTTTCGGTTTCGGTTGCTGTAATAAAAGGACCCCGACAGCCGTTATGGGCGAGCGGGGTCCAAATAAATCCGACGGCAAAATTATCGTCGGCTGGCTTTGAAAGCCCGACTGCCAGTTTAATTTACGGCGTCTTTCAACCCCTTGCCAGCCTTGAATTTGGGCTGGTTGGATGCCTTGATCGGCATAGGTTCGCCGGTGCGAGGGTTGCGTCCCATTGATGCTTTGCGTTTGGCCACGGCGAACGTGCCGAACCCGACCAGTCGCACTTCGTCGCCGCCTGCAAGCGCTTTCTGGATGGCATCAAAAACGCAATCGACCGCGTTGGATGCATCGCTTTTCGAAAGACCGCTGGACTCTGCAACTGCGCTGATCAGATCATTCTTGTTCATTACTACGTTCCCCTCTTGCTCATTCGCGTTCGGATGTTGTGAATCGCCTCTCCCGAAAGGACATAGATTGAAACCTTTTTGGGAGGGCTGTCAAAGGCAAATCGCCCGGAAAAGCGCCGCATCATGGCACACGGAGCTTGATAGCGGCGAACCAGAGCCCGCCTCATCCATTTTCCAACTCCTGCCGATAGAACAGCAATTCCGAGACGCTTGGCGACCCTGCCGCGATTCGCAGCAAGTAGCGAAGCCTTAGCGGGTCAGTGGGCGGTTGGCACGTCAGAAGCGATTTCATTTGCGCCAGATGACGCCGATTGCTGCACATTTCCGGGCTGCGAGGCGAGATCATCCGCTTCGGTCCATTCGATCGGCGAGGGCATCTCGGTCAGCGCATGTTGGAGCACCTGATCGACGTGACTGACCGCGATGATTTCAAGGCCTTCTTTCACGTTTTCAGGGATTTCTGCGAGGTCTTTGACATTCTCTTCGGGTATGAGAACAGTGGTAATCCCGCCGCGCAGCGCCGCGAGCAGTTTCTCCTTGAGGCCGCCAATCGGCAGCACGCGCCCGCGCAGGGTAACCTCGCCCGTCATTGCCACGTCGGGCCGAACAGGAGCACCGGTCAACGTCGAAACAATCGAGGTGACCATACCGACACCAGCACTAGGTCCGTCTTTCGGCACGGCTCCTTCGGGCAGATGAATATGGATATTCTTGCGGTGGAAGATCGAAGGTTTGATCCCGTAAGTGGGTGCGCGTGCTTTCACGAAAGAAAATGCCGCTGCGACGCTTTCCTGCATCACATCGCCCAGCTTTCCGGTGGTTTTTACCTCGCCCTTGCCCGGTGTTGTTACGCTTTCAATGGTCAGAAGCTCTCCGCCGACCGAAGTCCAGGCGAGGCCGGTGACCGCCCCGACCTGCGGTTCGTCTTCGCTCATGCCGTGCTTGAATTTGCGCACACCAGCAAAATCGCCAAGATTATCGGGGGTTACCGTGACCGAAGTCACTTCTTTCTCAAGAATTTTGCGCAGCGCCTTGCGCGCCAGCCGGGCAATTTCACGCTCCAATGTGCGGACCCCGGCTTCGCGCGTGTAATAGCGGATCAGATCGCGCAGCCCTGCTTCGGTCAGTTCAAACTCTTCAACCTTCAGTCCATGCGCTTCAACCTGCTTGGCGATCAGGTGCCGTTTGGCGATTTCGACCTTTTCATCTTCGGTGTAACCTTCGAGCCGGATGATCTCCATCCGGTCGAGCAGCGGCTGCGGCAGGTCGAGGCTGTTGGCGGTGGTGACGAACATGATGTTCGACAGGTCCAGATCGAGTTCCAGATAGTGATCCTGAAACTTGTTGTTCTGTTCCGGGTCGAGCACTTCGAGCAGCGCGGAGGCAGGATCGCCGCGGAAATCCTGCCCCAGCTTATCAATCTCATCGAGCAGGAACAGCGGATTGCTGGTCCCGGCCTTCTTCAGATTGGTGACGATCTTGCCCGGCATCGATCCGATATAGGTGCGCCGGTGACCGCGAATTTCCGCTTCGTCGCGCACGCCGCCCAGCGATTGCCGCACAAACTCGCGCCCGGTAGCCTTGGCGATGGATTTGCCCAGCGAGGTCTTGCCCACACCCGGGGGCCCCACCAGACACAGGATCGGCCCCTTCAACGTGTTGGTGCGCGCCTGCACGGCGAGATATTCAATGATCCGGTCCTTGACCTTTTCCAGCGCATAGTGATCCGCATCGAGAACCTCCTGCGCTTTGGTGATGTTTTTCTTGATCTTCGATTTCTTGCCCCAAGGCAGACCCAGCAGCACATCCAGATAGTTGCGGATGACGGTCGCCTCGGCGCTCATCGGCTGCATGGCTTTGAGCTTCTTGAGTTCCGCGACGGCCTTGGTGCGCGCCTCTTTGGACAGCTTGGTCTTTTCGATTTTTTCGGAAAGCTCGGCGATCTCGTTGACTTCCTCGCCATCGCCGCCTCCAAGCTCGCTCTGGATCGCCTTCAATTGTTCGTTGAGGTAATATTCGCGCTGAGTTTTTTCCATCTGGCGCTTTACCCGGCCGCGAATCTTGCGCTCAACCTGGAGCACGGAAAGTTCGCCTTCCATAAACGCCATCACGAGTTCGAGCCGCTTCAGCGGGTTGGCCTCCGTCAGCAGCGATTGCTTGTCGGATACTTTTGCGCTCAGCGCAGCGGCGATCGTATCCGCCAGCGCGCCAGCATCATCGACATCGCTCAGATCGATATTGGTTTCATCGCCCATCTTTTTATTAAGTTTGGCGTATTCTTCAAATTGTTCGGTCACTTGACGCATCAGCGCGGTGACTTCGGTCCCGCCAACTGTTTCTGGTTCCTGCGGTTCCACTTCGGCCACGACGTGACCGTCCTGCGCACGCAAGGATTCAAGCCGGGCGCGCTCGCCCCCTTCGACCAGCACACGCACCGTGCCATCGGGCAGTTTCAGCAATTGCAGCACCTGCGCCACGACGCCGACATCATACAAATCGTCGGCTTCGGGATCATCGCAAGCGGGGTCGAGCTGCGCGAGCAAGAAAATGTCCTTGCTCGCCTCCATCGCCGCCTCAAGCGCGGCAACCGATTTTTCGCGTCCCACGAACAGCGGCACGACCATGCCGGGAAACACGACAATGTCGCGCAGGGGAAGGAGAGGGAAATGCTGGTTCATATGTGTTGTCCGAGGCCGCCATTGGGGCGCGCCGTTTGTAGGAATATGGGAAGCAGCAGCGAGGGCTGCAATGGCGCGGACAAGGAAGCTGTGGATGCTGCTTGCATCAGCTATGCAATTGGAAGGCCCATACCTATCGCCTTCTGTTTAGCAAATCCGACAGCAAGTTCCCCGACTAGTTTAAGGGCAGAACTACCGACCTGCCCTGCACCATTCTTCGCCTTTGCCCAAATTTCCTTATCGCGGATCGTCTCTAGGAATTCATATCCGTCCCAACACAACTGCGGGTAATGCACATAATACCCGAAGGGGCTATTAGGATCAGACTTTTGCATACCTTGAATAAAACCTGCCTCGATTAAAAGAGATAGGTGGAAATTAATCGTATTCTGATCATGGCCGTCAATCTCAATCTCCGCATCATGCCATGGATTTTCACTGTCTTCGATACGGAGCAGAATCGAACGTATTAATTCCAAGTCACGTTTCACTTTGGCGGCCTTACCCCATACCCGGTAGATTAAACCCCGGCGGGAGGCCCATGCTGCCCTGCATTTCCTTCATCTGATCGGCCGAAACCCGGTCGGCCTTGTCGCGCGCGTCGTTGAAGGCGGCGGTGACGAGGTCTTCGACGATGTTCTTTTCTTCCAGCTTCATCAGGCTGTCATCGATGCTGACGCCAAGGATGCGCCCCTTGGCCGAAGCGCGGACTTTTACCAGACCGCCGCCAGCGCTGCCCTCCACCTCGATCGCATCCAGTTTTACCTGCATGTCGTTCATCTGTTTCTGGATCGTTTCGGCGGCCTGCTGCGCGGCGGCCATCATTTCTTCCATGCTTTTCATGATCGTGATGTCCTTTCGTTCAATTCGTATTGCGGCCCGCCGCAGCGTGGCGGGTCATGCTGTCATCGAGATCGAGCAATTCCGCCTCGGGAAAGGCTGCGCGCGCGGCCTTTACCATCGGATGCGCATTGATGCGCTCTGCCCGCGCCTCGGTTTGAGCCTTGAGGGTTTCGCGGATCGTCGGCTGCGCCTCGCCAGTGCCGCGTTCCACCTGCCAGCGCCGATTTGTCACCTTGAACAGCGCGCTGCGAATGTCCGGGGCCGGGTCGTCAGCAAAATTGTCAGCCTGCTCAAAAATCAGCCGTTCGGGCGCCAATTCGATCACCCGCACCCGGCTGCGCATCATTTCGGCCACATGCATTTCACCTGCATTGTCGACCAATTCGATCAGCGCGCCCCAATCCAGCTGCGTATCGCTGGGAATTGATCCCGTCGGAGCGCCCCCTGCATCACCGCCTTGAGGGGGTGCGGCGGGGGAAGCAGGTGTCGGACCGGCTTTGGCCAATTCCTCAATCCGCCGCGCCAGCCTGCCGGGGTCGGGAAGTTCGGCAGCATGCAAGACCCTTAGCAATGCCATTTGCAAAGATATCAACGGATCGGGTGCCTGTTTGACCTCGTCATATCCCTTGAGCAGCAATTGCCACAGACGGTGGAGTTCTGCCGCGCCAAGCCGGGACGCGAATTCTGCCAGCGCCGACCGTTCATCCTCGCTCGCGGCGTCGGGTTCGCCGCCTGACACCTGCGCAATGGTGATCCGGTGGACCAGATCCATCAGCGCCCGCATCAAGGCCAGCGGTTCAACCCCCAGCGCATATTGTTCATCGACCCCGGCGAGCAGCGCTTTGGCATCGCCGCCCAGCAAATGGCCAAGAACGCGGCGCTGGGCGCTTTTGTCGGCAAGCCCCAGCATGGAGCGCACCCGCTCCGCCGAAACCGCGCCTTCGGCATCCATATCGGCATGCGCGATCGCCTGATCGAGGATCGAAAGCCCGTCGCGCACCGATCCTTCCGCAGCGGCGGCGATGATCCGCAACGCTTCCTCTTCCGCCTCCACCCCTTCGAGCGAGCAAACCTTGCCAAAATGGGCCGCGAGCAATTCTGCCGGGATGCGCCTGAGATCAAACCTTTGCGTCCGGCTGAGCACGGTCACGGGCAGTTTTTCAACCTCGGTGGTCGCAAACAGGAATTTGACATGCGCGGGCGGCTCTTCCAGCGTTTTAAGCAGGGCGTTGAAGGCATTGCGCGACAGCATGTGCACTTCGTCGATTATGTAGATCTTGTAGCGCGCCGAAACCGCCGCATAGCGCACCTGTTCGATGATATCGCGCACATCGTCGACGCCGGTGTGCGACGCGGCATCCATTTCGATCACGTCGATATGCCGGCCTTCGGCAATCGCGGTGCAGGGCTCGCACTGACCGCAAGGATCAATCGTCGGCCCGCCCTGCCCGTCCGGGCCAATGCAGTTCAATGCTTTCGCTATCAACCGCGCGGTCGAGGTTTTGCCGACCCCCCTCACCCCGGTCATCAGGAATGCGTGCGCCAGTCGGTCACGCTCAATCGCATTGCCGAGCGTGCGCACCATCGGTTCTTGCCCGATCAGTTCGGAGAATGTTTGCGGGCGGTATTTGCGCGCGAGCACGCGATAAGGTTGGTTGGTCTTGGGCGTCACCGATAGAGGCGCCGGCGATGCTGGTGCCATTGCGGCTTCATCGCCGCCAAACATCGAATTCTGCCCCAAGGCTTCGAGTTCGGCAGCGTTCGGCGCGGCGTCAACATCGTTTTCAGGCAGGTCAGGATCGGAATCAGTCACCGGACCAAGCTAGGCGCTTGCCGCGGGTTTGTCATCGCGCTGATTGAGGAAAACAAAAGGAGCCGAGCGACCCGCCGCAATCCACCTGGGCTGCTTCCTTCCGGACCTGACCCGGTGAGCGAACGCAAACGTCCACCCGACTCCCAAGGGCGCATATGGCGCGCAGGCGGTCAGAATTCAACAGTGTTCGCGACTTTGTGGTGCGCGCCCGAACATTGGGGTGCGCCAACCTCTTTGAACCGCCTACCGAAAATTGTCAGCGTAGGCCTGAAGCTTGAGCGTCTTTGCCGGGGTTGCATGCACGCGCGCCGATATTCCATATTTCTCCGCATAGGCCTGCGCTGCGGCTTTGGTCGGGAAGCTCAGCTTTATCTGCGCGCGCGTATCACCGCTGCCGGTCCAACCCATTAGCGGGTCAGGCCTGCGCGCTTCGCTCTGCGCGAATTCGAGCACCCAGATTTCGGTCTTTGCCTTGCCCGATTGCATTGCGCTTTTGGGCTGCTGGTAAATTCTTGCGGTCATGAGCGGTTCCAATAGGTCAATATTAGCTGCGATTGAAGGCGTTTTTCGTCTTGAGGCTTGGCTTTTCTGTCCACGGCTGGTCGGGCCAGCGATGCTTGGGATAGCGGCCCTTCATGTCCTTTACCACATCGGCCCAGCTGCCCCGCCAGAAACCGGGCAGGTCGCGGGTCGATTGGATCGGGCGGCCAGCTGGGCTGGTCAGCTTGAGCAGCAAGGGGGTGCGCCCGATCATCGGATGCTGGTCCAGTCCGAACAGCGCCTGCACACGGATTTCGGTGCTGGGCGCGTCGTCGCCTGCATAGTCGATGACGTGACGGGTCTGTGCAGGAGAGGTGAAAGACAGCGGCGCGTTGCTATCCAGCCGTTGACGCTCGCTCCAATCCAGCAGACCCAGCGCCGCCTCGGCAAACCGCGCAGGCGGCAGTTCAAGATCGCGGCGCCCCTGCATTAACGGTGCCAACCACAGGTCCGCCTGATCGCGCAAATTGCCCTGCGAAAGCGCAGCAATACCGGCGAATTCGGCTCGCCCCAGAAATCCGGCGGGTAGATGTTCCCCCAAGTTTTCCAAAGCTTTATCCACAAGGATATTCAGGACCGCCTGCAGATCGGGATCGGGGTCTGGCCCGCGCGTCAGAATGATCGCACCAAGTCGCCGTTCGCGCCGCGATTCGGCGCGATTTTTCTCGGCATTCCAACGCGCTGTCGAACGTTCTTCCAATTGTTTGGCAAACAATCTTTCAACCGCAGCAGCATCAAGCGGCGCGCCTGCTGTGATCCGCGCACCTTTCGCCTGCCCCTGTGCATCGCCGATCACCATCCATTCGGCGCGCGCCAACGGCGATGCGGGATCAAGCTGATATCCGCGCCCACCCACGCTCAGCCACTGTTCTCCGCTCATAGCCCGGCGTCTTGCGACAAAATCCGGGCGAGCCAGCGCGAGGCATTCGGCTGGTGATTGCGCTTGCCCCGTTGGCGCGAGAGCCAGCTGCCCTAACAGCTTTGCGGCCATTCCGGCCCAGCCCTTGGAAATCCGCGCAGCGTTGTTCGCTCGGCTTGAACGGTCTCCGCGCCAATGCGTCAGCCGCTGAAGCAGGTCATCGCCGCGCCCGCCCAGCCCTCTTTCCTGCAGCAGCATGACCAGCCGCGCCGTTTCTTCACCGCAACCCGAAAGCGCGCCGCGCAGCACCGCCGCCGCCTGATCGGGTGCCATTGGCATGGCCGCAATCGCACCGCCCAGCTGAGTGATGCAGCCTTGCTCATCAAGCGCACCAAGCATTTCGAGATTGGCGCGGGCGGCTGCGACCGACGCGGCGGGCGGAGGATCGAGCCAGCGCAGGGCCAGCGGATTGCTTGCGCCCCATTTGGCAAGTTTCAGGACCAGCGCGGCCAGATCAGCGGTTTCAATCTCCGGCGGGACAAATTCGGGTCGACCCATATGCCCGCCCTCCTCCCAAAGACGATAGGCGGTGCCCGGACCTTGCCGCGCCGCCCGACCCGCCCTTTGCGCCGCGGCAGCCTGGCTAGCGCGCCGGGTGACCAGATGCGTGGTGCCCGCCGCGCGGTCATATTCCGCCATTCGTGCCAGCCCGGAATCGACCACCGCCGATACTCCGTCCAGCGTCAAAGATGTTTCTGCAATCGCGCTCGCCAGCACGATCCGCCGCCGTCCTTGCGTGTCGCGCTGAATGGCTGAGCGTTGGCCCGCAGGTTCGATCTGACCATGCAGCGGCAGGATCGGCGTGCCGGGCAGTTTTGCTTCGAGCCGTTCACGAGTGCGCTCAATCTCGCCCACGCCGGGAAGGAAAGCGAGAATGTCGCCCTCAACTTCGCGCCATGCGGTCATCACCGCGCCTGCCACCTGATCCTCAATCCTTTGCGAGGGATTGGCACCAAGCCATTTGATTGTCAGAGGAAAACTCTTGCCCGCGCTTTCGATCACCGGCGCGCTATTACCGAGCAGCCGGGCAAAGCGCGCGCCATCAATCGTCGCCGACATCACCAGCACCCGCAAATCGTCGCGCAACACCTCGCGGGTCTCCAATGCCAGCGCGAGGCCCAAGTCGCTGTCGAGATGCCGTTCATGCGCTTCATCGAACAGGATCGCGGAGACCCCGGCCAATTCCGGATCATCAACCAAACGGTTCACAAGGATCGCCTCGGTCACCACCAGAACGCGGGTCTTACTCGAAACTTTGCTGTCGAGCCGGGTCAGATAGCCAATGGTCTCGCCCGGCTTCTCGCCCAACATTTCCGCCATCCGCTCTGCTGCGGCGCGCGCAGCGACCCGGCGAGGCGATGTCAGAATGATCTGACCGGTGCACCAATCCTCGTTCAACAATGCTGGGGCAATCGCCGTGGTCTTGCCCGCCCCCGGCGGCGCAATCAGGACGGCGACGCCAATATTGGCCAGGGCCCGGCAGAGGTCGGTAAGAACCGCATGAATGGGCAGAGTGCTATCCAAAACAATCCCGTTCGTGCTGCGCCTGCTGAAGCACCGTTCGTTCGATGAGCGATGGCGCTAGAAGAAGCACAGCCCTTCGGCAAGCGCAGGGGAACGGTGTTCGGCGTTTGCCTTAATACCCCCGCGCGACCGCAAATTGCGCCGCCTCGGTCATGGCGCGGCGCGCCGTGCTATCGGGAAAGATCGAAATTGCATCGACCGCACGCTGCGCAAAGTGGCGAGCCTTTTCACGAGTGTCCTCAACCGCATTGTGGCTTGCAATCAAGCTGATCGCTTCGGCAAGGTCGGCGTCGGAAGTGCGATGGCCCAGTATGGCATCCTTCCAGAATTTGCGCTCGCTCTCGTCCCCGCGCGCATAGGCGAGGATGACGGGCAGCGTCATTTTGCCTTCGCGGAAATCATCACCCTGATCCTTGCCCATCTCGGCTGCATCCGATGTGTAATCAATGGCATCATCAACCAATTGGAAAGCGACGCCAAGGTTCCGGCCATAATCCTCCAGCGCGCGTTCCTGTTCGTCGCTGCATTCGGCGACAACCGCGCTGATCTGGCTGGCGGCAGCAAACAGAGCGGCGGTTTTGGCACCGATGATGTGGAGATAGCGTTCTTCGCTCGTTTCGATCTGGCGCTGCGCAGTGAGCTGCGAAACTTCGCCTTCTGCAATAACCGCGCTGGCATTGCTCAAAATCTTGAGCACCCGGAGCGAACCGTCCTCGGTCATCAATTCAAACGCGCGACTGAACAGGAAATCGCCGACCAGAACAGTCGCAGGATTGCCGAAAATGATGTTGGCGGCCGCCTTGCCCCGGCGCAATTCGCTGCCATCGACGACATCGTCATGCAGTAAGGTCGCGGTGTGAATAAACTCAACTGCGGCGGCCAGCTTGTGGTGGCGGGTTCCCTGATACCCGACCAATTCCGCCCCGGCGAGCGTTAGCATCGGGCGTAAACGCTTACCCCCGCCTGAAATCAAATATCCGGCGAGGCGCGGGATCAACGGAATATCGCTCTGCATCCGGTCCAGAATTACCGCATTGACCGCATTCATGCCGCTGGCAGTCAGCGATAGCATCGGATCGAGTGTCGGAAGCTTGCGCGGAAGAGGCACGATTTCGGCGGTCATCGGCAATCGCATTACGAGACGCCGCGCGCGCTTGGCAAGCGCTGAATTGCTGCTAGTTTCGCGGGCTATGCCGCATCAAACGCAAGCCTCGCCAGACCAGACCGCCGCAGACGATCCCACGCTCGCGCGGTTTCGCAAAAGTATCGACAATATTGATGCTGCGATCATTCACATGCTGGCCGAACGGTTTCGGATCACGCAGGCAGTCGGCGAATACAAAGCGCAGGTGACGCTGCCGCCAGCCGATCCCGCGCGCGAGCAGCGTCAGATTGCGCGGCTGCGCAAATTGTCCGAAGAGGCCGATCTTGACCCGGAGTTCAGCGAGAAATTTCTGCGTTTCATCATCGATGAGGTGATCCGCCACCACGAAAAAGCGCGGGACGGATAAGGCTTCCAACTAGCACTGCTTTGATCACGCCCTTGGCAATCGCAGTTCGACCAGCAAACCGCCCAAATCCTCGCTTTCGCCAAGCGTGACCGAACCGCCGTAAATCTCTGCCACATCACGCACGATAGCGAGTCCCAGCCCGGTCCCAGGCTTGCCCGTATCAAGCCGCGCGCCGCGATCGAAAATCCGGGTGCGTTCTGCTTCGGGAATGCCTTTGCCGTCGTCCTCGATCCAGATGCGGCACATAGGACTACCCGGTTCATGGTCGAGCGTCACGAACACGCTGCCTCCGCCGTATTTCGCAGCATTCTCAATCAGATTGCCGAGGATCTCGTCAAGGTCCTGCCGTTCGATGGCGACCAGCGCATCCTTGCTACCAGCGATATCCAACCGCCCTTCTGGATAAAGGCGCTCCACTGCGCGGCGCACAGCTTCTGCACTTTGCCGGACATTGGTGCGCGCCTGGCCAACTGCGCGGCGCCCGACCGCCCGCGCCCGCGCAAGGTGGTGGTCAACATGGCGCTGCATCGTGCGGGTTTCGCGGAACACCGCTTCGTTGAGATCAGGTGCGCGCGCGGTCGCTGCGTTGGTGAGCACCGTCAGCGGGGTTTTGAGCGCATGGGCGAGGTTGCCCGCATGAGTCCGCGCTTCTTCCGCCTGCCGTTCCGTATGTTCGAGCAGCGCGTTCACTTCCTCAACCAACGGCTGAACCTCTGCTGGAAGCGGATCTGTGATGCGGTTTTCGCCAGTGGTGCGCAATTTCTGGATTGCCGCGCGAACCCTGCGCAGCGGCGACAGGCCATAGCGGATTTGCAGCAAGGCCATGCCAAGTAGTCCCAGCCCCAACACCGCAAAGCTCCAGATCAGGATCGAGCGAACCTGCTGGATTTGCGCGTCCATCGCCTCGGTCGCGCTGGCCACGGCGAAGGTCCAGCGGGTCTCGCTGCCGGGCAGGATCACCGTGCGTTCGACAATGCGGAGCGGTTCATCGGGAAACTGCGACGAGTTGTAAAAGTGCGCTTCGTCGTCAAAATGCTCAGGCTCGCTCGGCCCGCGTAATTTGAGCGGAGTGTCCCACAGGCTGCGCGACGGATAAGGCTCATACCCCTCGCCGCTGATCTGCCAGTACAGTCCGCTGCCTGGCTCAAGGAATCGCTGATCGCCAAGGCTGCGATAAAACCACACCTCGCCAAAGGAATCGATCTCCGCCGAGGCGATCATCGCCGTCAGTTGATATTCGAGCTGCTCGTCGAAATTGGCCTCGACCTGCCGGGTCAGGGTGCGTTCCAGCGCGATCCCGCCGCCCAGCAGGAGGACGATGATCCAGCCAGCCGCAATCAATCCCATGCGCCGCGCGAGACTGGCGCGCGGAGATGCGGCGGCAGGAATTGCTAACCGCCCGCCATCCACGCCGCCTTCCGGGCCATTTGCCGTAGGCGCAGCGGTGCCATCCCCCCTCTGCACGCCGGGTACAGAGGATTCGGCACCGGTTTCAGGCTCTGGGGGCGTCTGCCGGGTCGTCGAGGCTGTAACCGAGGCCACGGATCGTTGTGATTACCTCTGCACCTAGTTTCTTGCGAATGCGGGTGACGAAAACCTCGATCGTGTTGGAATCGCGATCAAAATCCTGGTCGTATATGTGTTCGATCAATTCGGTCCTGCTCACCACCTTGCCCTTGTGGTGCATCAGATAGCTCAGCAGCTTGTATTCCTGCGCGGTCAGCTTCACCGGCTCCCCGTCGCGGGTCACCCGGCCAGAACGGGTGTCCAGCCGCACATCACCGGCAGTAAGCTCGCTCGACGTATTGCCCGAAGCGCGGCGGATGAGCGCGCGCAGACGCGCAATCAGCTCTTCGGTCTGGAACGGCTTAGCGAGGTAATCATCCGCGCCCGCGTCCAGTCCGGCGACCTTGTCGGACCAGCTGTCGCGCGCGGTCAGCACCAGCACGGGAAAGTGCCGACCTTCCTTGCGCCACATGCCCAGCACCGACAATCCGTCAATCTCGGGCAGTCCGAGGTCGAGGATACAGGCGTCGTAATCCTCTGTACTGCCCATGAAGTGGCCGTCTTCGCCATCGGTGGCCAGATCGACAGCATAGCCGGTCTGTTCCAATGTCGATTTGAGTTGCTGGCCAAGCGTCGGTTCGTCTTCGACGATCAGGATGCGCATTTTCCACCTAGTCCCTGTAAATTGTCGTCCCGGTGGTTGCGCGTTTGCGCCTTCCGCGTCAAGCGAGTGCCGCAGCGCGGGTCTGGCTTAGTCCCCCGGCAATTGCGCATGGCCAATGAGCGCTTCAATTCGACCGGCTGATGATGCGGCCCGAACGCGCGTCAACATCAATATAGGTCACTCGCCCATCGCGGATGAATTTGAGCCGGTAGGCGCGCGCGGTGCTATCATAGGATGGGCCGAGATATTCGCTGCCGCGCATTTGCGGTAATATTCGCTGTTCGATCTGGCGCAGCGACAATTGATTGCCCGCGCGCATTTCACGCCGTGCATCGCCTTGATCGTCGCGCGACTGATCCTGCGCAATGATTCCATCGGCCGTCCGCGCAAAGGCAGCATTGGCACCTCCGCCCAGACTGAGCAGCGCAGCTGCCGCAATGAGCGGGGCGAAACCGGGGCGATAGGAATGGTTGAGTGTCATGATGATGCCATGCTTAGCGCGGGCGCATTGAACAAGTTGTGAATGCGTGCGTGACCCTTTGTTCACCGTGCCGGATCATTGCGCGCTCTCCGACACCATTTCATACTTGATGGTGATGTTGACCCCGGTGCTGACCTGCCCCGGTTGAACCGGGGTGGCCGCCGCGCCATCCGACGCCATCATACGCATTTCCATTTGCGGCATTTGCGAACGTCCCTCGATCACTTCGCTGACCGCAAGCACGCGCACACCGTCATAACCGAGCAATGCGGCATAGGCCTGCGCGCGTTGCTGTGCGCGTTCCACCGCGCGGCTGCGGGCGAGGTCTTTGGCGGATTCGTCATCTTCGATGCTGAAACTTGGGCCTGAAAGATCGGTCGCGCCCGCCGCCACCAACGCATCGAGCGCCGCGCCAGTGCCTTCGATATCACGCAGTTTTACGCTGACCCGGTTTGACACCTGATAGCCGCGAAACACCTGACGCTGATTGTCTCGATCGTAATCGTATTGCGCATTGAGATTTATTCCGGTGGTTTGAATGTCCTGATCCGCGACGCCTAGAGCGCGGATGCGGGCAATTACGCGCTGCATCGCGGCGGCGTTCTGCTGCATGGCTTCGACCGCGCTCGGTGCCTCTGTCGAAACGCCCGCGCCAATCGTCACGATATCGGGCGCGGCGGTCACGCTTTCATAGATCGACAATTCGATCACCGGGCCCTGCGCTTTGATTTCAATCTCCGCCGCAGCCGCAGTAGTGGAAAGCGCGAAGACCGGCAGCAGCAGAGCGCCAGAGACCAACAGGGAAAGAGGGTAACGGATCATGAACTGGTTCTCCTTTGTCCCGCGCGATAGGGTGCCGGGGATGAGCGCGCAGTGAACCGCCTTGGCAGCGCGCTTGCAAGCCCCTACGTGGCGCGTCTGATGGCACAACCTCCAATCCTCTCATGGGAAGGCCTTAGCCTGCAACAAGGCGCGCGATGGCTGTTCGGCGGCCCTGCCAGCGGCGCGGGCGCCGATCCCATTGATCTGCATGTGTTGCCGGGCGACCGACTCGCGTTGATCGGGCGCAATGGCGCTGGCAAGACCACATTGTTCAAACTGATCGATGACCGGATCGAAGCAGACCGGGGACAGCGCCGGATCAAGCCCAACACGCGCATCGTGTTTCTGGAACAGGAACCCGATTTCGCGCCCTTCGCCACGCTGATGGACTTTGCATTGGCGGGTAATCATCCCCCGGAGGTGCATGAGGTGGAGAGCATTGCCGGGCAGCTCGGCATTGACATGGCAACCGATGCTGCCACCGCGAGCGGGGGCGAACGTCGCCGTGCCGCCATTGCCCGCGCGCTGGCGCAGGGCCCCGACTTGCTGCTGCTCGATGAACCGACCAACCATCTCGATCTCAGCGCTATCCACTGGCTGGAAGATTGGCTGAGCCGGTACAAGGGCGCGTTTATCACGATCAGCCACGACCGAACGTTTCTCAAACGGCTGACCCGCGCGACCATCTGGCTTGACCGCGGATCCCTGCGGCGCAAGGAGGTCGGCTTTGGCGGATATGAAGCTTGGGAAGAGGCCGTCTATGCTGAAGAAACACGCGCCGCAGACAAGCTCGATGCCAAGCTGAAGCTGGAGGCGCACTGGCTCGAACGCGGGGTCACCGCGCGGCGCAAGCGCAACCAGGGGCGGCTCGAAAAGCTGCACCAGATGCGCGCGGCGCGGGCAGCGATGATCTCCGACACCGGATCGGCAAAGCTCAAGCTCGCCAATGACGATGATTTCAAATCGAAGTCGGTGATCGTCGCAGAGGGCATTTCCAAGTCCTATGACGGACGCGCGATCATCAAGCCGTTCAGCCTGCGCATCCAGAACGGCGATCGGATCGGCATCGTCGGCGCAAACGGCGCTGGCAAGACGACCTTGCTCAAGATGCTCACTGGAGAGCTCGAACCGGACACAGGCACCATCACCATCGCTCGCACGCTGTCGGGCGTGATGATCGACCAACAGCGCAAGTTGATGGAAGCCGATGCCACCGTGCGCCAGATCCTTGCCGAAGGCGGTGATTGGATCGACGTGCGCGGCACTCGCAAGCATGTGCAGGCCTATCTCAAAGACTTCCTGTTCGATCCAAAGCTGGTCGATACCAAGGTCGGCATCCTGTCGGGCGGCGAACGCTCGCGCCTGCTGCTCGCGCGTGAGTTTGCCCGGACCGCCAACCTCCTCGTGCTAGACGAACCGACCAACGATCTCGACCTCGAAACGCTCGACCTGCTGCAAGAGGTGATCGCCGATTTCGACGGCACCGTGCTGATTGTCAGCCATGACCGCGACTTTCTCGACAAGACCGTGACCATCACGCTGGGCCTCGACGGTTCGGGCAAGGTCGATGTGGTCGCGGGCGGCTATGCCGACTGGGAGGCGAAGCGCCAGCGGCCGGTTGTCGCCAAATCCCGATCCGCTGCATCGCCAACCGAGTCACCGCCCTCGCCGCCGCCTTCCCCGCCAAAGCCCGAACGGCTGTCCTACAAGGATCAGCGCGAATACGAGCTGCTTCCGGCGCGCATCGAGGAGCTTGAAGCGGCGATTGCCAAGGGCGAGGCGATCCTGGCCGATCCCGATCTCTACACCTCCGATCCGGCGCGCTTTGCGACGGTGTCAAAAGGCATCGCCAACGCAAAGACCGAGAAGGATGCCGCTGAGGAACGCTGGCTGACCCTTGCCGAAAGGGTGGAGGGGTAGGCCCTGCAAGTCCAACAGGATGGAACACATGGAACACGGTCCTGACCCAAAAAGCGTTCCTCAGATCCGCTAGAAATCCGCCCCCCTGCCGCGCGCCGGTACGAGCACCAGCTTGCTCCCACGCGCGGGTCAAGTGGAACGCGGCCCATGCAGCTGACAAAGATCACGCCCTTGACCTGGCTGGAAGCACATTGGCATTCCTGAGGATCAGCGCGGATATCAAAGCGACCACCAGCCCCACCGGAAATATCTCGATAAAGGTGATCGGCAGCCTGAAGAGCGGATTGCGATACATCGCCATATTCGCCTCTATCTCTGCGACCTGCCCGGCTTCATCTGCCGCGGCCAATCCTTCCGCCTTGATCCCATCAATCAAGCTTTGCGAATAGCTTTCGATAAAGGCGAAGTCGGTCGCGATCAGCACCGCTTCCCAACTGATGGCGTAAATCACCGCTGCTACCACCGCGATTCCGATGCCAACACTCGCCGCTTGCGAAAACTTGATGACCCCGCCTTGTTCGATATCGCGGTAACGCTTGATCCCCACGAATACGAGGCTGAGCACTGCGATCATCGTGGCATAGCCCATCAATTCCGATGCAGCGAAGGAATTTGGTCCCATCGTGAACAGGGTGAGCGACATCAGCGCGATCACCACCGCACCGATGATCCCGCCGTAAATCAGCGAATAGCGAAGCATTTCGGTTCTCCTTGGTCTGGTCTTGTTGTCTGCCTGCCCAGATGGCGAGGCACGCGCAGCAAGTTGTCCGAAACTGCTACCCTTAACCATCACCCAAACGGGTGATTTGGGCCAATTAGCCCATATAGCGGTGCCGAAATCACGGTATCAAAGACAGCGCGCGCGCCGCCTCAACAGCCTTTCCGCGCCCGTTCACCTCCAGTTTTTGGAACAGGCTGGCCACATGGGTTTTCACGGTGTTCGGCGAAACCTTGAGCGCGCGGGCAATCTCCTTGTTGCTTGCGCCTTTGGCCAAGTGAACAAGGATTTCGCACTCGCGCCGCGTCAGGCCGAGCGACTCGGCCGCCTTGTGATTGCGCTCAAACCGCGGGGCCGCAGGTGCCGCCGTCAGCCGCATCCCGACCCAAATCCCCAGCATCACAAATATTGCTGCGACAACAGCAACATAGGCTTCGCCGGGCAACTGCATCACAATGTAACGATAGTGCGCCCATTGCAACACGATAGCCACCAGAGCGATCAAGCCGCCATACATCAGCCCATATCGAACCATGCTCTTGCCCATCAACGCATTGGTGCCAGAAGATCGCGCAATGATCCATATCACCTGATCCGGTAGAAATCCGCCACTCGGTCGAGCGCCAGTTTCAGCACCAGCTTGCCGCTGCGTGCGGGCCATCCGAGTGTTTTCTCCGCCTCGGGCAGCCCTTCCCCGGCGCACACAACGCGCCACAGCACATCCTCCAACCCCTTGCCCGCCGCCGCAATCGCGCCGTCGAACCGTCGCCGCGCCGCGATCTGTTTTTCAGTCGGCGAAAGCCCCACATCGCCCGTTGATTTCACCCGCACCGCATCCCAGCGCATGGTGATGCAGGGGGACAGCGCCGCGCGTTCATAATCGCTGCGCAGCGCCTCTCCCGCGTCAAACAGGCGCCCGTCGATGTGACCGCGTGCATGCAGCCAGCCAATCGGCGATTCGCTGAGATTGAGTGTGACGCTGCGCCGCGCCCGGCGCGCCGTTCCACCCGCATCGCTGCCAGCTGTGACCTTTCCGCGCCGGGGGCCTTCGACTGTCAATTCGCGCTCGACCAAATCCCGTTTCATAGCGGCTTCTCCTGATTGGTGTTGTGTGGCGGCCTAAGGGCCGGACCCCCCTTGCCAAACCAGCGAAACTGTAGGAAAGTAAAAACCTATATGGTTCGTCTATTCGATATGAGGCCCCGCCCATGATCAACCGCATCCGCGAAATCCGCCGTGCCAAGGGGATGACCCTCGCCGATCTGGCTGAGGCCTGCGATCCGCCCACCACCGCGCAAACGATTGGGCGGCTCGAAACCGGGATGCGCAATCTGTCGATCAAATGGATGGACCGAATTGGTGCAGCCCTGGGTATCGACCCCGAAATTCTGGTTCGTTCAGAGGGTCAGCCGCGCGCACAGATCGTGGCCGAACTTGGGCTTGGTGAAGCAGAGGCGCTGCGCAGCCCGCGTGAAGCGATCCTGCCCACCGAAATCGCGGCGCAAACAGGCGACGCCGCCGCGCTGATGGTGCTCGAAGTCACCGCTTCGGTGGGCGAATACCGGCCCGGCGACATGGTGTGGTTGCAGCAAATCAAACCCGAATCGGCGGGGACTGCGATCAACCGCGATTGCCTGATCCCGCGCCCCGGCGGGCGGTTTTCGTTCGGGCGGTTGATCGACCGCAAAGGCAGCATGGTCGGCATTTTGCCTTCGCAAGCAGGAAACAAGCAGCAGGTGATCGACAATCCGCCATGGATCGCGGTGGCGGTGATGCTGGTGCGACCGCTGTGACAATCAGGCTTTCGGTCAGCCTGTCTTAACCCGCAGCAACTAACCCTGCGGGCCTTATCAATTGGGAGCCAGCGATGCGAGCGATCAACGACCAACTGGCGCTGAAGCAGAGGTGAAAGCACTCCGCGTGAAACATGTTCTCGCCCTCAGCACGCTCTATCCCAACGCCGTTAACCGGCGGTTCGGCACCTTTGTCGCGCGTTCGCTAGAAGCTCTGGCGAAAAGCGGCGGAGCGAAAGACGGCAGGCGCGAAGACGCCACCGCAGATGAATGGACGGTCAGCGTCATCAATCCAATTGGCCTGCCCCCGATTGCGCTGGGCCGTTACCGCGCGCTCGCGCAGCTAGATGAAGTGGCCGAGGAGGCCGGTGTCACCGTCCACCGCCCGCGTTTCACCCTGATCCCGGCGGTGGGTGCACGGCGCAACGCCGCTGCCATCGCCAAGGCCGCGTTGCCGCTGGTCCAGCGGATCCATGCCGAAACTCCGATCGACGTGATCGACGCGCAGTTTTTCTTCCCCGATGGCCCCGCCGCCGCTTGGATCGCGCGCGAAATGGGCCTGCCCTTGTCGCTAAAGGCGCGGGGGAGCGACATCACCTATTGGGGCGAGTTCGATTTTGCCCGCGAACAGATGCTGGAGGCGGCGGAAGTCGCGGATGGTATTTTGGCCGTCAGTCAGGCGCTCGCCGATCAGATGGCCGAAATGGGGATGCCGCGCGGCAAGATCGGGGTCCATTACACCGGGCTTGACCGCGACCGTTTTCGCCCGCTCAACCACACCCAATTGCGCGCACAGCTGGGCGGTGAACTGGGCTTTTCGATGCCCGACAACGCGCCGCTTTTGGCCTGCGTCGGCGCGCTGATCGAACGCAAGGGGCAAGACATCGCCATCGCTGCGCTTCCTCAGATAGAGGGCGCGCGGCTGGTGCTGGTAGGCAAAGGCGAAGACGAGGCGCATTTGCGCGATCTCGCCCGCGATCTGAAGCTGACAGAGCGGGTGCATTTTGCCGGTTCAGTCGATCACGATTTGTTGCCGCTGATCCTGTCCGCTGCCGATGCGATGGTGCTGCCAACGATCAATGAAGGGCTGGCCAATGCCTGGGTTGAGGCGCTCGCCTGCGGCACGCCGGTGGTGACCTGCGACGTCGGCGGTGCGCGCGAACTGATCGCCAGTGACACAGCGGGGCGGTTGGTTGCACGCGATCCCGACAGCGTGGCAGCAGGGGTCAATGAAGTGCTCAACAACCCGCCCCCGCGCCGCGCGGTGGCGGATCTGGTCGAGCGTTTCAGCTGGGAAAACAACGCCGCAGAGCTGGCCGCGCATTACAACCGGATATTGCGCGCGGCGGCTTAGCCAGCTTTTAGATCTTGCCGAGAACAATCTTTTCCTGCTTGTCCACGTCGCTTTCCTGCGGGACAAAACTGTCCGAGTTGACACCCATCCAGATCAGCAGCGGCGCAGCGAGATAGACGCTCGAATAAGTGCCGACAAACAGGCCGAAAGTGATCGCGGCAACCATTCCGAACAGGCTGGCCGGGCCAAAGAACAGCAACGGCAGCAGCGCCACCAACAGGGTCAATGATGTCATTGCCGTGCGAGCAAGCGTTTCGTTGACCGACAGATCGAGCAATTCGGGCAGCGGCATCTTGCGAAATTTCTTCAGGTTTTCGCGGATGCGGTCGAAAATGACAATCGTGTCGTTGAGCGAATAGCCGATGATGGCGAGGATAGCGGCGATGATCTGCAGACTGAATTCGAGCTGAAACACCGCGAACAGGCCCAGCGTCAGCGAGACGTCATGAAACAACGCGAACAGCGCGCCCACGCCAAACTGCCATTCAAACCGGATCCAGATATAGATCGCCACCATCACCATCGCAGCCAACAGCGCGAGCGCGGCATCGTTGCGGAATTCTCCAGAAACCTTGCCCGAAACGCTATCGACGCCGTCGATCCTGACATCGGGATGGCCAGCGCTCATGGCGGTAACGATGGCGTTGGTCATCTGGTTGGCAAATTCGGGATTGCCTTCTGCCTCGGGCGGCAGCTTGACCCGGATCGAAACTTCGTTGGGCTCGCCAAACCGCTGAACGATGGGATCATCGACATTTTCGACCGCGGCGATGGTTTGCCGGAGTTCGGCGACCGGTGCCTCGGCGCTTTCGGTAAAGGTCGCGCGAATTTCCTGCCCACCGGCAAAATCGACCCCGAAATTCAGCCCCATTGTCGCCACAGCCGCCCAGCTCAGAGCGATCATCAGCATGCTGGCGATAAACAGCGGCACGCGCGGCTTGAGGAACTTGATATTGGTACCGTCGGGCACGAGCTTCAGCAGTTTCATTTCTCGCCTCCCTTTCTAGATATTGAGGTCTTTGGGGCGTTTCGCGCTGAGATAGCCCGAAACCCACATCTTGGTCAGCGTCACCGCCGTAAACACCGAGGTCATCAGCCCGATCACCAACACCACGGCAAAGCCGCGGATCGGTCCAGAGCCGAACCAGAACAGCAATACACCGGCAATCAGATTGGTGATGTTGGCATCGTAAATCGCGCGGCTCGCTTCTTTATAGCCGTTTTCGATTGCCGTGATGACCTTGCGTCCGCGCTTGCGTTCCTCGCGGATGCGTTCGTTGATGAGCACGTTGGCATCGACCGCTGCGCCGATTGTCAGAACAAAGCCCGCAATCCCCGGCAAGGTCAGCGTGAAATTGCCGATCGCCATGACACCGAGCAGGATCAGCACGTTGAACACCAGCGCAATCGTCGCATAAACCCCGAACCGGCCATAGCTTGCGATCATCAAGGCGATCACTGCCATGCTGCCGATAATCATCGCGATCAGCGCGCTGCGGATTGATTCCGCGCCCAGGTCCGGCCCGACCGTGCGTTCCTCGATCACCGTCAGCGGCACCGGCAGTGCGCCCGATTGCAGCGAAATCGCCAGCTGATTGGCGCTTTCGGCGGTGAAACTGCCCGAAATCTGCGCCGACCCTCCCAGGATCGGTTCGTTGAAAAACGGCGCAGAAATCACCTCGCCATCCAGGATGATCGCAAAGCGCTGGCCCACGTTCTCGGTCGAAAGCTGCGCAAACTTCTGTCCACCCTGCTGATCGAACTGAATGTTGACGATGTTTTCGTTGTTGCGTTGATCGACCCCGGCGCGGGCATTGATCAGGCTGTCGCCGCGAATTCCGCCCAGCCGTTTGACCGCCTCGAACTGCCCTTCCATGTCGGAGCCTGTCTGATACGGAAATATCTGGCTCCCCGGATTGGCGATCCCGGCTTGGGTGTTGGTGGGAAGCGCCTGTTGATCGACCAGCTTGAATTCGAGCTGCGCGGTCTGGCCAAGCTGTTCCTTGAGCGCTAGCGGATCTTGCAGACCCGGCACCTGCACCACGATGCGGGTATCGCCCTGACGGATGATCGTCGGTTCGCGCGTGCCGAGCAGGTCGATCCTGCGGCGCACAACTTCCACTGCGCCCTCCATCGCCGAATTGAGCGCGGTCGCCTGACCGCTATCGGTCGGTGTCAGCACCATGCGCTGCCCGTCAACCACGCTCAGGTCCCATTCCTGCCGCAGCCCTTCGCCCATCATCAGCGGTTCGAGCACGCCGCGCGCCCGGTCGATGTCGGCCGCAGAATCGAGGATGAAGGAAAACACCCCATCCGCGCGCGATGTATCGCCGTATTCAATCTCTGGGCTGGCTGCTTCGAGTGCGGTCTTGACCGCCTCTTCCATGTTTTCCAGCCGCTGCTGCGCGACATCTTCGGGTTTAGCCTCCAGCAACAGATGCGATCCGCCCGCCAGATCGAGCCCAAGATTGACCTGTGGCGCATCCTCGCCAAGGTCGATCCCCTCAGGCGCAAGCAGCGATGGCAGCGCCGCAGCGGCCAGCGCCAACGTCACGGCCCATAGTGAAATCTTTTTCCAGAGTGGAATTTCAAGCATTGCAGCCCAGTCTAACCCTTATGAAGAACATCTTTGCGGTCTGCCGACAGCGGTCTGGTGATCGACGGAACATCAGTCGTTGGCGGGCTTGCCGCCCGGTTCGATCAGATCAGCAATCGTATGCTTGACCGCTTTGACCTTTACATTCGGGGCCAGCTCAATTTCGGCATAGGTTTCATCAACCTTGACCACTTTGCCGACAAGGCCGCCCTGCGTGACCACCTGATCGCCCTTTTTCAGACCGCCAATGCGCTGCTGATGCTCTTTCTGACGCTTCATCTGCGGTCGGATGATGAGAAACCAGAAAATCACCACCATGCCGACAATCGGCAGCCAGTTGATCCACGCCGGTGGCGCTCCGGCAGCGCCCGCTCCAGCAGCGGCAAGAAGGTCAAACATGTGTCTACGAGCCTATCGATGATGGTCAGATATTTGCCGACAGGGCTGGATCAAGGTCGCTTTCGCCCACCTCTTCCCATCCCGTCTGCGATGTAAGTGGGCGCGGTTAGCAGCAATGCAAGCGCGCGGCAATTGACGCTGTGGGCAAGCACGCAAATGGCGCGCCCGGACCGCGCCTGATCTGGTCGCCGCGAAATTCGCTTGCGGAAGCGGCTTGCCAGACAAAAACCCCCGCCCTATAGCGCGCGCCTCCACTGGATACGGGAAGTAGCGCAGCCTGGTAGCGCATCACACTGGGGGTGTGGGGGTCGCAGGTTCGAATCCTGTCTTCCCGACCAGTGGAGCATTCACCTTGACGTCAGACGAAACGGCTGCACCATTGCGTTTGTCGATGCGAGTGGGCCGTTGGTCCCCTGTGGCTATTCCGATGTTTCGTTCAGGCGCAAGGAACTTTCATGTACGCCTTTCGTCTTTGTAGCCCTTTGAACCCTGCTCTGCTCCTTTCAGGTGCTGCTGCGCTCAGCCTGTTTGCGGCCCCGGCGCTTGCAAAAGGGTCGGCGTCCAACGAAACCAGCGAAGATTCCATCGACGAAACCGGCGCAGCATCGACCGAAGCAGGAACCCGCCGCACCTTTACGCCAGAGGATTTCGCCCGCTTCGCCCCGCGCAGCGCGCTCGATATGGCGCAGCAAATACCGGGATTCTCGATCCAGTCAGGCGGCGGTGCACGCGGTCTGGGACAGGCCGACACCAATGTCCTGATCAACGGCCGCCGCGTTTCGGGCAAATCGAACGGCCCGCGCGAAGCACTCCAGCGAATTCCCGCCGAAGAGGTCGTGCGGCTCGAACTGGTCGATGGCGCGGCGCTCGAGATTGGTGGGCTTTCGGGGCAAGTGCTCAATGTCATTACCCGCAGCACCGGCGGCATTACCGGACAGTTCCGTTTTCGACCTGAATTTCGTAGCAAGGGCACACCGGCGCGATTGTTGGACGGTTCGCTATCTTTGGCCGGCGGCGGTGAAAAGACCGAATGGACCCTCGCGCTGGAAAACGATTCAAACCGGCGCGGCGATCAAGGCGTAGAGCGCGTCTTTGATGCCGCAGGCGCATTGATCGACACCCGCGAAGAACAAAGCAATTTCAATTCCGACCGGCTCAGCCTGTCGGGCTCCTATGCCCGCATCGCAGACAATGGCAATGTGTTGAATGCGACCGGCGAAGTGCACGGCTTTTTCTTCTCAGAGCGTGAGACATCCGAGCGATCGGGACTGATTTCGCCCTCTCGCCGTAGCCGGTTGTTCACCAGCGAAGAGGACGAATTCAGATTTGAAGTCGGGATGGATTACGAATTTGTCCTGGGCGCCGGGCGGTTCAAACTGATTGCACTGCACAGCTATGAAAACAGCCCGACCCTATCGCATTCTCTGACCACATTTGCCGATGGCAGCGCGCCATCAGGTTCTGTGTTTGAACAGGATGCCAACGAATATGAAAGCATCGCGCGCACCGAATATTCTGCCGCCGGACTTGGCGGGAATCTGGTGTTTGCCGCCGAGGCCGTGCGCAATATTCTGGACATCACCGCCGCGCTGCAGGAACGCGATTTTGCCGGCGCGCTGCAACCCACCCCGCTGCCAGGAGCGAGCGCCCGCGTGGATGAAGACCGCGCCGATCTGAGCGTCACCTATGGCCGCGCGCTTGCGCCGACATTGCAATTCCAAAGCTCGCTCGGGGCGGAATATTCAAAGATCAGCCAGACCGGCGCGCTGGGGCTGACGCGAACATTTTACCGCCCCAAAGGCTTTGTGTCGCTCGATTGGAAAGCGGGAGAGAGCCTCAACATTTCCGGGCGTGCCGAACGGGTGGTGGGACAGCTCGACTTCTTCGATTTCCTTAGCACGGTTGATCTCAATCAGGACCGCGAGAATGTCACCAATGCGCAATTGGTCCCGCAGCAAAGCTGGGTCTTCGAAATTGAGGCGACGGTTGGGCTGGCGGCGCTTGGTTCGATCAATCTGCGGACATTTTATGAAGACATCTCCGACATCGTCGACCAGATCCCGATTGCGGGCGGCGGTCAGGCTCCGGGCAATATTGCAGCGGCAAAATTCTATGGGTTGAGCGGCGATCTGACGCTGCTTTCCGAAGGGATTGGCTGGCGCGGTACGCGGCTTGATGTGCGGCTGGAACTGACCGATTCCTCGGTGCTCGACCCGTTGCTGGGCACACCGCGCAAATTATCGAACAACACGCTTAGCGAAGTGGACGTGGATCTGCGCCACGATTTTTCCGGCACTGCTTGGGCCGTGGGCGGCTCTGCCCGCGTTGAGGAACTGGCGAAGGACGTGCGGATCGATGAGGTCTCACTGCGCAGCGAAGGCGGCGCATTTGTTTCCGCCTTTGTCGAAAACAAGGATATCGCCGGGCTAACCATGCGCGCCAGCGTGGGCAACCTGGCGGGGCGCGCCAACCGCTTTGACCGGACCGTGTTCATCGACCGCGCGGCGGGAATCGTCGATTTCACCGAGGACCGCGACCGCAGCTTTGGCGCGATCTTCACGCTAGCGATTGAAGGTTCATTCTGAGACTTCTACGCAGTCCGATGAGAAAAGGATTTGCGATGAGTGATTGCCCTGCCCCCTGCCCGCCTCTGCGCATGCGCAGCTGGCTGTTCGCCCCTGGCGACAGCGAAAAGAAGATGAGCAAGGCGATTGCGAGCGAGGCGGACATTGCATTGCTCGATCTGGAGGATTCGGTGGTCCCGGCACGCAAGGCCGAGGCGCGGTCCATGGTCGCAGCGGCGATTGCGGCTGCGGAAAACCGGGCGCGCGTTTGGGTTCGAGTAAACCCGCTATCTGGCGGATTGACCGAGGCCGATCTGGACGCAGTGATCCCAGCTGGTCCCGGCGGCATTTTCCTGCCCAAGGCAGAGGGCGGCCATGATGTCGCGGCGCTTGACGCAATGTTGACCCCGCGCGAGGCGGCGGCGGGGATTGCTCCCGGCTCCACCAGAGTGGCTGCGCTGGTGACCGAGACCGCCGCCGCAATGTTTACCACCGGCACCTATGATGGCGCGCCTCGGCTGGTGGCGATGAGCTGGGGCGCGGAGGACCTGTCGAGCGAGTTAGGCGCGAGCCAGCAGCGCGGGGCGGATGGCGAATACACCCATGTCTATGAACTGGCGCGCAGCCTGTGCTTGCTCGGCGCGGTCAAGGCCGGGGTCGCTCCGATCGAGACAGTGCAGCCTGAATTCCGTGATCTTGAGGCGCTGGAACGGCGCGCGCGCAGCGTCCGCGCGTCGGGTTATCGCGGGATGTTGGCGATTCACCCGGCGCAGGTCGGCCCGATCAACGCCGCCTTCACCCCAAGTGCGGATGAAATAGCCCATGCCCGCGCCGTGGTGCAGGCCTTTGCCGATGCTCCCGAGGCGGGCACGGTGGCGCTGGATGGCAATATGCTCGACCGTCCGCATCTGGCGCTGGCCGAACGCTTGCTGGCAGAGGTCGGCGGTTAGGGCACTTTCCTACACGAACCTATTTGGTTATTCGTGGCGCGACTCAGCACAGGAGCGCGCATTATGGCCATACTCGAAACCCTGATCGGCCCGATCACCTCGATCCTCGACAAGATTATTCCGGACAAGGAAGCGCGGGCCAAGGCGCAGTTTGAACTGCTCAAACTCGAAGGGACTCAGGAAATGGCGCTGATCGAGGCGCGTTTGCAGGCCATCGTCGCAGAGGCGCAGTCGCCCGACCCCTGGACCAGCCGCGCGCGCCCCAGCTTTCTGTATGTGATGTATGCTCTCATCCTGTTTGCCGTGCCAATGGGGGTGATCGCCGCCTTCGACCCGATCACTGCGCATGCCATCGGCGAAGGCATGACCGCCTACCTCGCCGCCCTGCCAGAGCCGCTCTATGCGCTGTTTGGGACGGGGTATCTGGGTTACACAGCGGCGCGTCAATGGGGTAAGGTCAAGGGCGTGGATCGGTAGCACCATCCGACCTGCGTCATTGCGGGAAGTGCTCCACATGAGTCTCCGCCGTGCGACCATAATAGACAACCCGGCGGCCGCTGAACGAGGCCAGATAACCTGCACAGCCCGCGGCCTTCGCCTGCGCGCAAAAGTCGGCATAGGTGTAGTCGACGCTGCCGCTTTGCGCCCAGCGCACCAGCGCTTGGACCCCGGCGCTATCAAAATCTGCCGCAACCACGTCGCCGGCCGGCAAAAGCGCAAATTCCGCGCTCGTGCCGTCAGGCGTGTAATAGATTTGAGTGCTGCGCCGGTAATCGACGGCATAGCCCTCAAACCCGGAACTGGCGAGTTTACCGATGATCTCGGGAAAGCTGAGCGTATCGTCGCAAGCAGCCTTTTGGCATGCTTCCGCCGTAGCAAACTGTAAGTCGTCCATGCGCAATTCCTTTCGGTGATGTTGAGTCGTGGCCGGGCAGCAAATTCTGATTCTCGCGTTGCAAAACAAGGGCGCAAACTGCAACCACGATCCTGCTGGACGCCTCGCCCTTTCCCGCATAGGCGATCCGCGTTAACACCCCTCAATGACCAACACCATCTACGTCCTGAACGGCCCCAATCTCAACCTGCTCGGCACGCGTGAGCCGGAGATATACGGCACCACCACGCTCGACGAAATCGCCGGTGACCTTGAGGATCGCGCCCGTGAACTGGGCCTCACCATCGACATGCGCCAGACCAATCACGAAGGCATGTTGATTGACTGGCTGCATGAGGCGCAGGCGGAAGGCGCGCGGGCAGTGCTGCTCAATGCGGCGGCCTATACTCACACTTCGATTGCCCTGCTCGACGCGATAAAGGCGATCCGCACCCCCGTGATTGAGGTCCATCTGTCCGATCCCAAGACCCGCGAGCATTTCCGTCACCTGTCCTATGTCGGCATGGCAGCGGCGCTGACGGTGGAAGGGCACGGGGCCGACAGCTACCGCCTCGCGCTCGAAGCCGTAGCGTCAGGCACAGTCTGATCGCGGGTGAGAATGCAATGTCGATTGCACATTCTGCACGCATTGCCACTTGCCAGCCGCAATTCGCGTGAATAGTCACGCGTGAAACCAAAAAAGGGGCATGCATGGCTGACACAAAGCCAAGTGCGGGGCGCAAGTCCGGCATGAATATCGATACAGCGCTGGTGCGCGAGCTGGCCGAACTTCTGAACGAAACCGGCCTTACCGAAATCGAAGTCGAGGATGACGACCGCAAGATCCGCGTCGCGCGCGGCGGTATGGTCACCTCTGCTCAGGCCGCGCCTGCCTTCGCCGCACCCAGCGCTCCTGCTGCCGCTGCTCCGGTGTCCGAAGCCAAACCCGAGCCCGCGCCGGTTGATGCGCTCAAATCGCCAATGGTCGGTACGGTCTATCTCGCCGCCGAACCCGGCGCTGCCAATTTCATCAAGATTGGCGATAAAGTCAGTGAAGGCGATACGCTGCTGATCGTCGAAGCGATGAAAGTCATGAACCCCATCACCGCTGACAAGCCGGGGACGATCAAGGCGATCCTGGTAGAGAACGCTCAGCCGGTCGAATATGACCAGCCGCTCGTCGTGATCGGCTGATCGGGCGAGCTATGGGAATTACCCGCATATTGATCGCCAACCGGGGCGAAATTGCGCTGCGCATCCACCGCGCGGCGCATGAAATGGGGATCGAGACGGTCGCGGTCCACTCTACCGCCGATGCCGATGCCATGCATGTGCGGCTGGCCAATCGTGCCGTGTGCATTGGCCCGCCGCCCGCCTCTGAAAGTTATCTCAACGTCGCCAACATCATTTCGGCCGCCGAAGTGGCCGAATGCGACGCGATCCACCCCGGCTATGGGTTTCTGTCGGAAAACGCCAAATTCGCCGAAATCGTTGAGGCACATGACATCGCCTGGATCGGGCCAAAGCCCGAACATATCCGCACCATGGGCGACAAGGTGGAGGCGAAACGCACCGCCGGCGCGCTGGGCCTGCCGCTGGTCCCCGGTTCGGACGGGGCGGTGTCCGACCCCGAAGAAGCCAAGAAAATCGCCGCAGAAATCGGCTATCCCGTCATCATCAAGGCCGCCAGCGGCGGCGGCGGGCGCGGCATGAAAGTGTGCGAGAGCGAGGACAAGCTCGAAACCTTGATGAAACAGGCCGGGTCAGAGGCCAAGGCCGCGTTCGGCGATGCCACCGTGTATATCGAGAAATATCTGGGCAATCCGCGCCACATCGAATTTCAGGTGTTCGGCGATGGAAAGGGCAACGCGATCCATCTGGGCGAGCGCGATTGTTCGCTGCAACGCCGTCACCAGAAAGTTCTCGAAGAAGCCCCCTCCCCCGTCATCAGCCATGACGAACGCATGCGCATGGGCGAAGTCTGTTCAAAGGCGATGCGCGACATGGCCTATCGCGGGGCGGGCACGATCGAATTCCTATGGGAAGACGGCGAGTTCTACTTCATCGAAATGAACACCCGGCTGCAGGTCGAACACCCGGTCACCGAGGCAATCACCGGGGTCGATCTGGTGCGCGAGCAGATCCGCATTGCGGCGGGAAAGCCGCTGTCTGTCAGTCAGGAAGAGCTGGAGTTCAGCGGCCACGCCATCGAATGCCGGATCAACGCAGAAGACCCGTTTACCTTTGCGCCTTCACCTGGAAAGGTCACCTATTACCATCCGGCAGGCGGGATGCATGTCCGCGTCGATTCCGGCCTTTACGCAGGCTATTCAATCCCGCCCTATTACGACAGCATGATCGCCAAACTGATCGTCTATGGCCGCAACCGCGAAGGTTGCATCATGCGCCTGCGCCGCGCGCTGGAGGAGATGGTGGTCGAAGGGGTGAAAACCAACATCCCGCTGCATCAGGAATTGCTGCGGCAGGACGATGTGCTGAACGGCGATTACTCGATCAAATGGCTCGAAGATTGGCTGGCGACGCGCGTGGTTTGATTGAGCAATAGAGCTCTTTCGGTTACCTTCGCCCCTCTTTTCGGATAGACTGGTCTGCGTGGTTTCGGGACGAGGCCAACTGGTTGGTTGTGATGCGGGGAACGGACTGAACCATGCGGAAATACGCTTCTTTACTGGCGGTTTCGGGCGGTCTTGCGCTGGCGACCTCGGGTTGCTCGGAACAGGCAGAAGAATCCGCATGCAGCGCCGAATATGATGCCGTAGCAACGTGTTCCGCCTTCTGTTGCAGTTCCGGTTGTGAAGGATGCGAAGCGGCCTGCGAAGGGGCAACCTGCGGAGGCGCTGGCTGCGGCGCATACGAGGGCGCAGCATGCGACAGCGCCGCTTGTTTCGCCGCCGCCTGCGGTGCGGTTGAATGCCAGCCCGGCGCATGTCAGGGTGCCAGCTGCGAAGTGTTAGCATGCGCTGCCTCGAATGACCGCCCTGACCTTGGCATCGAACCCTATCCGCAATGGCCGCCTGAACAGCCTTCGTGGACAACCCAGATTGATTACCTGATCGAGAGCCGCGAAGGGCTGTCGCTTTATGATGCCGCCACCCGGCTCCGCGATGCTCTCAGGGCGGCGGATTACAGCGCACATTCTTTTTATTCGGTGCCCGGTGGATTCGTGCTGGTCACGGTAACCGAACAGATTGATACCGAAGGCTATTCTATGCCTGGACGGTTCCGCTATGGCGCGCCGGGAGAAGGCCGTGAGGATTTGCTGACGCGCATCCGTGATCTCTTCCTCGTCCGACCTGAGTCCTATTATCGCTATGTCGCGATTGTGGTGAGCAATCGCAGCTTTCGCCCTGGCGAGAGCCGGTTGAACGCGCAGGAAGCCAACCGGAGGGTGGTGCAAGGTTCAACCGACCTGTCGCGCGACGCCCGCGACATTCGCTTTACCGACGATTTCAAGGTCAACGCGCTGATCTACGAATATGAAAACCCTGGCATCGGCATTGATCTGATCCCGGTAGAACCGCGGATGCTCGATGCGCGGCTGCATCTTGAACGCATGGGATTGGTCGGCACAATTCAGCGTGCCTTCGGACCGGAGAGCAATTGATGCGAGTCTTCATCAGCTATCGCCGTTCCGACAGCAAGGATGTCGCCGCGCGCATCGCCGACAATCTGGCAAGCGTGCGCGAGATCGACAGCGTGTTCCTCGACGTGGATTCTATCGCGCATGGCGAGAATTTCCCTCAGCGACTGGATACCGAAATCACCCGCGCCGATGTCTTTATCGCAGTCATCGGACCCGGCTGGCTCGGAGCAGTCGGAGAAAACGGTCAGCGCCGGATCTGGAGCGATGGCGATTTTGTCAGGCGTGAGATCAGCCGAGCTTTGGCAGCGGATAAGCGGATAATCCCTTGTCTTGTCGATGATGCGCAGATGCCGGGACCGCAGGACATCCCTGACGATATCGCCGCGCTGGCGGAAAAGAATGCCTGCGCGGTGCGCCACACCACTTTCCGCAGCGATTTTGAAATCCTGTGCGAAGCGGTGCTCAAACGCCGCCGCTCGGCCAACCAGACTCCGCTGGCGACCGCGCTTGGCGCGGCGTGGCGCGCGGGCGCAGGGCTTGCCTTGGCCGCAATTGTCGCGATTGCGATCGCAAGTTTCGGCATGTCGAGCCGAGGCGTTCCGCTGGAGACAATGTTGGGGGGCCGCGTTCAGCTTGCGCTGTTCCTGCTGCTGCTGGTGGGCATTTTCCAGATCAGCACCTATCGCTACTTGCGCCGCTATGGATAGGTTTGGCGCAGCCGCCCGCCGAGCCATAGATCAGCTAGCCGCGCGTGACCGGGAACCGTCTGCCAGGCCAATGCGTTGAGAGCGGTGACAGGGATGCACCAGAACGGCTCCGAGGGATCGGGAGCCTTAGGTCGGAACCAACAGATGAATCACCAATTCATCGCCGCAACCGATGCGGCCGAGGAAGAGCAGCGCGCGCCACCTGCAATGGTGCCCCCAAAATCCACGCAGCAGCAGCAGGCGCGCAAGACCCAGATCGTGGTCGTCGGCGGCGGCGCGGGCGGGCTGGAACTGGTGCGCAAATTGGGTGCCAAATACGGTCGCAAGCGGCACGATATCATTCTCGTCGATCAGAATCTGTCGCACATCTGGAAACCGCTGCTGCACGAAGTCGCAGCTGGGTCGCTCGATGCGAACCTCGATGAGGTCGGCTATCGCGGGCACTGCGCACGCTGGGGATACCGGTTCTTTCAGGGCAGCCTCGAAAGCATCGACCGCGAGGCGAAATCGATCCGTCTCGCCCCGGTGCTGGACGATCATGGCGAAGAGCTGATCGGCGGGCATACGATCCGTTATGACATTCTGGTGCTGGCGGTGGGGTCAATCTCTAACGATTTCGGTGTTCCAGGGGTGGCCGAACACTGCCTCTATCTCGACAGCCGCGAACAGGCGGACCGGTTCCGTACCAAATTGCTCAACCAATGTCTGCGCGTCAGCCGCGCCATGATCGCCAATCCTGCCGCCGATGAACGGGTCAGGGTAGCGATCGTGGGCGCTGGCGCAACCGGCGTGGAACTGGCCGCAGAACTCTACAACGCCGCGGGCGCGCTCAAACATTACGGGCTCGAAGTGTTTGATGAAACCCGCCTCGATGTAACCATCGTCGAGGCCGGTCCGCGCATCCTGCCTGCCTTGCCCGAAGAATTGTCGCACGCAGCGCGCGGAGAGCTTAATAAGCTGGGCGTGGTGGTGCGCGAAAACACTCAGGTGATCCTGGCGCGCAAAGGGGCTTTGGTCACCCAAACCGGCGATGTCATCGCTGCGGAACTGATGGTGTGGGCCGCCGGGGTAAAGGGCGCCGAATTCCTGAGCGGGCTTGGTCTGGCAACCAATCCGCGCAATCAGATTCTGGTGACCGCGACGCTCCAGACCGTGACCGACCCGGACATTTTCGCAATCGGCGATTGTGCATCCTACACCCCGCCCGACCAGGACGCTCCAGTGCCACCGCGTGCTCAGGCAGCGCACCAGATGGCGTCCACGGTGTTTACCAATATCCACCGCAAGCAAAAAGGCAAAAAACTCAAAAACTTCACCTACGAAGATAAGGGTTCGCTTATCTCGCTCAGCCGCTTTTCAACGGTGGGCAGCCTGATGGGCAATCTGGTCGGTGGGGCTCTGGCCGTGGAGGGGCGGATGGCGCGGTTGATCTACACGACGCTTTATCGCCTGCATCTGCTGGGCATTCACGGCTGGTTCCGGGGCATTGGCCTGATGGTGATCGGCCGCGTCAACCGGGTCGTGCGGCCAAAGCTCAAACTGCATTGATCGCGGCGGTACCGATTATTCGAAGGTGAAGCCCGCCGCTTGCGCTTCAGCGATGATTTGCGCGCCGGTCTTTCTTGAGCTGTCCTGCGCGATATCAAACCAGTCGGGCTTTTCATCGATAAAAATTTGATGTTTGATTGGCAGACCGCCGGGTAGCTCGAACAAGCCGGCGAGAAATGTGCGTGCGCCGGTTGGCTTGAATTTATACCACAGATTGCTGCCGCAGCGTGAGCAAAAGGCGCGTTCGGCCCAGTCGCTGGAATCATAGGTCGAAATGTGATCTTCGCCGTTCAGCACAAAGCCGTCACACTCGATCCCGGCGTACATCGTGCCGCCCCAACGCTGACACATGGTGCAGTGGCAAATGTCGATTTCCTTGTGCACACCGGTGATTGTCACCGTCACCGTGCCGCACAGGCAGTGTCCTTCGAGCGGTCCGTCAATCCGCTCGGCCTCACTCACAGCGGCACGCCCGGTTCATGTTTCGCCGTGCGGATCGTCAGCGAGGTCTTGACGCTGGCCACATTGGGCGCGGGCGTCAGCTTGCTGGTGAGGAATTCCTGAAAGCTTTGAAGATCTTTGCTTACAATCTTGAGAATAAAGTCGATCTCGCCATTGAGCATGTGGCATTCGCGCACCTCGGGCAGGTCACGCATATGATCCTCAAACTCGCGCAAGGCAGATTCGGCCTGACTCTTCAGGCTGACCATCGCAAATACGGTGATCGCAAAGCCCAGTTTCGACGGGTCAAGATCGGCGTGATAGCCGCGAATCACGCCGTCTTCTTCCAAGCCGCGGACTCGGCGCAAGCACGGCGGCGCGGTCAATCCAACGCGCTGCGCCAGTTCGACATTGGTCACCCGGCCCTCAGCCTGAAGTTCGCTGAGCAGGCGCTTGTCGATATCATCCAGATTCGCCATCGCGCAAAACACTCCTCGCTATGATTGCGCGCCACACACCAGCAATGCGCGCCCCCGATTGATTGCGTCGGCGCAGCAGATTGGCATACGCTTTAACAACAGTGTGCAAGAACACGCACGGCTTTGCACGTCTAAACCTAATTTAATTAGGTGTGCCAGCAATTGTCCCGCTTTGCAACGCGCTCGACAGGCGGCCTGTGACATTTCGGATCAGGTGCTATTCAGCTTCGGTCGCGCTGAATCCGGTATCCGCGTGACGGGATATGTTCGGGCGTGCCATGCATGCTTTTGTCCGCCGGTTGGAGCTGGAAATGTTTTTCGATGATCGCCTTGCGACAGTGCTGCGTCAGCGCGCGTCCAGCGACGTCGGGTTGCGCACGCAGTTCCGGCAATTGCTTGATATTCTGGGGGCAGTCCGCCCCGGTGAAAGCTCCGCACGCGATCCCGGACTGGTGGCCGCCGCGTGGTTGCGGATGGATGCTCTGGCGGACCAGATTTCGGCGAGCGACCGCGCAAAGATGATCCGCGAGCCCGGCTGGCGTTTCCGCAATCCCGAACTGGCCGCGCATCTCGCCGATTTTGAACCCGATGTCGCCTCCGCCGCGCTGGGCCGCGCGCAGCTTTCATCAGAGGATTGGTCTGCATTGATCCCGCGCCTGCCGGTGCGCGCGCGCGGATTTATGCGGCTGAGGCGCGATTTGCCGGTCGATGTGAGCATCCTGCTTGAACGGTTGGGCGTGCATGACCGTGGGCTGCCCACCCCACAAGCGCGATCGCCGGAATCTGCTGCAGAACATTCCCCCGAAACTGCGCCAGTAATTGTGCCGCAGTCCATTGCGCCTACGCCGTCGCCTACTCCCGATCTGCCGACTTCTCCGCCCTTTGACCCTGCGAGCGAAGGGCGCAGCGAAATTTCAGCGTTGGTCGAACGGATCGCTCAGTTCAAGCGGACCCGCGAAACATCGCGCGAAGCCGCCCAAGACGGAGATAGCAATGAACCACGTCTTCCGCTGGGCGAGGAACAATCGCGCGCACCCCGGCTGATTCAGGCCTTTGGCTTTGCCGCCGATGCAGGCGGTAGGATCGAATGGGCCGACGGCGAAGCCGCAGCGATGGTCATCGGCACGCGGCTAATCGCGCAGCAGCAATTGGGCAGCAACACTGGCCTAGGTCCGCTTGAACGCGCCTTTGCTCGCCGCCAGCCCATCGTCGCAGCATCAACGGAGCTTGATGGGGCAAGTGCGATTGCGGGCAAATGGACTTTGGATGCGCAACCGCGCTTTACCGATGACGGCAATTTCGCAGGCTATTTTGGACGTTTTCGCCGACCCGCCGGTTCGGGTGCCGCCGTCCCCAGCGCCGCCGCCCGCGACGCCGACCGCATCCGTCAACTCCTGCACGAATTGCGCACCCCGGTTACCGCCGTGCAAGGCTACGCCGAGGTCATACAGCAGCAATTGTTCGGCGGCGCGCCGCATGAATATCGCGCATTGGCCGCTGCAATAGCGGGCGATGCAGCTCGGATTTTGGCCGGGTTTGAGGAACTTGACCGCCTAGCACGGCTTGAAACCGGAGCGCTGGAAATTGATGCTGGCGAATCCGATCTGACCGATCTTGTTCACCGCACCATTCGCCAACTGGACCATGTCCTGCAGCCGCGCATGGCGGGGATTGCGCTGGAATCCGGCAATGGCCCCTATCTTGCCGCGCTCGACCCCGATCAGGCGGAGGCGCTGCTGTGGCGATTGCTGGCAACGCTGGGAGGAGGCTGTTCGGCAGGAGAGATGTTAGAGGCCGGCCTTTCGGCGCAAGGCGGGCTTATCCGGCTGACCTGCGATCTGCCCGCGCAATTGCTGGGCGAAGACGACATTTTCACCGCCGAGGCCAAGCCGATAGGAACCGCGATCAACGCCGGATTGTTTGGCGCGGGATTCGCCTTGCGGCTGGCCCGCGCTGAAGCGCGCGCTGCGGGCGGCGGTCTGACCCGCGACGGAGAGACAATTGTGCTGACATTGCCGCAGGTCAAAAAGACACTGGGTGAGACATATACCAGCGGCGCAGACGGCGGTGAGATTTCCGGCACCATCTGAATTCGCGGTAACGGATCGCTTACAAGTTTGGTGTAGCGCTCGGCGATGATGCCCGATGGTGGACCTTTGACCGGCGCAATGATCGCCCAACACGGAACGGCGTGCCAGCGTTATAAGTCGCTGCCGCGCGTATCAATGTTGACACCCCCTCACCCAGAGGCGGCCGCTTCTTTTGCCTTTGCACCCAAACCCGAAGCGCCAAGCAGGGTGCTGCTGACCGTCGATACAGAGGAAGAATTTGACTGGAACGGCCCCTTTACGCGTGACCGGCACGGGCTCCATCACGTCGCTGCGATCCCCCGGTTTCAACAATTCTGCGAGGAGATTGGCGCGTATCCGGTCTATCTGGTCGATTGGCCGATAGCTTGCGACCCGCGCGCGGCGGAGATCATTGGCGATGCGGTGCGGCGCGGGAAGGCCGAAATCGGGGTGCAGTTGCATCCTTGGGTCAACCCGCCCTTTGATGAAGCTGTCAATGCAGCCAATTCCTACGCCGGAAACTTGCCGGGCGACCTGGAAGCGGCCAAATTCTGCGCCCTACGCGACAAGATCGAACAGGCGTTCGGCACCGCGCCGCTGATTTACCGTGCGGGCAGATATGGTCTGGGGTCCGACACCGCCGCAATTCTGAAAGCGGGCGGGATTGCCGTTGACACGTCGGTGCGCTCGCTGTTCGATTACCGCGTGCAGCACGGCCCGGATTATTCCAACCATCCGCTAAAGCCCTATTGGGTGGATGACGAACGGACCTTGCTCGAACTGCCGGTGACAACTGTCTATTCAGGGCTGCTGCGCCGCATGGGAATGCAAATTCACCGGCTGCAGCGGCATATGCCAACCTTCTTCGCGGGTTTCTCGCGGCTAAAGCTGCTCGAACGCATCGCACTGACGCCCGAAGGTGTGACAGCAAAGGAAGCCATCAAAGGAATCGATATTGCACTTGGCGACCAATTGCCGGTGTTGGTCCTGTCGTTCCACAGCCCCTCACTGGCTCCGGGAAATACGCCCTATGCCAATGCGCCGGAGGATGTGGAGGCGTTGTATGATTGGTTTCGGCAGATATACGCGCATCTGGGGTCCCTCGGCGTCCGCAGCACCACCGTTGCAGAGATCATCGCAGCGGCAAAGCGGTGATGGCCAATGGCTGCCTGAATTGTTTGCCACGAGAATTTGCAGCGCCCTTTCTCGACACGCTTGTGTCTTGCCATAACCCGCTGTAGAGGCGGCGCTGCGTTCACCACCGGTAACGGTTGGAGTATGTCCGGGGGGCCTGTAGCTCAGCGGTTAGAGCTGGCCGCTCATAACGGCTAGGTCGCGGGTTCGAATCCTGCCGGGCCCACCACCACCCACCGGGTGGCTAACCGGCGGGAATTGGAACGCAGTTGAAATGAAATGTCGGGGAGTGGCGCAGCCTGGTAGCGCACCTGTTTTGGGTACAGGGGGTCGCAAGTTCGAATCTTGTCTCCCCGACCATTTCAACAAATACTGAATATTTTGGACACCATCAACGCGCGCGGCAATTGTCGCGGATCGCGGATGGCTGCGACAAAACATTACCAGAGAATACGTGACTTTGGTCGCGGGCCGAGGCACCTTTATCTCAACCAGATGCGGTGAGATATTTCAGCAAGAGGGCCATGATGAGCAAACCCAGCATCGCGCTCAATCGGTTCGGTTACGGCCTGCGCCGTGGGCAAATCGTGCCGGGCGACCCCGTCCGTTCCCTTTATGCGCAGATGGACGCCTTTGACCCTGCCCCGGCGATCTTGGCTGACCGGGAAGACACTTCGGCAAAGGCTGGTGAAATCCTCGAAATGTTGCGCAGCCTCCGCCGCGAACGGCAGTCTCAGGCAGCTGGCACCATGAATGAACAGGCGATGGAGCCGCAGATGCAGGGCGGCGCAGACCCGCTCAACGGCTTGCCGCCTGACGTGCGCCAATCCTATCAGACCGCAGCCCGCACCCTGCGCGAGGATGCCGGATTGCGCACCCGCATTGCAATCACCAGCACCGCCCCAATGATGGAACGGCTGGTGCATTTCTGGTCCAACCATTTCAGCGTCTCGGCGAAGAAGCCGGGCACACATTTTCAGGTCGCCAACCATGAATTTTCGGCGATCCGCCCGCATGTTCTGGGCAATTTCTCCGACCTGTTAAAGGCCGCGGTGCTGCATCCCGCGATGCTGCTCTATCTCGATCAGTTTCAGTCCGTCGGGCCGAACTCACCCTTTCAGCAAAGGCGTGCTCAGAGGCGGCGTCAGGGCAATGGTGGGGGACCGCGCGGGTTGAACGAAAACCTCGCGCGCGAGATTCTCGAACTGCATACGCTGGGGGTCGATGGCGGATATGATCAGGCGGATGTCACCGAATTTGCCCGCGCGCTGACCGGTTGGACGATCGGCGGCCTTGCCCGGATCGAAAGGTTCAGCGAGCCGCAACCGGGCGGCGCGGCGTTTGCCGAATTTGCCCATGAGCCCGGCAGTCGTCAGGTGCTGGGCCGCACTTACCGCGAAGGCGGCGCGGGGCAGGCGCTGGCGGTGCTCGATGACCTTGCCAGCCACCCATCCACTGCGCGTTTTATCGCCACCAAACTGGCGCGGCACTTTGCTGGCGACACACCGCCACAAAGCCTTGTTGCCCGGCTGGAAGCGGAGTTTCGGCGCAGCAATGGCGATCTTGCCAGCCTCACCCGCACATTAATCAATTCGCCCGAAGTCTGGACCGAAAGCCCGGTGAAATTCCGTCAACCGTTCGAATGGCTGGTGGCGGTGCTGCGAATCACGGGGATCGAATCGCTGAGCAACCGGCGGCTTTCAGGTGCTCTATCCGAGATTGGCCAAATGCCGTGGCTCGCGCCATCCCCTGCGGGCTATGATGATCTTGAGGGCAGTTGGGCCGGACCCGATGCGTTGTTGCGCCGGGTCGAAATGGCCGAAAGGATCGCGCGCGGCGCACCATCAGATGATGTCATGGCCCGCGCCGGAGCTGCGTTTCCGGGCGCGCTGACCGATCATACGCGGACATGGCTGGCGCGCGCGGAAAGCGGCACGCAGGCATTGGCATTGTTGCTGGTTTCCCCTGAAATGATGCGGAGGTAAATGCGATGACGATTATTCTCAACCGCCGCGCACTTCTGGCAGGCTCACTGACGCTGGGCGCGGCCAGCCTGACTTTTCCGCGCATGGCCTTTGCCAATGCACCGGGCGAAAAGAATGTCCTGCTGATCCTGCTGCGCGGCGCAGCGGACGGGATGGCGATGGCAGCGCCGATCGGCGATCCTGCATTTGCAGCGCTGCGGGGGCCGACATTGAGCGAATATGATGGCGCAAGGCAGGCGAGCGGATTCTTTGCCATTCACCCTGCGCTGACCAATGTGACCGCCGCGTTTGATGCAGGCGAGGCCCTGTTCATCCACGCCGCGGCAACGTCATACCGCGAACGCTCGCATTTCGACGGGCAGAACATGCTGGAGACGGGCGCGGCGCAGCCCTATGCGGCGGATGATGGTTGGCTTAACCGGCTGGTGACAATGCTGGCGCGCGAGGCAGGCGATAATCCTCCCAAGGCGCTGGCCATTGCGCCGACCATGCCGCTGGCGCTGCGGGGCAATGCGCCCGCCTCCAGCTATGCGCCCAGTGCCCTGCCCGAGGCGAGCGATGCCTTCATGGCGCGGGTTGCGATGCTCTATGAAGCCGATCCGCAACTTGCCGGATTGTGGCAGGCTGCGCTGGAGACGCAGGCGATGGCCAGCGCCGGAGGTGCAGGCGACACGATGCGGAATCTGCGCGATGCGCAGGCAGCGGGCGTATTGGTCGCGTCGCTGATGCGCGGAGCCGATGGTGCGCGGATTGCGATGATGGAGCTGGGCGGTTGGGATACCCATGCCAATCAACTGGGCGCGTTCCGCCGCAACGCGGGGCAGCTTGATGCCCTTCTGGGGGCCTATCAGACCGGCATGGGCGCGGCGTGGGCGGATACGATGGTATTCGTGGTGACTGAATTTGGCCGCACGGTACGGTTCAACGGCACCAACGGAACCGACCACGGAACGGCTTCGGCAGCGCTGGTTCTGGGCGGAGCGGTGAAAGGAGGTCGGGTGATTGCCGATTGGCCGGGCCTGCGCGAGGCGGACCTTTACGAAGGCCGCGACCTGCGCCCCACCACCGCGCTTGAACAGGTGCTTGCCGGATCGCTCGCCGAGCATCTGCGCCTTGATCCGCAGATGGCAATGACGCAGCTGTTTCCAGGCCGCAGCGGCAACGCGCTATCGGGGATCGTGAGGGGTTAGCTTGCTATTCGGCAGGTTGCGGCGGCGCAGCAGGTGCCGCTAACTTGATCCGTATTTTACGCGTCAGCAGAAAAAACAGGCAGGCCGCACCGGTCAGGGGCAGATAAAAGAACATCAGCCGCCACGCGCTCATTGCGGGCACCAGCACATCCACTGGGACAAACGGCGCAAACAGAAACAAGAACCCCGCTTCCGCACCGCCCGCCCCGCCCGGTGTTGGCACGATCGAGCTGATCGATTGCACCAGATATTGCAGCAGCCAGAACAGCACCGGTTGCCAATCAATCCCAAACGCCGCCAGCACAAGACCGGCGATTGAGAACCGCACCAGCCATTGCACCCCAGCGAGCGTGATATTGATCAGCGCCGCGCCCTTGCCGTGTCTAAGCGCCGCGCCCCAGTCCAACACGATATGGCTGACATACTCCCGGCCAGTGTCGACCATGCGAAACGCAAAGTTCCGAGCCCGGCGGCCGAACACGCCGCCCGCGACCATTGCGACAATCAATACAAGCCCCGCCGCAGCCATCGCTGCAATCAGCACCGTGGTCCTGATACCCGCCGAAAATCTTCCCCACAACACCGGATCACTGCCAAGAAATTCGAAAAGTGCAAACCCGCTTAGTCCGGCGCACAGCCCAACCAGACTGAACAGCACCAGCGCATCCTCCGCAGTCTGGAACGACACCAGCGTAAGCGCTCGGCGCACAGGCACACCTTCACCCATCAGAAACAGCACCTTGATCGGCATCCCGCCGGTTGCCGATGGCGTGACTGAATTGGCGACCATCATTCCGGTGATGACTTTAAGGGCGCGCGCAAATCCTAGATCTACCCCCAGGAACCGCGCCCAGATCGCCAGCCGTAGTGAATTGGAAAGCATCGGCACAAACACCAATGCTGCCGCCAATCCGAGCAATTCGGGCCGCGAAATGCGCTGCGACAGATCGATCCCTCCGAGTGACCAGACGAGCACGCCAACATTGATAAGCGCCACGATCGGCAGCACCGACAGCGCAAGGGTCAGCGAACGGCGCGACACATTGCGCCACGGATGCACCGCAGGCACATCCAGCAAAGGCGGCGCTGTATAGGGTCCAGTTTCGGGAAGAGATTCTTGGGTCAAGAGATGTCTGGCGCTTGCTGGAATCGGCGGCTCAATGGTCCATCTAGTCGCCGATCACGGGCTTTCAATGCCGCGCGATATTCGACATTGATCAGCTGTTCGAATGTTTGCGGCCAGCGGTTTTGCGAAGCTGCCAAGGCGAGCGATCGGACTCGCGCAGCGCCATAGTCTTCGCGCCAGATGCGGGTAACATTGCGCGCCATCGCCACCGCATCATCGATCGGTCCCAACAGGCCCGCACCTTCGGGTACCCGTTCGGGCATCGCCCCGCTCGCTACGCCGACCACCGGCAATCCTGACGCCTGCGCCTCCAGCACCGAAATGCCAAAAGTCTCATCCGCCATGCCGCTAACATAAATGTCGCTGCTCGCCAGCGCACGCGCCAGTTCGCGGCGGTCGGTCTCATATCCTGGAAACGCAATCGGCAGCCCGCGCGCCTCCTCCATCAGGCTGGCGCGCAATTTGCCGTCCCCCATTAGCACCATTTGCGCGCCGAGATCGCGCGGCAATTGCTTGAACATTTCTGTCAGAACATAGGCGCGCTTTTCATTGTCGAGCCGCCCCGCATAAATCAGCAATGGCCCTTCGGAGTGCGGCAGGCCCAGCTCGGCGCGAAAACCGGGATCGCGGTGATCGGGCGAAAACTGGTCAATATTGACGCCCAGCCCCAGAACACCGGTGTTGCGATAGCCAATTCCTGCCAGCATCCGTTGGGCTTCCTGATTAAGCGTATAGACCCGGTCAAACCGGTGATAGGTCATCCATGCATAGAAATAGCCAACATTTTTGAAGAAGGTTGCCGGATAATGGCCCGATAAATCCTTCATGACGCGGTAAATATGGGCATTGGGAAAATCGGTGCGATAGCCTGCGACCAGCGCGGTTTCGGGATAGCGTAACCGGTGCCGGATCGCGATCCATGGCAGCACCCATGGGCACAGGCTTTCGATTATGTTGGGCCGGTATTCGCGCAGCAATTCGAACACGGCATTGTTGCGATTGATCCAGCGATAATTGGGGCTTCCCCAAACTTGCGGCGCGCTCACTTCGGCAAAGATGGTGCGCCCGTTTACAGTGATCCGGTCTTGCGGCCCCGGCACAATCTGGAGCAGGCGGTGCTCGGTCCTGTCCTGAAAGAACTTCTGCTTTTCCTTGAGATAGGTTGAAATGCCGCCCCCCGCACTGGGAGACCAGCTTTGTGTAAGGTCGCAGATGAGGAGATTTTCTGACACAGCACACGCTCCCGCACATGGGTTGAGCGCGCCAGAGCAGGCTGAATGGCGGGGCAAGACAGGGCCCCTTGATACAGCAACCAGGCGCGCGAATTGGCCCGGCCCCTTTGCAATGCTGGAGTGTCACGCGCGCGACGAAGGCGAGTCAGTTCAAGGTCGCTTTTCTGGCTTTTGATTGACCGCTAAGCGACCAATTCGAACGGCGAACCGCGCGCCTCAGTTTTCCATCGTCGCCGGGGCACTGGGCAACGGCGCGCCGGTCTGGATCGACCGGCTTTCGTTGGCGAGGATGCCGACCACCTGCGTCCACACCGCAACATTCTGGCGCAATTGCACCGGATCAATCTTGTCGAGTGTGTCGTCAGGGGTGTGGTGCAGATCGAAATATCGGGTCCCGTCCTGTTGCAGATCGATGATCGCCCCGCCCTGATCCCTGACGATGTTCAGATCCGCCCCGCCGCTGGCGACATTGGAAGAATTTGCCACGCCAAACCGCGCCACCGCAGCGGCAATGCGGCCGTGCAAATCCGCATTGCTCTCGCGGAAATTGCTTTCGAAACGCCAGATGCGATCTGCCCCGAAATCGCTTTCCAGCCCGACGCCGATGGGTTCATCGATATGCGCCGCGCTATAGGCGGATGATCCGAACAGGCCGACTTCCTCTGCCCCTGCAAACAGTACACGAATGGTGCGCAGCGGTTGGCCAGATTTCTGCACATTGAGAGCAGCCGCTGCGATGATTCCGCATCCCGCCCCGTCGTCAAAAGCGCCCGGCGCATTCCACCAACTGTCAATATGGCAGGCGAGCAATACCGGCGGGAGGGCGGGATTGCGGCCAACAATCTCGCCCACGACATTACCGCTGACCGTGGTGCCGAGATTTTCCGGGGTCAGTGTCAGCTTCATCATGATCGGGCGGCCATTCGCGCGTTCGAACATCCGTTCCAGATTGGCCGCATCGGGCAGCGACAGTGCGCCTGCCGGGGTAGGGACCGGGCGTCCGACATCGGTGGAGCCATCGGCACGGCGAAAGGTCGTGCCCCCGGTATGCGGGTTGCGGTGATAATCGGTGCCGACCGATTTGATCACGGTAGCGACCGCGCCCTTTTGCTTGGCCAGTTCCGCGCCGATCCAGCGCGCCGGTCCGGCAAAGCCATATTGCGATCCGTCCTGTGTCGGGGTCATCGCATGCGAGATATAGGCGATCTTGCCCGTCAGGCTGTCCGCTGGCGCCGCTCGTAGAGCAGCGACGCTTTCGAACATCACGACCTCGGCAATGATCCCGTCCGGCCCGGTCGAAGCGCTGCCGCCCAGCGGTTGGATCACAAGCGGCTGCGGAAACGGGCTGGTGATTTCGGCGCGATGAAGATCGCCCGGTACCCATGTTTCCATCTCGAACGGCTCATCCGCAACATTGGCAAAGCCGTGTGCGTTCAACCAAGCCATTGCCCATGCGCGGCCCCGCGCCTCTGCCTCGGTCCCGGCCTGCCGCGGACCGACTTCGGTGGTGATTCCTTCGACGAAATCCCAAGCATAAGTGTCCGATGCAAGCGCGTGCGTTGCCGCCTCTTCCAATGTGGTCGCGTGGCCATGCCCATCAGCGGCTAGCGGGGCGGTGAGGCAAAGGGCGGCAAGTGCGGTGGCACCGAAAAGGGTCTGTTTCATCACCCCAAGCGCTATCGCCGCGATGCGAGTATGTCCAGCTTGCCCTACCCCATTGTGCCGCCTATCTGGGCGGCTGAACATTCCAGCATTTCTCTCGATCCAAAGGACGACCCCATGGCCGCGCAATACGCCTTTGTCATGAAAGGCATGACCAAGACTTTTCCCGGAGCACCCAAGCCAGTGCTGTCCGACATCAATCTGCAATTTTACCAAGGCGCGAAGATCGGCATTGTCGGCCCCAATGGCGCGGGCAAATCGACGCTGATGAAGATCATGGCCGGGATCGATAAGGATTTCACCGGCGAAGCTTGGCCGGGGGAACACATCACCGTCGGCTATCTGCCGCAGGAACCTGAACTCGACACCAGCAAGACCGTGCTCGAAAACGTCAAGGATGGCGCGCGCGAAATCGCCGATCTGGTTGACCGGTTCAACGCCATCTCCGCTGAAATGGCCGAACCTGACGCCGATTTTGAAAAGCTCGGCGATGAGATGAGCGAGTTGCAGACCAAGATTGACGCGGTGGATGGCTGGACGCTCGACAATCAACTTGAAATCGCGATGGAGGCTTTGCGTTGCCCTCCTTCGGACATGGGCGTGGAAAGCCTGTCTGGCGGGGAAAAGCGCCGCGTGGCACTGACCCGGCTGCTGATCCAGAAGCCCTCGATCCTGCTGCTCGATGAACCGACCAACCACCTCGATGCGGAAAGCGTCGAATGGCTCGAAAACCACCTCAAGGAATATGCGGGCGCGGTGCTGATGATCACCCACGATCGCTACTTTCTTGATAATGTCGTGGGGTGGATCCTCGAACTCGACCGGGGCACGTATTACCCCTACGAAGGCAATTATTCGACCTATCTTGAAAAGAAGGCAAAGCGGCTGGAACAGGAAAGCCGCGAGGAAAGCGGCAAGCAAAAGGCGCTGCAACGCGAACTGGAATGGATCCGGCAGACCCCCGCCGCGCGTCAGACCAAATCCAAGGCCCGCGTGCGCAAGTTCGAAGAATTGCAGGACGCACAGGCTGGCCGCTCTCCGGGCAAGGCGCAGATCGTCATTCAGGTCCCCGAACGACTTGGCGGCAAGGTGATCGAGGCCAAGAACCTCACCAAGGCTTATGGCGACAAGCTCTTGTTCGAAAACCTCTCTTTCATGCTGCCGCCAGGCGGGATCGTCGGCGTAATCGGCCCCAATGGCGCGGGCAAATCAACGCTGTTCCGAATGATAACCGGTCAGGAAACGCCTGACAGCGGCACCATCGAAATTGGCGAGACCGTGCATCTGGGCTATGTCGACCAATCGCGCGACGACCTGAATCCCAAGAATAACGTGTGGGAGGAAATCTCCGACGGTCTCGATTACATGCAGGTTAACGGCCATGATGCCTCCACTCGCGCCTATGTCGGGGCGTTCAATTTCAAAGGTGCGGATCAACAGAAAAACGTGGGCAAGCTGTCCGGGGGTGAACGCAACCGAGTGCATATGGCTAAGATGCTCAAGCAAGGCGGCAACGTGCTGCTGCTCGATGAGCCGACCAACGATCTCGACGTCGAAACTCTTGGCGCGCTGGAAGATGCGATCGAGAACTTCGCCGGCTGCGCGGTGGTTATCTCGCACGACCGCTTTTTCCTCGACCGCCTGGCGACGCACATCCTCGCGTTCGAAGGCAACAGCCACGTCGAGTGGTTCGAAGGCAATTTTGAAAGCTACGAAGAAGACAAACGGCGCAGGCTCGGTGATGCAGCCGATCGTCCGACGCGGCTTGCATACAAGAAGCTGACGCGGTGACGTAAACTGGGGTGCGGCGGAGTATTGCACGGCGGCACCCCTTTTCACTTTACGCTCCCTTAACTGTGCATCGGGCAAACCCCTTGGCCGTAGAGCACAAGAGGGGCAGCCATGGTGCAGGGGATCGAGCAGGCAAGTTTCAGTGATCCGGCGACCGCGCTGATTTTGGCAATTGCGATCACCGGGGCACTGACCTTATTTGCGCTGCGATCAGGCAGCGGTTTGCGCAAGCCGGTTGATCCGCTTTCGGGCTTCTTTGCTCCCGCCCGGTTCGCAGCCGAGATCGAAGAAACCGAGCGGCGAACCACACCTTTCAAACCGCGCGGGGCGATCCTGCACGGACAGATCGACAATCTTAGGCAGGTGCGGACGCTATGGGGGCCAGAAATCCGCGCCGATGCAGTGCGTCAGGTTGCACAGGTCATGCGCGCCGGGGTGCGCAAGAGCGATATGGTGGTCGGGGCAACCGATACAGACAGCGAAGGCTCCTTTACAATCCTTGCCGACGGTGCATCCGAGGCGGAGGCGAGCAGAATCGCTAAACGGCTGCTCAAGACACTTTCCCGGACCAAAGTTCTTGGCATCGGTGATGGAATACGCCTGACCGCCAGCTTTGGTGTTGCCGCGCGGCGGCTGGGGGAGAGCGAAACGCAATGGCGTGCGCGCGCCGATGCCGCGCTGACTGCCGCACAGAATTCGGGAGAAAATCAGATTATTACCGCCAGCGAGTGGGAAGAGATCATTCTGCTGCCCGCCCCGGTTGAACCCAATCCTGAGAACAAGGCCGCCTAGGGCGACACCCAACTCCCCTGCCACGCTCCGCCGTCACGTTCAAACCGGGCACGCACATGGCCGGTATGCGCGAGGTAGAACCAGTCGATTTCCTCGATCTCAACCAGCAAAACCGCGAAATTCGCCCGCGCCGGGACAAGCTGTGCGTCGGTCGGCTCCACACCCTCGAACTCGGGCGGCAGACCGGAAGTCGGCGTGTCGGAGGGGGTGCCCGGCCCGTCACCCAGATAACAGCGGCGCGCGAAATTATCCGACGCCGCCCATGCAGCATCGACAATTGGATCGCCGCACAGGATACGGCCTTGCCCGCGCACGCGGATCTGGACCTTTGCGCGCTGATCATAAAGCAGCACCGCCATCCGGGGATCGCGGCGGATCGCGGCTACCTTTGGCGCGCGAGTGTCGGTGTGAAAGCGCAAAGTCCATGCGGCGCTGTCAAACGCGCGCAGCACCATGATCCGCGCATCGACATCGCTGGTGACGACGGTCGGCACATGCATCGGCGACTTGCGATCCTTTGCCGCACCGGCCAACCGCTCGACCAGGTCGATCTGCACTTTTTCCAGCGATTCAAACATCACCCGCCATTTGCGACATCGCCGGCGCTGGTCAAGATGTTAAGTAAATTAGCCTTCAACATGAACGAAAGCCTCAACGAGTGGTTAAGGTCGCGGTCAGCGACTCGCAGATAAACCAAGGTAAGTTGGAAGCGTAGCAACCAACATCAATCAGGCCGTAGGTGGTGGAGCGGCAACATTGGAGGCATCTCATGGATATTACCTTGTTTCTAAAGGGTGGTGCGGTTTCCGCCATAGCGCTTGCCCTTTCCTTTGTCGCACCACCAGAAGCGGTTCAGGCGGCCACTTCCGTGAATGCCGAAACGCAGCAAGCCCGGCCCGATCGGCGCGCTCAGGAGCGCGTGGTGCGCCGCGCCGAACGGCAAGTGGCGCGCGATCAGGCTCGCCAAAATCGCGGGCAACAAGCTCAGCGGCGCAGCGAAGCGCGCCAAGAGGCACAACCACAGCAGGTCCAACGGCAACCGCGCGACCAGCGGGTAGACCGCCGCAGCGAACGCCGCGCTCAAAATGTTGAGCGGCGTAGTGATAACCGCGCCGACAATGTCGAGCGCCGGGGCGACCGCCGCGCACAGCAGTTTGACCGTCAAGGCCGCGACCGCGCCGCCAATCAGGTTGACCGCCGCAGCGAACGCCGCGCCAATCAGATTGAGAACCGGGGCGAGCGCCGCGCAGACAATATCGAACGGCGCGGCGATAACAGGGCTGGCCGGATTGACCAGCGTCAGGATCGCCGTTTCGATCAGCGCAGCGGCCGCAATTTTGAACGGCGCGATGAACGCCGGTATGAACCGCGCGAAGATCGCCGTTTTGACCAGCGGCAGGACCGCAGGATTGAACAGCGCGTCGATCGGCGCGTTGATCGGCGGATCGATAACCGCCGCGACCGGGCCGAAAACCGCGAATTTCGCCGCGACGGCTATCGTTCAGGCTACCGTGACGGACGGCGTTCGGAATACCGCGACCATCGCCGCTGGAACCGGCAAGCCTGGCGTTCGGATCGCCGTTACGGCTGGCGCGACTATCGCCAGTCCAATCGCAACGTCTTTCGTCTGGGCCGCTATTACGCACCGTATCGTTCTCATTACTATAACCGTCTGAGCATCGGCTTTTATCTCGACAGCCTGTTTTTCAGCTCGCGTTATTACATCAACGATCCGTGGTCCTATCGCCTGCCAGAGGTCTATGGCCCCTATCGCTGGGTGCGGTATTATGACGATGTGGTGCTGGTCGACATCTACACCGGCGAAGTGGTTGACGTGATCCACGACTTCTTCTGGTAAGCCGCCGATCCCGATCGGAACACATTGGCCCCCGCCCGAGCAATCCGGCGGGGGCTTTGTTTCATGCGAGCGGGCTTGCACCAGCGCGCTTGCTTGCTAATCATCGGGCCATGACAAAGACCGCCGCTGTTCCCGATCAGGATGCACTGTGCCGCGTAGGCAAAATCGTGCGCGAGCGCCTTTCCGCGGACCCTGAAATTTACCGCATCGAAACCGACAAGGCCGAAGTTTTCGCAGTCGGCGGATTTCTGAGCGCCGCCGAATGCGAAAGATTGTGCCTGATGGTCGATCAAACCGCGCGGCCATCCTCTTTGCACGAAATTGGCTATGACAGCGGGTTTCGCACTTCCTATTCTGGCGATCTCGACCCGCATGACAGCTTTGTCAAAGGGATCGGGCGGCGGATTGATGACCTGCTGGGCCTGCCGTCCGTCGTGGGAGAGGCGATTCAGGGCCAGCGTTACCTGCCGGGTCAACAATTCAAACCGCACAATGACTGGTTCTACACCACCGAAAAATACTGGCTCGACGAACGCAAACGCGGCGGTCAGCGCAGTTGGACAACCATGGCTTTCCTCAACGATGTCGAAGAAGGCGGCGAGACGCATTTCACCGAAATCGGCATCATGATCAAACCCCGGCCCGGCGTGCTGCTGATCTGGAACAACGCCCTGCCCGATGGCCGCCCCAACGAAGGCACGATGCACGCCGGAACCCCGGTGGTGAAAGGTGCCAAATACATCATCACCAAATGGTATCGCACGCGGGCGTGGAAGTAGGAAGATGGTATTGAATTGCGCGCCCACGGACAGGGTTGCGCAAATCCGTCACCTTGCCAGCGCCTCCGCGATCAGTTTGCGCGTCGGTTCCACTCCGTAAAGCGCAATGAAACTGCCCATACGCGGGCCCTGTTCGCTGCCCAGCAACGTTTCGTAAAGCGCGCGGAACCAGTCGCGCAGCGATTCGAACCCATATTCCTCGCGCTTGCCGATTTCATAGACCATCGTTTGCAGCACCTCGGCATCGGCCTGAGGCGGAGCGGCAGCAAGCTGCGTGTCGAGTTCAGTCAGGGCCAACACTTCCCCGCCCTGCGGCGCGCGCTTGGACAGCGTCGGAGCCAGAAAATCGCGGTTGTAATTCACCGCGCATTCGATCAGCCGCAGCAGAGCCGGATCGGTGACCGCCGCGCCGGTGTAGCTCGCCACATATTCGGCAAGGTTGGCCTGCGTCGCCTCCAGCCCCAACACGCTGACGAGGTTGAGCAGCAGGCTGTAAGGCACCGCCAGCGTATCCCCCGCACCCGGCGCTTCGGGCCCCGAAAGGCGCTCATTCGCACGCAGCAAATGCCACACTGGATTGCCCAACTGCTTGTCGAGCGATTGTTCAGCCAGCGCCCCGCGAAACTGCCAGTAATCGTCGATCGCCTTGGGGATCACCCCGGCGTGAAGCTGCTTGGCGCTCTTGGGATTGGCGAAGATGTAATAGCCCAGGCTTTCTTCGCTGCCATAGGTCAGCCATTCGTCAATCGTCAGGCCATTGCCTTTGGACTTGCTGATTTTCTCGCCCTTGGCATCCAGGAACAGCTCGTAAATCAGCCCCTCTGGCTTGTTCCCGCCCAGCACACGCGCGATCTTGCCCGACTGCACGCCGCTGTCGGTCAAATCCTTGCCATACATTTCATAATCGACGCCCAGTGCGACCCAGCGCATCGCCCAATCGACCTTCCACTGGCATTTGGCCATGCCGCCCAGCGCGCTCTGTTCGACCACGCTGCCGTCCTCGTCGGTGAAACGGATCACGCCCGCCGCCGCATCGACCACCGTAATCGGCACTTGCACCACCGCGCCCGTCGTCGGCGATACTGGCATCACCGGCGAATAGGTCTTGCGCCTCTCCTCGCCCAAGGTCGGCAGCATGATGTCCATGATCGCATCGTAATGCGTCAGCACCCCGCGCAGCGCGTCGTCAAACGCGCCGCTGTTGTAACGCTCCGACGAACTCACGAATTCATAATCAAAGCCGAACTGATCGAGAAACGCGCGCAGCATCGCGTTGTTATGCGCGGCAAAGCTATCATAGGGCGTGCCAAAGGGATTGGGTATCCGCGACAGCGGCTTGCCCAGATGCGAAGTTAGCATCTCCCGATTGGGCACGTTATCGGGCACTTTGCGCAGCCCGTCCATATCGTCCGAAAACGCGACGAGCCGCGTGGCCTGCCCGGTCAGCGCTTCATAGGCACGGCGCACCAGCGTGGTTCGCAGCACTTCCTGAAACGTGCCGATATGCGGCAGACCCGATGGGCCGTATCCGGTTTCGAACAGCACCGGCTCGCCATCTGCCTTTCCATCGCGCAACCGTTTGGCCAGACGCTGCGCCTCCTGAAAAGGCCAGGCCTTGGAATTGCGCGCGGTTTCGATCAGTGCATTATCGGTCATGGTGCCAGTCTTTATTGAAGGGGCGCTATTATGGATGGGACCAAATGTTGCAAGCGCGAAGGGCGACCGGACCCCTTGCAGATGCGAAACTGCTTGACACATTGGACCGGGTGTCAAGCAGGGTTTTTGGCATTTTTTGTTTATAATTCATAATCTTAACCTGAAATTACCAGCTTGACACTTTACCAACTTTTTCGCCGCGTCGGCGGTGCGCTATTGCCCATGCCTTAACGCGATCAGCGCGTGTAGGACAGCGGCTTGTCACTTGCGCTCAGGCGACCAGTCGCTAATCGGGCGGACCAAGGTCCATGAACAGAAACCGCCGCCCGTTCCTGCTTATTGCGCTCCTGCTGTCAATCGGGTTGCGGACCGTCTTTGGCGCGCCCTGCTGCATGTCGCCGGTGCAAGCTGCGGAGCATGCTCCCTTGGCGCAGGTCAGTGCGGAAAAGTCGCACCGCGCCCATCTTGCCGATCTTCGTGGGCCTGACGCACAAGCGGGCGAGGCGGAAGGTCATGCTGGACATGGCGACAATCCGACCGCAAAACCGTGCTGTTCAGCCTGTGGTCCGACTTTGCCGAGCGAACCGGTGCTGTTCACCAAGCGCGCGGTGTTGCTCGAAATGCCGCCACCCGCCGCGGTTCGCGCGCTCGTTACTCATCCCACTTTTACAGCCTATGAAGCGACGGGTCCTCCTTTGTTGATCTGAATACCGACAGTTCAGATCAACAGGAGTTTACAGATGAAAACGCTTTTGAAAGCGGGCACGACGCTCGCTGTAACCGGTTGCGCGCTTGTAACCAGCTTTGCCATTGGCTTTGCAGTCACCCCAGCAATCGCGGATGACGGTCCCGAGGCGATCAACGCGCTCGACCATGCTCCCATCGGGGTGATGGGCGACCACCGCCACGCCGCTGGCGAATGGATGGTCAGTTACCGGCTGATGCATATGGATATGGGCGGCACGCAGATCGGCACCAATTCGGTGACACCGCAGCAAGTCGTCACCACCGTTCCAAACCGGTTTTTCGGCGCTCCCGGCCAACCGCCGACCCTGCGCATTGTGCCAACATCTATGCGGATGGACATGCATATGGCGGGGGTCATGTACGGAATTTCCGATCAGATTACCCTGATGGTAATGGCCAATTACTGGACAAACGAAATGGACCACACCACTTTTCAGGGCGGAATGGGTATCGCTGAACTGGGCACATTCCGCACGACTCCCGGCGGGTTTGGCGACACTAAGATTGTCGCACTGATCGGGCTGACTGACACTGTGCATATCAATGCCGGGCTATCAATTCCGACCGGATCGAACAGCAAGACCGACGACATCCTGACCCCGATGGGCGGCAATCCGACCGTGCGTCTGCCATATCCAATGCAATTGGGATCTGGGACGTTTGATCTGGAACCGGGCATCACATACCGCGATCAAAGCGCCGCGTTTGGTTGGGGCGCACAGGTAAAGGGTACTGTTCGACTTGGCTCGAATGACGAAGGGTATGCGTATGGCGACCGCGCGATTGCGACCGCATGGATGGCGGCCTCGATCACTCCGGGCGTTGCATTGTCAGGTCGCATTCAGGCAGAGACATTAGGGCGCGTCGACGGAATAGATCCGCTGATCGCTGGGCCTGTGCAGACCGCCAACCCTGATTTTCAGGGTGGAGAGAGCGTTACCGGATTGATCGGTTTGAACTTTGCTGCGACCGGTGGGGCGCTGCGCGGTTGGCGGCTCGGGATCGAAGGTGGGATTCCGATCGTTCAGGATCTGAACGGTCCGCAAATGCCAACCGACTACACGCTGACAATGGGCGTGCAGAAGAGTTTTTGAGCCAGCCCTGAGGCACTTCGCCTCAAGGGTCGCAAGGGAGGGGCGGCTTGCTTGCCGGGCAGGTCGTCCCTCTTTCGCCAACGCTGCACTGCGCATGCCCTTCGCGCGTTTACATATCGGCCTTCCTTGGTCATCAACAAACATATGTCTGCCGCTTTCCCCCCTGCCAATCCGGTCCCGCTGCCTGCGCTCCATGCCAGCCATGGCGGGAATTGGCTGCGTCCGGCGAATGGTCAGACCGGTGCCGTTTCCAAAGGCGAGGCCATCATGGCCGCTGCCGATACGCCGGTGCTGCTGCTGAATGCGCCCTTGGTGGCGAGCCGGCTGGGCTATCCCGATCTTTCGGGGCTCGACCTGCTCGAACTGTTCGCCTTTGTCTATCCGGCGCGGTTCTGCGTGCCGACGGCGCGCGGGCTGGCAAAGGCGCTGGAACTGTCAGAGCCAGAGGGCGATGACGCCGTGCCTGCGTTCCTGCAACTGGCCGCAGGCGCTATGGTCGCTGCCTGCGAAGAGCCCGAATGGTTCGAACGCGCCGGGGCGTGGAGCGCGCTGCAATCGCTCGAACGGCTGCGCTGGCCCTGGGCGCAGGTGTTAAAACCGCACATTGTGCGCCCGGAGAAAGCGGAAAAGTGGCTGTTTTCCGCTCTGCCGCAATGGGAGGAGACGGGCGAGCGCGCCCCGCCCCGGCAGGTGGACCTGCCTCCCGATCAGGTGCTGGCGCAGCTCGATGCGCTGACCGGCGATGGTGCAGAGCGGCGCGAGGGGCAGCGGGCCTATGCGCAGGATGCCGCGCGCATCTTTGCCCCGCGCCAAAGGAGCGAACAGCCGCATATCGCATTGGCGCAGGCGGGCACGGGGATTGGTAAGACGCTGGGCTATCTTGCTCCGGCCTCGGTCTGGGCAGCGGCGTCGGGCGGGACGGTGTGGGTGTCGACCTTCACCAAGAATTTGCAGCGCCAGTTGCGCAGTGAAAGCCGCCGCGCCTGGCCCGTCAAACGCCCCGATGGCACGCCCCCGGTGGTGGTGCGCAAAGGGCGCGAGAATTACCTCTGCCTGCTCAATCTGGAGGATGCGCTGCAAGGCGGGTTCGCCGGACGCCCGGCGATCCTCGCGCATCTGGTGGCGCGCTGGGCAGCGTTCACCCGCGACGGCGACATGATCGGCGGCGATCTGCCCGGCTGGCTGGGCACTTTGTTTCGCAAACGCGGGATCGCCGCGCTGACCGATCAACGCGGCGAATGCATCTATGCCGGTTGCCCGCATTACCGCAAATGCTTCATCGAACGCGCCGCGCGGGACAGCGCGCAGGCCGATCTGGTGATTGCCAATCACGCGCTGGTGATGGTCAATGCCGCGCGTTCTCCATTTGGCGCGCGCGACCACGCCCAGCGCCCGACGCGGGTGATCTTTGACGAGGGGCACCATGTTTTCGAAGCCGCCGACAGCACCTTTGCCGCGACGCTTTCGGGGCAGGAGGCGATCGAGCTGCGGCGCTGGATCATGGGGCCCGAACGCGGCAGCCGGGGGCGCAGGCGGGGGCTGGCCGCGCGGCTCGCCGATCTCGCCAGCTATGACGATGAAGGCGGCGCGGCGATCGAGGCCGCGTGCAAGGCTGGCGCGGCGCTGCCCGGCGACGGCTGGCTTGGGCGGCTGCACGACGGTGAGCCCGCTGGGCCGATAGAAGCGTTGCTCGGCGCGGTGCGCAGCGTGACCTATGCCCGCGACGAAAGCGGCCAAGAGGCAGGCTATGGCATCGAAACCGAGGCCAGCGGCCTGCCCGGCGACATGATCGAAGCCGCAGGCACGGCGGCAGAGGCGCTCGCCGCAATCCGCAAACCCTTGATCCGGCTGGGCGGGCGGTTGGAGGCGATCATTGCCGACCCGCCTGACTGGCTCGATGCGCAGGGCCGTGCGCGGATCGAGGGCGCGCGCCATGCGCTGGGCTGGCGGGTCGATCTGCTCGCCGCGTGGGAAAGCCTGTTGGCGCGGCTAGGCGGTCCCGCCGACGCCGAATTTGTCGATTGGCTGGCGGTTGACCGCAGCGATGCGCGCGAATTTGACGTGGCCATCCATCGCCGCTGGCTTGACCCGATGAAACCCTTTGCCAAAGTGGTGCTCGAAGGGGCGCATGGCGTGATGATGACCAGCGCGACGCTGACCGACCGGGTGGAGGCGGGCGATCCATGGGACAGCGCGATTGCGCGCAGCGGCGCGGCGCATGTCGAATGCCAGCCGCTGCTATCCAGCGCGCACAGCCCGTTCGATTACGCCGCCCGCGCCGAAGTGCTGATCGTGACCGATGTAAAGAAGGGCGACCTGCCGGGGCTGGCGGGGGCCTATGCCCGGCTGATCGAAGCCTCGGGCGGCGGGGTGTTGGGCCTGTTCACCGCGATTCGGCGGCTGCGCAGCGTCCATGGGCGGATTGCCGACCGCTTGGCGCGCGAAGGTCTGCCGCTTTATGCGCAGCATGTCGATCCGATCGACACCGGGACTTTGGTCGATATTTTCCGCGATGATCCGCGCGCCAGCCTGTTGGGCACCGATGCCTTGCGTGATGGGGTTGACGTGCCGGGGCGTTCGCTGCGCTGCGTGGTGCTGGAAGCGGTGCCGTGGCCGCGCCCCGATATTCTCCATAAGGCGCGCCGGGCCGCGTCGACAGCGGGCGGCCAGTATGACGACCGCATAATCCGCGCGCGGCTGGCGCAGGCGTTCGGCCGGCTGATCCGGGGCAAGGACGATTGCGGCCATTTTGTCGTCCTTTCCCCCGCCTTCCCAACGCGGCTGCTTTCCGCCTTTCCAAATGGGGTCTGCGTGCGCCGCGTCACGCTGGACGAGGCGCAGGCGCGGATTACGGGCGGATTGATCGGCGAAAATGCCAGCCTGCCCAACAAAACCGGTGGCAAGATCGCGGCAGAGGCTCCAGATAGACGGCCATGATTCAGGATATCGATTTTCTCATCCGCCTGATCACGATCGGCGCTGGATTGATGCTGATCGCGCAATTCGTCGCGGGCGAAGTGCGCGACGCGATCAAGGTGCCGCTGGTGGCGATGATTGTTGGGGTCATTTTTTACCTTATCAATTCGGCCCCGGTTTTGGCGGACAGCGCACGTGACCCATGGATCGACCTGATTTCGATCTCGGTCCCGTTTTCAATCTGGCTGTTTGCCCGCAATCTGTTTGAGCGCACGCCCGACCGGCGGATCACGCTTGGGGTGGCGGCGGCGCTGTTGGCGGGCTGGTTTCTGGGCAATTTTGTCCCGGCGACCTGGCCTTTAGGATTTTTCTGGATTCATCTGGCGGCGCTGGTGCTGATCGGGGATTTGCTGCGCGTCGGGGTGTTTGAACGCGAGGATGATCTGGTTGAACAGCGCCGCACCGTGCGGCTGTGGCTGCCGTTGCTGGTGGCGGCGCAAGCGGGCGGTGTCATCCTGTTCGAAATGTTCGAAGCTATCACCGGCAGCCGCGGCGGCTATCCGGTCATGCAGCTTATCAACACGCTGCTCATTCTGGCGCTGATGCTGTTTGCGGGGCTGGCATTGCTGCGCACCGATCCGCAATTGCTGGTCGAGACGGAGGAGGCCGTGCCGCATCCTGATGAACCCCGGCAGCTTGATTTGTCGCCGTCGGAATCGGTGCTGCATGACCGGCTGATCGCAGCGATGGCGGCGGGCGCTTACCGCGAACCCGGCCTCACCATTGCGGGTCTGGCGGAGCAACTCGATACACCTGAACACCGCCTGCGCTCGCTCATCAATCGGCGCATGGGCTATCGCAATTTCTCCGCCTTTCTCAACCATCACCGGATTGGCGAAGCGCGCGAGAAATTGGCGAGCCGCGATGAAGTGGATTTGCCGGTGCTGACGATTGCGATGGATCTGGGATACAATTCGCTGCCAACCTTCAACCGCGCCTTTCGCGGCGAAACAGGCACCACGCCGAGCGATTTCAGGCGACTGGCCTTTGCCGAAAATGGCGTAAGCGACGCCGAACAATTCTGAAATTCGCCGTGCAATTCCGGAATTGTTCGGCATTTTCCGGGGTTGAAGGGACCGCCGCTCAGATTTCGGGCAATAACCGAATCGCAACAAGCAGGAACCCGACATGATGATTGATCCCGCAGCCGACGCGACCTTTGCCTACGCCCTTGAGCGGGTGGCGGACCATTTCATGTTTGGCATTTATTTCGATCTCAGCCGCTACCTCATTGCGGCGGGCGCGCTGACGCTGTTTCTGGTGGTGTTTCGCGGATGGGCCGAGGCGCGCCGGATTCAACGCGGCCGCCGCGCGACACGCACCGATTATGTCCGCGAACTCCTGTCTTCGATGCGCACGGTGGTGGTCTACGCCTTTGTTACGCTGGCGATTCTCGTTGGGCGTGAGACGGGGATCATCCTGCTTAAGCTGGAGAACGCGACGCTGTTCACGCTCCTGTGGCAATTTGCGTTGATCGTGATTGCCCACGATGCGTGGTTCTACTGGGCGCACCGCGCAATGCATCACAAACGAATGTTTCGAGCGACGCATCTGCATCACCACAAATCGCGCACCCCGACCCCGTGGACCGCCTACAGCTTCACCGCTACCGAGGCGGTGATCGAAGTCGCATTCGTGCCGGTTTTCCTGCTCATCACCAGCCAGCTTGGCATCGCATATGCCGGATTTGCGATCCTGTTTTTCATCTGGCACCAGATGATTCGCAACGTCATGGCCCATGCGGGCAGCGAATTGTTCCCGGCGGGCTGGGTCGACAACCCGTGGACAGACTGGATCAGCACCACCACGCATCACGACCTGCACCATTCCTCGGGCCACAATTACGGGTTTTATTTCACCTTTTGGGACCGCTGGATGGGCACCGAGCACCCGCGTTACAAGGAAGAGTTCCGCAAGCACGCCAAGCCGTTCATCACGCGGGGACCGCAGCCCGAAGACGCCACAGAGACCGCCTGACGATTGTTTCGCAGCCCGCGCTCTCCTCGCGCCCGGCTTGCCGCGGCAGTCTTTGGGACGCCCTCCCCAGTTTGGCGCCCCGAGGACTGCCGCATTTGCATTCCCATTGCTGCGTGGCATAGGACGCTGGTGTTGAGCCATGCTCCGGGGGACGCAGATTCGTGAAAATTCTTGGTCTCTTTCGCCATGCCAAATCCGAATGGGATGACACGGTAAAGCGTGATTTCGACCGCACGCTCAACGCTCGCGGGCGGCGCGGCGCGGAGGTGATGGGCGACCATATTCGCGCGCATGGCATACGGTGGGACCGGCTGATCGCCAGCCCGGCGGCGCGGGTGACAGAAACGCTTACCATTGGACTGCCGGAAATGCCCGTAATTCTGGATCAGCGGCTGTATCTCGCCAGCACCGATACGATCATCGAAGTCGCACAATCATATGCGGGCGATGGGGATAGCGAGGCGGAGGCCATCCTGATGTCGGGCCACAATCCGGGCCTACAGGAAATGATCCTCGAACTGGTTTCGCCCAGCCACGAAAACGAATTGTTCCGCGAGGCCTGTGTCAAATTTCCGACCGCCAGCTACGCCGTGCTCGAATGCAATGTCGATCACTGGGCCAATCTGAAGCCGCGCTGCGCGAAACTGGTGCATTTCGCCCGCCCGCGCGACATCGACGCGGAACTGGGGCCGGAATATTAGAGCGCTCTAAAGCACCTGACGCGGTCCCGGACCCTGCGCCCCCAGCCGGTCCCCCGGATTGTAGATCGCGCATTTTTCAAGGCTGAGGCATCCGCAGCCAATGCATCCATCAAGCCGGTCGCGGGTGCGCTCCAATTGCGCGATCCGCGCCTCGATGCGCGCCCTGATCGAAACGCTGATCGCCCGCCAATCGCGCGCGGTCGGGGTGCGTCCATGAGGAAGCTTGCGCAATTCTTCGTCTATCTCGCTCAGCGACAGCCCCAATTGCTGCGCGATGAGAATAAAGCTGACCCGGCGCAGGTCGGACCGCAAAAATCGCCGCTGATTGCCGCTGGTGCGCAGGGGTTCGATCAGGCGCTTGTCCTCGTAAAAACGGATCGCCGACACCGACAGCCCGGTGCGCCGAGCCATTTCGCCGATGGTGATGAGGTCCTTGTGGGATAGTGCTCTGCTCATCGCGCATGACTATCCGAAATATAGCTTGATCTCAAGTTAGGTTGAGATTGCATTGTCGCTGCACCAATGATTCGCAGGTGGACAATTCCGCCGCCAACAGGAGTGCAAACCATGCCAACAGGAACCATCGAACACGCCAACCTCACCGTCACCCATCCCGAACGCAGCGCCGAATTGCTGCGCCAATTGCTCGGCTGGGAAGTCCGCTGGAGCGGCAAATCCCAGATGGGCGGTGACACGATCCACGTCGGCGGACCCGGTAATGGCGCCGCCTACATCGCGCTCTACACCAATGACGACGTGCGCGCCGATACGGCGAGCAATGAAGGCCGCCGCTTTGCCAAGGGGCAGCCGCTCAACCATGTCGGATTGCTTGTCGATGATCTCGCCGCCGCCGAACAAGTGGTGATCGCCGCAGGGCTCACACCCTTCGGTCACGATGATTATGAACCGGGGCGGCGGTTCTATTTCTTCGACTGGGACGGGATCGAATTTGAGATGGTCAGTTACGATTAGGTTCAAAGCAGGCTTTGCTGGCTGGTCGCACCACGAACCCACGGTTGATCGGTGCGGTCGATTGTCAGTTCGCCTGTCCACGGCTGGCACAGTGACAGTGCGTCTTCGGGCGAACCAGAAACCCAGACATCGTAATCATCGCGCGCAAGCAGCACCGGCATCCGGCTGTGCACGTCCTCAACCGCTGAACCCGCGCTGCCTGTCATCACCATCGCAAAGCACGCGCCAAATTCGTCGCTGTCCCGCCATACGCCCGCGGCGGCGAACAGGTCTTGTCCGGGCAAGGCCAGCCAGGTGCGTGTCATGCTGCCTTTCGTCCCTTGCGCCTCCGCCCATGCGGTCAGCGGGATAAGGCACCGGCGCTGTTCAAATGAATGGCGCCAGAAAAAGCTGTCGAGCTTGTCGGTCCGGGCATTGTTGACGGGCTTGGGCTTTAACGGCTGGCCCGATTTGCCTTTCAGCACCAGCGGAAAACCCCAGTTCATCTGCTTCACCGCGCCCCCTGCGACAACCAGACCGGGGTAGCCGGGATAGACCTCTGCGCCGAAGTTAGCCCCGCCCGCGCTTTCGACTGTATCGAACCAGGCGGCGACCTCCGCTGTCCCCTTGGTCATACGGTAAAGGTTGCACATGACCCGCTATGCCCCCGCATTGCCGACCACAAAGCACGCCGCCGCCATCAGCGCCCCGGCCCAGCGGTTGGAGCGAAACCGCGCCAGCGGATTGTCGGGGTCCGCAGGGTCAAGGCTAACCACTTGCCAAACCAGATGCAGCGCCACTGGCAGCAGCGCCAGCACCGCAAACACATCGGGCCGATACAGCCAGATACCCAGCCCCCACAGTGCAATCGCCGCGCCATAGAATGCGGCAATCCCGGCATGGACCCGCGCGCCCATCGCCAGCGCCGATGAGCCAATGCCGATCATCGCATCATCCTCGCGGTCCTGCAGCGCATAGATCGTATCGTATCCGATCACCCAGCATATGCAGCCCGCATAGATCGCCGCCAGCGCATCCCAATTGTCCCCCATGCCGGGCCGCAATTGCACCCAACCGACCAGTAGGCCCCAGTTGAACACCATTCCCAGCCACGCCTGCGGCCACCAAGTGATGCGCTTCATAAAAGGATAGGCCGCAACCAGCGCAAGGCTGGCGAGTGCCACGATCTGTGCTTCGATGCGCAGTTGCAACAACACCACCATTCCGATCAGGCACAACGCGATGAGCCAGCCCCAAGCGGCGCGGCGCGACACCCGGCCGCTCGCCACTGGCCGTGCAGCGGTGCGAGCCACCTGCGCATCCAGCCGGGCATCGACAATGTCGTTGTAAACGCAGCCCGCGCCGCGCATCGCAATCGCTCCGACGAGCAGCCAGCCAAGCAGCACAAATTGCGGCCCCGCCCCGCTCAGCCAGACGCCAAACACACAGGGCCAGAACAGCAACCACCAGCCAATCGGGCGGTCGAACCGCGCCAGCTGCGCCAGATCGCGCAGGCGTTGCGGCAGCCGTTCGATCAGCCCGCGATGTTCGCTGTCGGGAACGACATCCGCGTTCAAGCCGTCACCTCACCCCGCGCCGCGCGCCAGCCGATCAGACAGGCGGCGAACATCACCACATTGCCGGCAAAATCGAGCATTCCGATCGAAGTCAGCACCGGCATTTCGTAATGGAAATACCAATTGAAAACGAAGAACGGGACGAGCACGACGGCGAACACCGCAAAGGCTCGCGCGGTCCATTTGACCACCAGCGCCATGATCCCGAACATCACCGCCTGCGCGCCGAAACAGGCGACCGAAAACCGCATGATGAAGCTGGAATCGCGATAAGGCTCTGTCAAGGCAAGGTCGATAACATTGGCCGGCGCCAACAGCGCCCATCCGCCCAGGCCAAGAAACACGGCAGCGATTATGGATTGGGCAATGCGTGCAGTCATGGCTTGCTCCATAGCGCCGCGCGCGCCAAGGGGGAAGCCATGCCCGCCAGCGCTTCCCCTCGTGTTCCTGCATGGCCCCCTAAGAGCGCGCCGCGCCTGTTTGTCGAACAGGCCCTCGCCGATGCAGCGTTGGTCGCGATCGAGGGCAACGCCGCACACTATCTGGGCAAGGTCATGCGGGTGGCAATCGGCGACGCGGTCATCCTGTGTGACGATCAGACTGGCGAATGGGCCGCCCGGGTGGTGGATGCGGGCAAGCGCAGCATCAGCCTTGAAGTGGTGGAGCGACTGCGCCCGCGTGAAGAGGTGCCAGATCTGTGGCTGTGCTCGGCGCTTTTGAAAAAGGACCGATTTGACCTCGTGCTGGAAAAAGCCACTGAACTCGGCACAGCCCAGATTCAACCGGTGCTCACCCGGCGCTGCGTTGCTGACAAACTTAATATGGAGCGGGCGCGCGTCATCACCGTCGAGGCTGCGGAGCAATGCGCGCGCACCGCTCTGCCCAAATTGGCAGAGCCGGTGAAATTGTTGGCGCTGCTCAAAGACTGGCCCGCAACCCGCGTGCTGTTCTTTGCCGACGAGGATGGGGGGCAACCGGCGGCCGACGCATTTGCCGCGCATGGCAGCCCCGCTGCAATCATCATCGGCCCCGAAGGCGGCTTTGACGATGCCGAACGCGCCGCTATCCGCGCGCATCCGCAAGCACGCGCGATCAGCCTTGGCCCGCGTATCCTGCGCGGAGAAACCGCTGCCATTGCCGCCCTGTCCGCATGGATGGCGCTGCGCGGCGATTGGTCAACTGCACGCTGACTTCGCAAGCCCCAAGCCGATTTGCGCTTCCCACGAGGCAATCGGTTTTCTAGGGCAACTCAATAGAGAAGGGTCCCCCGATGAGCACACGCGAAGCTTCCAGCGCTGATGAACCTGTGATCGAGACGATGGATGACCTCGTCGCGCCCATGCGCGGCGGCGAAAAGCCAAAGAGCGACTGGCGCATCGGCACCGAACACGAAAAGCTGGTCTACAAACGCGCCGCGCTTGGCGGGGATCGCCGCGCGCCGTCCTATGATGAACCTTGCGGCATCCGCGACCTGCTTACGGGCCTCACCGAATTCGGGTGGGAGCCGGTTGAAGAACGCGGACCGGACGGAACCAGCAACGTGATCGCGCTCAAGGGCGCAGACGGAGCAGTCAGCCTGGAACCCGCAGGACAGCTTGAATTGTCGGGCGCGCCGCTCGAAAACCTGCACCAGACTTGCGCTGAAACCGGGCGGCATCTGGAACAGGTCAAAGCCGTGGGGGAACGCTGCGGAGTCGGTTATCTTGGCCTTGGAATGTGGCCCGACAAGACCCGCGAAGAACTACCGATCATGCCCAAGGGCCGGTATGACATCATGCTGCGGCATATGCCGCGCGTCGGCAGCATGGGGCTCGACATGATGCTGCGGACCTGCACCATTCAGGTCAATCTGGATTACCAGAGCGAGGCGGACATGGTGCAGAAATTCCGCGTCGGGCTGGCGCTGCAACCTTTGGCGACCGCGCTGTTTGCCAATTCGCCCTTTACCGAGGGAAAGCCTAACGGGTTCCTGTCCTATCGCAGCCATATCTGGTCCGACACTGATCCGGCGCGCACCGGCATGTTGCCTTTCGTCTTTGAGGATGGGTTCGGATATGAACGATGGGCGCAATATATGCTTGATGTGCCGATGTATTTTGTCTTTCGTGAAGGCAAATATATTGATGCAGCGGGGCTGTCGTTCCGCGACTTCCTTGATGGAAAGCTCTCGGTCCTGCCGGGTGAGCGACCCCGGCCAAGCGATTGGTGGGATCATCTGTCCACCGCTTTTCCCGAAGTGCGCCTCAAGAGCTTTCTCGAAATGCGCGGCGCGGATGGCGGGCCGTGGAGCCGGATTTGCGCACTCCCGGCGTTCTGGGTCGGCCTGCTCTACGATCAAGGCGCGCTCGATGCGGCGTGGGATCTGGTCAAGCATTGGTCGATGGAGGAACGCGAGCGTTTGCGCAGCGATGCCCCGCGGCTTGGGCTGGCATCACCGATCCCCGGAGGAGGCACGCTGCAGGATCTGGGCCGCGAAGCGCTCGCCATCGCGCACCAAGGGCTCGCATCGCGGGCAAAACTGAATGCCAGCGGCGACAATGAGACCGGATATCTCGAAACGCTGGACGAAATCGTCAAAAGCGGCAAGGTTCCCGCTCAGCGCCTGCTCGATGCCTATTACGGCGAATGGGGCGAGGATGTATCGCAGGTCTACAGGCACTCTTTCTGATAGAAAGGGGCTATCTGACGGGGAGAGGGACGACATGCTGATTGTGCTGGCAGAGGCGGTTTTGGGCGAAGGGGCGCTGGACGCCGCGCGCACAGTGATGGCAACGATGGTCGCCGCATCGCGCGCAGAGGAAGGGTGCATCAGCTATGCCTATGCACAGGATGTGCTGGACCCGGCAAAGCTGCATATCGTCGAGAAATGGACCGACGATGCGGCGCTGGCGTTTCATTTTCAGACCCCGCACATGGCCGCGTTTCAACAGGCGCTCGCCGGGCTCGAAATCAAGATTACCGAACTGGCCAAATATCAGGCCGATGACGGTTCGCCCTTGATGTGATCGCCCATTTGTCAGGCCGAAGGATGATAAAGGAACCCCAGCCATGATGGTTGTCATCGGAAGCTTTCGGATACCGCCCAGCATGGTTGAGGTCGTGCGCGAGCCGATGGCGGTGATGATCGCTGCCAGCCGCGCCGAACGGGGCTGCATCGAATATGCCTATGCGCTTGATGTGCTGGACAAAGGGTTGGTGCGGGTGAGCGAGAAATGGGCGGACCGCGGCGCGCTGGAAGCGCATTTCCGCACCGCGCACATCGCCGAATGGCGCGCGCAGGTTTCGGCATTGGCGGTGACTGACCGCGAACTTGTCGCCTATGAAACCACCGATGACGGGTTCTATATCTAGCGCGCTTTACTCGGCGGGTTCCTGCACGGCGGGTCCAGCCACTTCGTGCCTTGCGCCCCGCCCCGACAGCCGCCCACCGGCCCACCGCCACGCCCGCGAGAGCGGCGCGGTGATCGTGCCATGCGCTTCCATCCAGTCATAATATTCACGGTATTTGGGGTCCTCTGCCAGCAGATGCGCCTCTTCGGTGCGCGCGCGCCAGTAATAGATCGCGTTGACCATCAGCAGGAAAAACGTGTTGCGGATCGCGTCCACCGGCGACCCGTTGGTCACCAGAAACGGCAGCACCGAACACCACCAGAACAGGTTCTTGGACAAATAGGCCGGGTGCCGGGTAAAGCGGTAGGGGCCATTGGTCAGCACCCCGCGATAGGTGAGGTTTGAAAATCGGATACCAAACGCCACCGTCGCCCAGGCATAGATCGCGGTCAGGAACACCAGCCACCCCGCCCAAACCCACAGCATTGCCGGATAGGCCGCCAGCCAGTGGCCCCAACCCGCTGTGCTGCTTTCATAGCTCAGGATCTGGTTGTTGCCGCCAAGGATGCCCCACACGAACGGCGGATAGCACAGCAGCGCCGCCAGCCAGCCGCCCAGAAACGGATTGCCGGACCGGATATGCGCATCGAGCGGGCGCAAGGTGAACAGATAGCCCACGGTACCGATCTGCACATCGATCAGAAACAACAGCGTGATCAGCAGCATCCCGATCTCCACCGGATTGGCGATAATCTCGGCAGGCTGCGCTTCGACCACAAAGGCAAATCCCGGTGGCAGGATCGAGATCATGAACGCGCCAAAGAACGCCTTGATAATCCATGCGCGCCAATGCTTCTTGATCGCCTCGATATCCCAATCCTCACGCGGGATCAGGCCAAGCGTGCCCGCGACCAACGCGCCGAAATGCCAGGTGCTGTCCTTGGGATCGATCATGTAGCGGTCGAGCCAGATGACATAGGGCACGCACAGCACCACCATCGGGATGATGGCGAAACCCAGCACCTCCATCGCAAACAGATAGGGGCCGTCCCAATACCAGCGGCACAGGCAATACAGCGCGCCGATGATCGCCCAGGTCGCCCACAGTCCGGCAATCTTGACCGAGGAGACCGGCAAGACGTCCTGCACACCGCGAGACAAGCTCCAGTCAAGCCCGGTCGAGGGCCGCAGATGCACCCGGTCCACCAACAATGACCAGAGCGCCATCGGCCCGGCGGTAAACACCATCGCGGTCAGCGCAGCATAGGGACCGGACAGAACGCCATATTCACCCTCCAGCCCGATCGCTTGCGCGAATGCGGGAAAGGTGCGGCAAAACATGATCCATGCAAACAGGCCCAGCAGGCCCGCCAGCCCTACGCCTGACGACACATCGCTTTGCGGCAAGGCGGCGCGTGCAGGGGCCGCAGCAGAAGTCAATTTCGCATCCATCACCCCCTGCCCTGTAACGGCAAAGGGTTAATTGTCCGGTGCGTTTCTGCGCCAAGTTTCATGCGGGGACAGACCGCCCGCAATCGTTAACCGGCTGGCGGCGCGATCACCGCCAGGCGTGGATCGTCCCGCTGTCGTCGAGGACATAGAGGTGCCCGTCGGCCACGATCGGCGGCAGGCTGACGGGTTGATCGACATCGGCGAACATTTGCGCCGATCCCTCGCCGGTGCTGACTTTCCAGATTTCGCCATTGGAGCTGGCGACCCACAGATGGCCGCCCGCGAGCACCGGACCGGTCCAGAAAATTGGACCTTCCTTGTCTTCTTCGTCGCGAAATTGCTGAAGCTGGCTGATCCAGCGCACCCGTCCGGTCGACCGGGCAATGGCCAGCAAACGCGCATCATCGGTTAGCGTAAAAATCCATTCACCCGCAATCGCCGGTGTGGAAATGCCCGCCAAGTTGAGTTCCCAGATACGCTGTCCGGTGACCAGTTCATAGGCGGCCATGCGTCCGCCCTGACCCAGCGCATAGACGCGGCCCGAATCGATGATCGGATCTGCGTCAATGTCAGTGAGCGAGCTGACGGTGGTCGAAATATTGGTCCGCGCCAAGGCGTCCGCCCACAGCGTCCGGCCATTTTCATAGCGATAAGCGCTGAGTTCGCCCGAGGAATATCCGGCGATCACCGTGCCATTGCCCGCTGCAGGGGCAGCCACCCCGAACACGCCGGATTGGGTAGTCGAACCGGATTCGTTCCACAGCAATGCACCATCAACGGCATTCAGAGCGAGGATCTGATTGTCCTGCGTCATCACATAGACTTGACCAAAGGCAATCGTTGGCGACCCGCGCAGGGGGCCCGCGGGTAGCACCTGCCAGAGAATTTCGCCCGTCATTGCGTCCAGCGCCTTGGCCTCGCCTGCGCCATTGGTGGCATAGACCCGGCCATTGTCATAGCTGACCCCGCCGCCAAACGCCGAAGGACGCATGTCGTCGCTCATCTCGGCGCTGGAATTCCAGATCCGTGCGCCGCTGCCCTTGTCGAAAGCATGGATCGTGCCGTCTGATCCGACCGCATACAGCATATTGCCGCCCACCACAGGAGCTGCGGCAAGCCGGACACTGCTGCTTGTCCCTTGGACCCGCGCGGTCCACGCCTTGGTCGGATTTTCGGGCAAGGCAAGGTGGCCGTAGGATTTGCTGGCCGAACCGCCCACTTGCGGCCATTCCGGATTTGCAGCGGCGGGGGGCAGGACCACCGTGACGCTGGCCAGTTCCGGGTCAACCACCGTCCCGCTTTCAATCACGCTCAGGATCGGGGTGCGATTGCCGACTGTTGGCGTGGTCTTCGTGCCGCCGCCAAACAGGCCGCCTCCGCCGCATCCCGCCAATGTCGCAGCCAGTGCGCCGATAGCCAGCGCACCCTTAATTCCCGTCAATCGCATATCTTTGTGTCCGATCATTCAATCTCTGTCATATTCAGGCTCGGTCAGGTTCAAGTCCTGCTTCAGGGCCTATTGCGCCGCTCCGGCGGGCGCTGCGCCGCCCACTGGCAAGACGCCTTCTTCTTCTAGCAGTTTTTCCACGTCTTCAATCGCATCTACGCCCAGCAAACCCGCCATCTGCCGCGCGCGAGAGCGGAGCGTTTCGGGTATCTCTTCGTCCTTGGAAATCTCGGCAAACAACGCGCCGGCTTCATCCCGGTTACCCGCTTCGAGATGGGCAATGGCGACCAATTCGCCCGCGCTGCCAAAGAAGGCATTGCCGGGAACCGCCAGCCGTTCAAGCCGCGCGATCACATCGGCAGGTTCACGATCGTCAAAATTCGTGCTGATTTCGCGGATGAGCGCAAGGTCACGCATCGGCTGCGGAGCCTCTGGATCGGCCGCAATCGCGGCGTAGAGTTCAACCGCGCGCGCCTGTTCGCCCTGTTCCAGAGCAGATGCCGCCTGCAGGAACCGCGCGACCGTGCGCGCACCGGGAGAGCCATCTTCAACCAGCGGCGCGACCTTTTCGTCGGCCCCGGCAAAATCCCCAGCATCGACCGAATCGAGCGCGCCGATGATTGCCTCAGATTGGCGTTCAAGCCCGGTTTCGGTCGAGCTGTCCCAATACCAATATCCCAGCATGGCCGCGATCAGCAGCGCAAAACCTCCGCCCAGCACCGCACCATATTTGCGCAGGAACTGCGTCGTGTCCTCTTGCCGCACAGCCTCATCAATTTCGCGCATGAGGATTTCGTCTTCACGCGACGGAGCACCGGGAGCATCATCGCGGGGCTCTTGACCGGCAGGGGGTTGAGTTGGAGTGCGCGCCACGGGGCCGATTTTCCTCGTTACAATTGGATTAGCATTGCGCGGCTCTTTAAGCAGGGCAAGGGCCGCGCGCAATGGCGCTGCGCCGCGCGTTCACATAACAGATCGGCTGTGCGGGGCGGAATGACAGCATTTGTCATGCCAAGCCTTTGCCTTGCACAAGTTGAACGCCCTATGAAGGCACACCGGGCGGCCAAACGGATAGCGGTCAAAAGTCCCTTCGCAGCGCTTCGGCATAGAGCGAACGATAGGCGGCGATCATATGCGAATGGTCGAAATGGGCCCGCGCTTTATCACGGTTGGCCCGGCCCAGTTCGGCGCGCAGTGCGCCGTCTGCGGTCAATTCTTCAAGCATCACCGCCAGCGCCTCAGGATCACCGCGAACCGCGATGTAGGGGCGGTTGGGATCGGCCACCATTACCTTAATGTCGCCAACATCGGGCGCGGCAATGGGCAGCCCTGCGGCCATCGCCTCCACCACAGAAAGCGGGAATTGTTCGCTTTGCGATGACAGCGCAAAGATATCGAACAGGCCGATCACGCTCGCCGGGTTTCTGATCGCACCGGGTAAATGCACGCGGTCATTGATGTCGAGCGCGCTTGCCGCCGCCATGATTGCTTCGCGTTCCGGTCCCTCCCCCAGAATGACGAGATGCCAGTATTCGGGGAGATTGGCGCAGGCCTTCACCAGCATCGGCAACTGCTTGACCGCGCGCAGGCCAGCGATTGTGCCGATCCAGCGTTCGCCTTCGCGTTTGACGACGCGAAACGCGCCGGGCTGAGGCTGACCGCCGAATTTCGCGGTGTCGATGCCATTGGCGATGCGCCGGATGCGCGTGCGCGGCTGGTTCCATACCGATTGCGCAATGCCTTCCAGCACGGTGCTCGGCACCACCAGCGCATAGGCGCGGCCCAGCGCGATCCTGCGATACCAATTGCGGGGGGCTTTAAGCTGAAGCGCTTCATCCTGATTGAACCCGTCTTCATGATGGATCAGCGGGGGCAATTTGAACGCTTCGCCAAACACCGCATGCGCCATCACAGCATCCATCGCGCCCCAATTGTAGGTCAGCACCAGATCATAGCGTTTCATTGCCCGCGCAAGGGCCGCCAGCCGCGCTGGCCCGGGAAAGCCGGTGAGCGAGGGAAAATCCTCCGGAAACTGTACTGGCACCCCGCGCGCAATATATTCGCGCGCGGCTTTGTGTTCAGGCTGGCCCGAAACCACCGTGTGATCCAGCGCATCGCCAAAGGCGTTCATCAACTGCACCGCGCGCAGTTCCTTGCCCCCGGCGGCAAAGGTCGAATGAAGATGCAGCACTTTGGGCCGCGCTGCGGAGCCTTTGGCAGGAACCGTCATGGGATCGGGGTCAAACCTGCGCGAGCAACGCGTCGATTGCCGCGCGCGCTTCGGGTTCGTCCAGGGTCGGCGCATGGCCAACGCGCGGTACGGTGACGCTGGTCATGGCAGGGTTGCGCACCCCCATCTGCTTGACCGTATCCGGCGTCAGCAGGTCGGACAGCTCGCCGCGCAGCAACACCATCGGCACTCCGCGCAGCGCCTCATAGGCCAACCAGAGATTGGGCGGCGCGGCATTGCCGGGCTCTTTGAAAGGTTCGGCAATCGCCATGTCGTAATCAAAGCTGATCCGGCCATTCTGGGTGACGACCAGCGTTCGCTTGGCCATTTCCAGCCAGGTGTCGAGATCGTAATCGGGAAACGCCGGGCCGTGGAGTTCAGCAATTGCGCGTGCCGCGTGGATCCATGTGGGATAGCTGCGCCCATGCCCGACATAGCCGCCGATCCGGGCCACGCCCTCTGCATTAAGCTCTGGCCCGATGTCGTTCATTACCACAGCCGCGATGCGGCCAGGTTTCGCGGCAGCCAGCAGCATCGTCATCAAACCGCCCATCGATGTGCCGATGGCGATAAAGCGTTCAATACTGAGCTCGGTCAGCAATTTCTCCACGTCAATGACATATTGCGCCGGATTGTATGTCGCCGGGTCGGGGGCATAATCACTTTGGCCACGACCGCGCATGTCAGGCACGATCACGCGGCGCGTCGCTGCAATATGGCTCGCCAAATCGGCAAAATCGCGCGAATTGCGGGTGAGGCCATGCAGGCACAGCACCGGCGGTCCGGCATAATCGGCAGGCCCGTCATAATCACGGTAATAAAGCGATAGCCCATCGCTGCTGGTCCAGCTCCGGTCTTCATAATGATTGGCCATGAAAGGCGAAATTCCCATTTCTTCGCTGCAACAATTCGGCGAACGCGATGCTTGCTTGCGGTCGCGCTTATCCCCACTATCGCGGGATGAACGATCTTCCGCAAGGCACCACTTACACCCCCGACCCCGCGATCACCGAATTGGCCGATTGGCTGGGGGCGGAGGTGGCCGCAGCGGATTTCCCGCAGACCCATGTGCGGTTTCGCAACGACCGCGCGGCGCAAAGCGTGGGTCTGGACGGGCTGAGCGATGCCGAATGGAGCGCGCATTTCGGTCGATTCGTACCGCTGAAGGATAATTTGCCGAACCCGCTTGCGCTCAAATATCACGGGCATCAGTTTCGCAATTACAACCCCGACATTGGCGATGGGCGCGGGTTTCTGTTTGCGCAGATGCGAGATAGTGAGGGACGGTTGATGGACCTTGGCACCAAAGGTTCCGGCACCACGCCATTCAGCCGCAGCGGAGACGGGCGTCTGACATTGAAAGGCGCCATGCGCGAAATTCTGGCGACAGAAATGCTCGAAGCGCTGGGCGTCAACACCTCAAAGACATTCTCGGTGATCGAGACGGGCGAGAAGCTGATGCGCGGCGATGAGCCCTCTCCCACACGCTCTGCGGTGATGGTGCGGCTGTCGCATTCGCATATCCGCATCGGCACGTTTCAGCGGCTGCTCGCGTATGATGAAAAGGCGCAGATGGAAGCGCTGGTGCAATACTGTCTGACGCAATTTCCCGGGCCGCCGCCGCCCGAGAACGCTCCGGGACGCGAAGAACCAGCGGTGATGCTGATGCATCACGTGGTTGAGCGAATGGCCGATCTCGCCGCCAGCTATATGGTCGCCGGGTTCGTCCACGGCGTGCTCAACACCGACAATATGAACGTGACCGGCGAAAGTTTCGATTACGGACCGTGGCGCTGGCTGCCGCGCTGGGATCCCGGCTTTACCGCGGCCTATTTCGATCATGCGGGATTGTACTCCTTTGGCCGCCAGCCAGAGGCGCTGCATTGGAACTGCGGGCAATTTGCCGTGGCGCTGCGGTTGCTCGCAGAGACGGAGCCGCTGGTGTTTGCGATGGAACGGTTTGGGCCGCTGTATATGGAGGCGATTGCGCGGCGCTGGTGCTGGCGATTGGGTGTCGAACAGCGCGGGCTGGAGGTGGATTCGCGCATGGTCAGCGCCTGCGAAAAGGCGATGCGCGACACCGGCGCGCAGCCTGACGCGTTTTTCTTCGCGCATCGGGGCGGGCGCGGGCTTGATGGTGAGATCGGCGATTTGATCGCGGATTACGCCCCGCTTCCCTCAACGCATGAGTATTGGACCTGTGATGCGCCGGAAAGCATGGTGATCGAAGAGGTCGAGGCGCTGTGGTCGGCGATTGATGAAGGCGACGACTGGACCCCTCTGGAACGCAAGGTCGCCGCTATCCGGCGCATGGGAGAAGCGCATGGTCCGGCGCCTGTCCCCGCTGGCCAATCCTGACGCCCGACGCCTGACTTTATTGCCCGTCAGCCATAGCCTGCGGCTGAAGATCAATGCCAAACAGTTTCCAGCGACCCTGCTCCCACTGAAAATACATGTCGAAGCCGATGGAGATCGGGCGCATCTGAAACACGCCGCGCACCCGGAACACATCGTTGCTGACCAATTGCGGGGCTTCGTAATAGGTCGGCGGCACCAGCAGTGCATTGGACAAGTCAATATTCAGATTGCGGATCCCGGCGAACACTTCGGTCAGCCGCGCCGGGTTGAAATTGATCTGGAACCCCTGCGCCGAAATATCGCGCAGCACCGAATAATTGCCTGACTGATTGGCATGATCGACCGCGGCGACCGTCGACCACAGCAGCTTTGAAAGCTCAAGCTGGCTCGGGGTCGGGCGAATGGATGGCGGTGGCTGGACGGTCGGCTGGGCTTGCTGCGCGGGCTGAGCTTGTTGCGCGACAGCGGGCGCGAGCGGCAGCGCGGCCCCGGCAAAGACAAATGCAAGAAGAACGAAACGAAATGCCGGGGCGCTGGGCCCCGGCATCAGGTATTGTTTGGCCATAATCATCATGGCTGTGAGGTCTAACGGCTTACCATGCAACTTGGAAGCCGCCGCGTGCGCCGACCTCGCCGCTTTCAAAGCCAACGCCCATCCCGGCAGAGATCGAAGCGTTTTCCGAAACCCGCGCGCTGATGGCGAAGGTGCCTGCACCCTGGTCTTCGAAATAGCCGACCCCGCCCGACAGAGCAAAGCTGGTGCCGGCAGGAAGCATCGGGCTTTCCATCGCCAGCGCCATGGCGACGCCTTCGTTGGCGCGGTCGATGGCGCGGCGGTTGCTTTCAGTCACAGCGAACAAGGTGTCGACCCGGCTCGCATTGGATGCGCTGAGCGTTTGCAAGGCGAGAATGTTCGATGCGTTTGCGGCAATCCCGGCGGTGTTAGTATTAACCGAAGCCTGCGATGCAAATGCGCTCGTATCGACCAATCCGGTGCGGCCCAGCGTTCCAGTGGCATCGGTGGTGACCAGGAACAGCCCGCCGGTCTGGCTGGCCGTGCTGGCATCCAGCGATGCGACGACAACCTGTCCGTCATTGGTGGCTGAAGCGCCTTGACCGATAGCAACCGAGTTTGCCCCGGTGGCCGATGCCTGCGCACCCAGCGCGACCGCTCCGGCACCACTGGCGACCGATTGGTCACCCACGGCGACCGATTGCGCTCCGCTGGCCGCTGCAGCTTCACCCAGTGCGAGCGAGCGCACGCCAGAAGCGACCGCGAGGTGACCAAAGGCCTGTGCGCGCTCGGCAGTGGCTTCCGAACGCCAGCCAAACGCCGTTGCGCCCGGCCCCATCGCAATGGCCTGACCACCGACAACCGTTGTCGAAGGACCGCTGGCGATGGTTGCCCGTCCGGTTGCACCGTCACGATTGCCGCCGATAGCGATCGAATCGCCGCCGGTTGCCTGTGCGGTGTTGCCGATTGCAATCGCATTGCTGCCCGATGCGACCGCATCTTCGGCGGCGGCAAAGCTTTGATCGCCCGACGCCGTGGTCTGATGCCCGACTGCCGTTGCCATCGCTCCGGTGGCCTGTGCCTGCCAGCCGAATGCGCTGGCACCCGGTGTGTTGGCAATGGATTCACCGCCGATAGCCGTGGTCGAATTGCCCGATGCCAGGGCGGTGTCGCCCAGCGCCAGAGCGTCTACTCCGGTGGCAATCGCTTCATTGCCGATGGCGGTCGAAAAATCGCTTTGCGCATCGGCGTTCTCACCAATGGCCAGTGAGCGGACACCCTGCGCCGTGGCAAGGTGACCAAAGGCCTGCGCCCGTTCACCCGTTGCCATCGCGCGCCATCCATAGGCCGAGGCACCTGCACCCATCGCCACCGCTTCACCGCCAACCGCCGTGGTCGACGGGCCCGAAGCCACAGTGAAGGCCGCACCGGCGTTGTCCGAACCGATGGCAACTGCATCAATCCCGTTCGCCTGAGCGCCGGTGCCGACTGCCAGCGCGCCGGCTTCATTGGCACCGCTGAGCTCGCCCAGCGCCGTGCTGTTGGCGAATGTGGCCGAGGCATCGCGCCCGAAGGCTGCCGAATTGGCTCCGGTGGCCATCGCATTGGCGCCCACAGCGGTCGATCCGCTGGCAACCGCGCCAAAACCGATAGCGGTCGAATTGACCGATGTCGCCTGCGCGCCGTCACCAAAGGCGGTTGATCCTGCTGCCGAAGCAATCGCGCCGTCACCCACCGCCGTGCTATCAGTGCCGGTGCCGCTGGAGCCCGAGGTCACCAGCGTATTGGCATCGGTCGAACCGAGCACGCCGTTCATGTCGACGGTGACAAGCTGTGTCGCCCCGCCGGTGGCAAGCCCGGCAAATGTGTAGGTGTTGTTGGCATTGCCGATCGCAACCTCATTTGCGCCGGCCGTTACACCGTCGCCCAGCGCGATGGCATTGTCTCCAGTTGTGCTGGAAAGGTTACCAATCGCAATCGAGGCGAGACCTTCTGCGCTTGCCGCTTCACCCACTGCGAGCGAACGCACGCCGCCAGCATTGGCGAGGTGGCCAAACGCCTGCGCGCGTTCCGCATCCGCGACCGAACGCCAGCCGACTGCGGTTGCGCCGGGGCCCTGTGCAAAGGCTTCGCCGCCAATCGCGGTGGTCGAATTGCCATCTGCGGTCGCGCCGCTCCCTGCATCATCGCCGCCAATGGCAAGCGCGTCGATCCCGGTCGCGCTCGATGCGTTACCGATGGCGATCGATGCCAGCCCGCTGGCCGCGGCATTGTCACCTTGCGCGATGGCGAAATCTGCCGAGGCATTGGCCGCTTCGCCAACCGCGAGCGAACGAATGCCGGTGGCGTTGGCGAGGTGGCCAAAGGCCTGTGCGCGTTCTGCATCCGCGACTGAACGCCAGCCGACTGCGGTTGCACCGGGACCCTGCGCAAAGGCTTCGCCGCCCAGTGCGGTGGTCGAATTGCCCAATGCCGAGGCGCCTGAACCTGCGTCATCTCCGCCAAGCGCAACCGCATCGACGCCCGATGCGACCGAGGAATTACCGATGGCAATGGATGAAAGCCCGTCGGCTTCGGCGTTGTCGCCTTGCGCAATCGAGAAATCGCTGTTCGCAATCGCCGCTTCACCAATCGCCAGTGAGCGAATGCCGAGGGCGTTGGCAAGGTGACCGAACGCATGGGCGCGTTCCGCCGATGCTACCGAACGCCAGCCAACCGCGGTCGCGCCGGGGCCTTGAGCCAGCGATTCGCCGCCGACGGCCGTGGTCGAATTGCCCACCGCCGCCGCGCCAAACCCGGCATCATCGCCGCCAATGGCGAGCGCATCGACACCCGCCGCAACCGATGCGTTACCGATGGCAATGGACGAAAGCCCATCAGCTTCGGCGTTATCGCCCTGCGCAATCGAGAAATCGCTGTTCGCAATCGCCGCTTCACCTATCGCCAGCGAGCGAATGCCGAGGGCGTTGGCGAGATGGCCGAATGCCTGCGCGCGTTCCGCCGAAGCCACTGAACGCCAGCCGACAGCGGTTGCGCCGGGGCCCTGTGCGAAGGCTTCGCCGCCAATCGCGGTCGTCGAATTGCTCAGCGCCTGTGCGCCGGTCCCGGCATCATCGCCGCCAATTGCGACTGCATCGACGCCAGTTGCCTGCGAATCGTTGCCAATCGCTATCGCCGCATCGCCTGTTGCCACAGCCGCGCCGCCCGCGCTGTTCACCGCGAAGAACGCGAGCTCAGCAGCGTTGGCACCGCTCGCAGTCATATTCGCGGCGATATTTGCAGTGTTGGCGGCAATGTTGGTGGTGTTGGTGGCGATATCGTCGGTCGCATCGCTCAGCTGACCGAAGTTCACCGCATCAGTGTCGGCCGTGCCAGCGGCGACATTGACGATCCGGCGTTCGCTGCCCACCGCGCCAACCGAAACGGTGTCAGCCTGATCTGCGAGCGAGCCCGCACCCAGCGCGACAGAATTGGTGGCCGTGGCAGAGCTTTGGTTGCCGATTGCAACAGCGAGTTCTGCTGAGGCACTGGCCGCTTCGCCGACCGCGAGCGAACGGATGCCCGTCGCGCTGGCAAGGTGACCGAAAGCATGGGCGCGTTCTGCGTCTGCTACTGATCGCCAACCGACTGCGGTCGCGCCGGGGCCTTGAGCCAGCGATTCGCCGCCGATGGCCGTGGTCGAGTTGCCAACTGCCGCTGCGCCGAACCCAGCATCGTCGCCGCCGATGGCGAGCGCATCTACACCCGCCGCAACCGATGCGTTACCAATAGCGATGGACGAAAGTCCGTCAGCTTCGGCGTTATCGCCCTGTGCAATCGAGAAATCGCTGTTGGCAATCGCCGCTTCACCTATCGCCAGCGAGCGCACGCCCAAAGCGTTGGCAAGGTGACCGAATGCATGCGCCCGTTCTGCTGACGCTACTGAGCGCCAGCCCACGGCGGTCGCGCCGGGGCCTTGAGCCAGCGATTCGCCGCCGATGGCCGTGGTCGAGTTGCCAACTGCCGCTGCGCCGAA